>NZ_CP099959.1:951921-1269228 GCF_040409815.1 Polynucleobacter sp. UK-FUSCHL-C3
GGCTTTAGGCAGCTATTGAGCCTAAGATGCTTTAAGCCATTTAGGCCTCATGCAAAACTAGCAAAACAGACCATGAAGTTCTGGTTTTGATCAGTCCAAGAGACTACTTTCTGAAAACCGGCCTTCTTCAATAGGTCTTGGAAACCTGCCTGAGTGTATTTATAGCTATTTTCGGTATGGATGGTCTCACCCTTACAAAACTCAGCCAAATGACCATCCCAGCTAACCGTGACGTCTCGCTTGGCTCGTAAATGCATTTCAATGCGAGATGCTTGTTCATTAAAAAAGGAGTCATGCTCCCAATCTTCTAAACAAAAATTAGTGCCGATTAAACGGTTAATGTGTAATAAGACATTGCAATTAAATGCCGCCGTAATACCCAGTGAATCGTTGTAAGCGCGATGTAATACTTCTCTATTCTTAACAAGGTCCACCCCAATTAGCAGACCACCACTGCCATTTAATAATTGAGCGATACCTTGCAAAAATAGATGGGCTTCCTTGGGATCAAAATTACCGATCGATGATCCTGGGTAGAAAAATATCTTCTTCTGGGCAGCGATATCAGGTAACTGAATTGCTTGCGATAGATCGCATGCTTGGGCGATCATGGCAATGTTAGGAAATTGTTTTTGTAGATTAGCAATTGCTGTATCAAGGAACGTTTTTGAGATATCCAATGCCCAATATTGTTTTGGCTGCAAACTTTCAAATAAAGCGCTTGCCTTAGCGCAGTTCCCAGCGCCTAGGTCAACTAAGGCATCGCAATCCCCCACTGCCGCTGATATCTCGTGGATGTAACGCGACATAATGTGCGCCTCGGTGCGAGTTGGATAGTACTCATCGAGCAAGGTAATGGCTTCAAATAACTTAGAGCCGAGTTCGTCATAAAAGAACTTCGGGGCAATATGCGCCGGCTTCGCTTGTAAACCAATGGTGAGCTCTTGTAGGATTAAGGGGTTCATAGTGGGGTTAGCGTGACATCAGGCGTTGCGCGACGTATGACATGGTATCAACCAGAACGACTAATAGAATGATGGCAATCAATATGCTGCTGGTCTCTTGCATCTGAAATAGTCCCATATGAAAAGCAAGCATTTGTCCTAAGCCACCGCCGCCCACAACGCCTAATACAGCAGCCGCACGAATATTGTTCTCCCAGCGATAAAGCGTGTAAGACATGAGTTGTGGAATGATAGTGGGTAAGGTGGCATATAAAAATACTTGGCTCTCTGAAGCGCCCTGAACCCGCAGTGCCTGCGCTGCACCTTGCGGTGCGTTCTCAATCGACTCCGAGAACAAACGACCGAGCACTCCCGTGGTGTGAAGTGCTAATGCTAACGTACCAGCGAATGGTCCTAGACCAGCCGATATAAGAATTAGAGCGGCCCACACTAGCTCGGGTATTGAGCGTAGACCGTTTAGTACTAAGCGACACAAAAAGCGCCAATGCGCAGGATCATTAGCATGGCTTTTACTAGCTGGTATTGCAAGCAGTAAGCCAAAGAACGCTGCCAAGATAGTGCCAACTGCCGACATCGCAAGAGTCTCTAGCCCAGCGATCCAAAGTTTATGTAAAAAGATTGCTCGTAGGTCCGGCGATAGTAGTTCACCTAAAAACCGACCCATACGCTTAGCGCTATCTACTGAAAATAAGCGGCCCAACTGAAGATCAAGGGTCCAAAAACTAAGGATGGTTAATAGCACTAAGCCTAGTGTGACCCAGCACACTGAGCAGTTCCACCGAAACCATGGGTTTGCTTGAGGGTTAATCATTGCATGACCTTTCTGAGCCATGCACTTAATAGATCTGCTAGGCCAACTAGGAGCATAAAGACGATCAGAATGGTTGCTACTTCGCCGCCATTAAACATACGCATGGAGTTATCCAGTTGCTGCCCTAGGCCCCCTGCTCCGACAAATCCCAGTACTGCAGATGCACGAATGGCGCACTCCCAGCGATATACGGTGTAACTAGTTAGTTCGGTTGAGTTCTGTGGCAAGACTCCGTAAAAGAATGCCTGCAATCGGCTAGAGCCATTACGCATTAAATTAGTAGCCACGTGGTGCTCACCGCTCTCTAAGATCTCGGTATAGACCTTGCCAAGCATTCCTGAGTACGTTAGACCAATTGCTAAGACCCCAGCAGCTGGTCCAAGACCTACGACCCTCACAAATACTAGAGCCCAAATTAACTCGGGGACGCTGCGCAGGATGATTAAGATCCAGCGGATTACTTGACGCACGGCAAAAGGGAGAAGATGCATTCGTCCCGATAGGGATGAGATTGATAACACTCGTGTTGAGATCAATGTCATTGGGATCGCAAGCACTAGTGCCAGAAATGTACCGGCGGTGGCTATTGCAATCGTTCGCCAGGCCTCTTTAGCAATCAGTAATAAAAACTCTGGATTGGTCTGGGGAGGAAAAAAATCAGCTAGAAATTTGGAGCTTACTTTGAGGTTCTCGGGTTCAAGCAAAATCCAAGGCCTAAACTCGGTTGCTACGAATGCCGGTACCAAAAGAATAAGCAGCGCAATGAACCAAAATAGTCGACCGGTCCAGGCCGGGTCTCTGAGCGCGGGGTTACTAGGCTGAACTAGAGTTGCAGTCACCACTGATCACCGACAATGAATAATCTTAACTGGGGCTGGCTCAGGCGGGCTATCTGGTAAGACCGGCGCATTTTGGTACAGCTCGTGTTCGTGTTGTCTATACAGATCTGCCAATAGTTCCTTACTGACCTCACTGCTAGGCAGATCAAAGACTAATTTCCCATCACGCAAACCGATGACACGAGGAAATTTGCTGGTTGCTACATCCACCTGATGCAAGCTCGTAATTAATGTAATCCCATGATCTTTGGCATGTGTAATCAAACTATCCATCGCCTGTCGTGCTCGGGTTGGATCTAAGGCTGAGAGCGGCTCATCAATTAACCAGATCTTTGCGGGAGACAGTAAGGCACGCGCCAAGCCAACCCGTTGGCGCTCTCCGCCAGAGAGTCGGTCTACCCGTTGCCAAAGCTTATCGGCAAGGTCAAATTGCGCAAGAGCCTCACTAGCTTCTTTACTATCCCTGGGATAGATCAGACTAGTTAGGCTTACGAAGAAAGATTGTCTTGGTAATTTGGCTGCAAGTAAGGCAGTAATAACGCGTTGTCTTGGAGGTAATGGCGGGGTTTGCGGTGCAAAAAAAAGATTGCCTCGTAGCTCTTGTAGTTTACGAGTAGCTAGCTCCCAAACAGACTGATGGTTCAGTAAGACCTTTCCAGACTTTACTTTTAAAGCGGCGGCAATAACTAATAAAAGGCTTGTTTTGCCTGATCCAGATGGGCCGATGACTGCTACATGCTCGCCTGGCTCTATAGATAAACTAAGCCCCTGAATCGCTGGGGGAGCTTGCGCAGTCGCTGCAGGATGATAAGCAGTGACGTCGCTAAGCTCGATGCCAAAGTCCTTACGAGCAGAGAGTTGGTTTGGCACGTCGTGATTAACGAATCAAGCCAGCACTACGTCCTGCGTTCTCCAAACCTTTATAGTTTTCGGGTTTTGTGGGGATGTATTTCGTAGCCCGATTGAGGGTCAAGATTTCTTTACCCTCTGGATTGTTCATATTGAGGTTGAGAAGCGCTGCTGTGATTTTCTCGCGCAGAGGAGCGGGCATATCTGCGTGTACTGACCAGTTGTAATTAAAGTAAGGGGGCGTTGTATAAAATACATCGACCTTGGTGGTGTCAACCTTATTTTCTGAAACAAATTTACGCCATACCGTTATATCAAGTGCTGCCGCATCCACTCGACCGCTTACAACCGCTGCAATAGTTGCGTCGTGTGCTCCCGAATAGGCCACCCGTTTAAAGTCTTTGTCCGGATCGATTCCAGCCTCTAACAAAAATGAGCGTGGCATTAAATGACCAGAGGTACTTGATTGGGAACCAAAGCTTACTTGCTTTCCTTTTAAATCAGTAAGGCGTTTAATCCCAGAATTTGTTTGGGTGATGAACACTGAACGAAAGCTAGTATCTTCTTCACGCTGTGCAATTGGAATGATCTTTCCGCCTGAGCGGATTTGAGCCTGAACATATGTGAAGCCACCGAACCATACCAACTCTACTTGCTTATTAACAAGCGCTTCTACGGCAGCAGGATAGTCATTAACAGGTACAAAATCGACCTTCATTCCTACTGTACGTTCTAAATACTTAGTCAAGGGGCCAAATTTGCGGATTTGCTCGGTTGCCGCCTCTTCAGGGATCGTTGTCACGCGTAATACAGTTTGCGCGCTAAGGCTAATTGAAGTACTAAATAGTAAAAAGCAAAGAATGGCTTTTAAATAATGTGACATATTTTTGTACCTTATTAATGAATGGATAGGAAAATTGTATAGAGAATTAAGAGAATGCGTACGCCTGCCAAAATTCTTGGTGGATCCCATAAATAGCAAGAGAATGTAACAATACGAACATGTTCTTTATTCTTCAACGTAAGACTTTTTAATGATCTTACTTCAAGCTGAGGGGATCTCTCGTCGAGTCTCAGCCGATCGCTGGCTGTTTCGAGACCTCAATATCGCCCTTGCTGCTGGCGAGCAACTTGCGCTTCAGGGTGCCTCTGGGGTGGGTAAGTCGACGCTGCTAAATCTCTTAGCGGGGCTAGATCAACCCGACGAGGGTCGGTTGTTATTTGAGGGTAAAGATTTCAAAACAATGGGGGCAAATGAGCAACTCTATCTTCGCCGTACTGCCTTCGGTTTCGTTTTTCAGGCTTTCCATTTAATGCCACATCTCAATGCTCTACAAAATGTAATGGTGCCCTGTTTGATCGCTGGGGTGCCCCTTGACCAAGCAAAAAATCGTGCACAGGTACTTTTAAGCGAACTGGGTCTGGCTGCTACGTATGAACAATTTCCAGCCGTTTTATCTGGGGGCGAACAACAACGAATAGCCCTTGCACGAGCTTTGGTCCATCGCCCTAAAGTTGTTCTGGCGGACGAACCAACGGGTAACCTAGACCCAGTAACTGCTAATCTCGCCTTAGAGCTTTTGTGTCGTACTTGTCGTGAGCATAATGCCGCCTTAGTAATGGTGACTCATTCAGAAAAAGCAGCTGAGCGCTTAGATCGGCGTTTGTTTTTAACAAACTAATGCTGTTTTATTGGTTACTATCATCTGCCTTTAGGGCACAGCCAGGCCGCTGGTTGATAGCGGCACTTGCCGTTGCTTTGGGTATTGCACTGGCAGTCGCCATTCATACAGTCAATCGCTCGGCTCTCAGTGAATTTAGCCGCGCCTTAGATTTAGTCAATGGTCAGGCTTCGGCCCAAATCATCATGCCTACCGGCGAATTCTCGGACCAGCTATATGACCAAATTGTTACATATCAAACCGAGCTTGGAATCCGCGCAATCAGTCCAGTTTTAGAACGCAATACTGCACAAATTCGTGTACTCGGAATTGATATTTTTCAAGCGGGTCGTGTATCACCTTCTTTGATGCCGTTTGTTTCTGAAAATCAACAGCAACAACTCTTTTCAGAGGACGCCATCTTTTTATCGGCTGCCGCAATGCAAAAGTTACAACTATCAGTTGGCGACCTCATTACGCTCGATTACGAAGGCAAGGCTGTTCGATTCAAGGTTGCTGGTACTGTGCCGGGTGCAATTGGCCAAGCGATTGCTGTGATGGACTTGGGGACGCTTCAGTGGCGTTTAGGAGGGCTTGGTAAGATTAGTCGCATCGATGTACAGCTTCAAGATGGTAAGGGGGTCGAGGAAGTAGCTAATGCTCTCCAGAAATTAAATCTTGGCGTACGGTTAATCAGCTCTCAAGAGCGTGATCGGCGCGTTTCAAATTTATCGCGCGCATACCGTGTTAACTTAAATGTCTTAGCGCTAGTTGCCCTCTTTACCGGTGCATTTTTGGTCTTTACGACCATTAGCTTTTCCGTATTACGACAACAATCCCAACTGGCACTTCTCAGTATCTTAGGCGCAAGCTCTCAGTGGATATTTTCTCTAGTTCTTGCGCAGGCTGCAGGTATTTCTGCTTTGGGAGGTTTATTCGGTATTGGCTTGGGGCTTACTGTCGCATTTGTCTTACTTAATGTTTTAGGCGGTGATTTAGGAGGAGGTTATTTCTCTGGCACAGTACCGCCCATTGAGATTGATCCCTTAGCTCTTTTTGGCTTTTGGATTCTTGCCATTGCAGTTGGTTTATTAGCTGCTTACTTTCCAGCAAAAGCTGCAACATCAAGACGGCCTACTGAACAATTGAGAGCGGGCTCTGCTGAACGCGTATTGCGACCTGTTATGCATCATCGCATTGCTATTATCTTGAGCCTCGCTAGCTTCGTTCTAGCATTTATGCCTGCTATTAATGAACTTCCCCTAGCTGCATATGCTTCGATTGCATGTTTATTATTTGCGGGCTTAGCGCTTATTCCATGGTTAGTTCAGTATTGTTTTTTAAGTCTCGTAAATAGTTTATCTCGTTGGCAAAAGCAACCATCGTCCCTCATATTTGCAATCTGGCGCTTGGCGCACGCTCCGGCTAACGCTGCAGGACTAATTGCGGGTGTTGTTGCTGCTCTCGCGCTTACCGTAGCCATGGTGGTGATGGTTGCTAGTTTTCGAGATTCGATGACCCAGTGGCTTGACCAAGTATTGCCAGCAGATTTATATGCAAACTTTAAACAGCTAAATTTAGGCGATGAGTTTCTGAAGAACCCTAATTATTTAGCTAGCCTTGAGAAGGTTCCGGGTATTGAACGGTATGAACTAAACGTACAACGTAAGGTCCTTTTTCAATCTGATCGGCCTGAAGTAACCTTAATCGCTAGACCAATCCAGCAGGGTCGAGAAGCGCAAACGCTTCCTTTAATTGGACCGATCTACCCACTAAGTGCTTTATCTGATCAGTCATCCTTACCGATGGTCTATGTCTCTGAAGCAATGGTTGATTTTTATGACTGGCGTCCCGGTACGATTCAGACACTGCCGGCATTTAATGAACGGCATGGCTCCCAAAAAGTATGGGTTGCAGGGATTTTTCGAGACTATGGTCGACAGCATGGTGCGCTGGTTATCGATCTTGGCATATACCAATTGATGAGCGGTGATCAACAGTATTCAGGTATCGCCATTTGGTTGGTCAATCAAGCCGATCCGGCCGCAGTTCTTAATACGCTTCGAACTGCCATTCCACAGTTTCGCGATCAAGAGTTTATGAATCGCAGTGACCTTCGGGCCCTATCGTTAAGAATCTTTGATCGAAGTTTTGCCCTAACATATGCTCTGGAGATTGCCGCCCTTCTTGTGGCACTTTTTGCAGTAGCGACAGGATTTGCAGGTCAAGCCCTACTTCGTCAGAAAGAATATGCCCTGGTGTACTACCTCGGTCAATCAACTACTCAGCGAATGGCCTGGATTAGTACAGAATCAGGCCTATTGTTAGGCTTAGCTGTTATTTGGGGAACTCTATTGGGTTTATTAATGAGCCAGATATTAATCCATCGCATCAACCCACAATCCTTTCATTGGACGATGGATACAAGCGTACCGTACTTTGCTTTGATTGTTCTTATGCTCGCTTTAATTAGCTCAGGTATTGCAGCAGCCTTATTGGCTTCAAAGCATAATTTAAACCCAGCAAATTTAATAACTGCATTACGAGAGGAATGGTAATGCACCATCGTAAACGTCGTTATTTTATGCAGGCATTAGCAATATCTTGTGCTCTACCTGTTTCTCAATGGGCAAATTCTTCAGTGGCCTATCCACCGGTTCGTCCAAGAAAATTAATATTCCCACGAGATCACGGTGCACACCCAGAATTTAGAACCGAATGGTGGTATCTCACTGGTTGGCTTGGCTCAGGTGAAAATGCTATAGGTTTTCAGATTACCTTCTTTCGTAGTCGAACCCAACATTCACCGGATAACCCAAGTCGTTTTGCGCCTACCCAGCTCCTATTTGCGCATGCTGCCTTGGCCATTCCGGAAGAAAGAAAATTACGCCATGCGGATGTCGCAGGACGAGTTGGCACTGCGGGTGCTGTATTTGACACTGCTGATACAAAATTACGATTAGCTAATTGGACAATGGAGAGGACTATAAATGATCGCTATCAATTTGATATTCCAGCAGATACATTCACGATACGTTTAGAAGCTACTCCTTCACAAACGCCTGTTTTAAGAGGCAATCAAGGTTTTTCTGCCAAAGGCCCTAGCCCTGATCTCGCTAGTTATTACTACAGCCGTCCTCAGCTGAATGTAACAGCACAAATTGAGATTAAAGACAAATCATCAAAAGGCAAGCAGGCCTCTCTTCTTAAACGTTCTGGGATTGGCTGGTTTGATCACGAATGGTCGAGTAGCTTACTAATGCCAGGTGCAGTTGGATGGGATTGGATTGGGATAAATCTTCTTAATGGAGGAAGCATCATGGCCTTTCGGATACGAGATCAGGCAGGCAAGGCTTTGTTCAGTGAGTGGGATCGACGTGATCAAACTGGTCGGGTTCTGGAACGTCACTCAAATGCTATTTGGGAGGCGGTGGACCAATGGAGTTCGCCACGATCCCTTGCAAACTACCCAAAAGGCTTTTTAATTCGGGTGGGTAATCAAGAGTTTCGATTACAAACCCTTATGCAAGATCAGGAGGTAGATGCTCGCGCTAGCACGGGTGGGTTTTACTATGAGGGGGCAGTTGAAATGAGTCAGAACCAAGTTGTTATTGGCCGAGGCTATCTAGAATTAACTGGGTATAGTCAGGCAGTCACATTGTGACTTTTTTTAGAGCATTTAAAGACGGCAAACCCGAAAGCCGCTAAAGATGTCATTTCGCTTTGTTTGATAGAAGTTCCGAAATCCTAAACGGCGCATGCGCTCCACTGTAAATGGACTCCAACCCTTTAACACTTGGTATGTACCATCAAACCAGGGTTGTGAATAATCAAGATATGGGTCTGGTGTAAATCCTGCAAAGGGTAAAAATGGACTACTGGTCCATTCCCACAAATCTGATGCCTGCCAGTCATTAGGGTTTGTTGCCATGAGTAAGATGAGCTCAGCCTCTGTAGGTAGGCGAAGATGTTGCTGGGTGGCATATTCCACAGCGTCTTCATAATGAATATGGCGTACAGCTTGCTGATCATCCATCACACGCCATTGGTCATAAAAGCGTTCATACCAAACCCCGCCTTCTTGCTTCCAATGTTTTGGCAACGCTTGGCTACCCTTTGCTAAGACAAACTCACGATATTGTTCATTGGAGACCGCTGAGCTTGATATCGCAAATGGCTCTACAGTCAGAGGGTGTTGCCATTTCTCATTGTCAAATATGAACCCTTGCTGAGTGGACGATCCTAGAGTCATATCAGTTTTTGAAAACTCAATGAACTTTTTATTAAAGACTGTCTTGGTTGAAACACTGTATGGCTCAAAAGGCATGGGATATTCAAGTGACTGCCACATAATGGCAAATGCTTCGTTATGCATATCGTAATGATGAATCACTAACTGTATAAAGTAGGCATCTTCGTCACTTAAGGGTTTACTGAGAAGCTCGCTTGTTTTATTGCATACCTCGTTGTTATACCGTAACAAACTTTCAATCGATAGAGGTGGAATGCTCCAGCGATCTGCATGCGCTACGGTTGATGAATTAAATAACGCATCTGAATCTCTATACAAAGATGGATATTCTTGACGACCCTTGCGATGAATCCAAAACTCATGGAACCAAGTAATGTGCGCAAACTCCCAATACGGTGGATTAAGAGTTGCTTGTTGTGGAACGAGCTCTTTTCCTGGGGCAAGCCCTTCAATTATTTTACGAGTCAGCGCATTTGCACTATTAATCCACTCTCGCAGCTGCTGAGCCGTTGGGTGGGGAGAATACTGACAATGATCAGACATTATTAATCAATGAATAATTAGGCTCGAGAGCGCGCCACAAAGCGCGCATAGAGGCTGATAAGAGCTTGTATCAAAGTAGCAAAAATTGCGGCTGGTATTGCTCCAGCAAGCATCGTCTGCGTATTATTGGTCGCCAATCCTTGCGCTATCCTCTCACCATAACCCCCTGCTCCCACAAATGCTGCGATGGTGGCTGTACCCGTTGCAGTAATAGCAGCAATTTTGATTCCACTAACAATGCTAGGGATGGCTGCAGGTAACTCAATTTTTACTAAACAGACCCATCGATTAGCCCCTAAAGCTCTGGCAGACTCACGTAATGATGGATTAACTGTTAGCAAGCCTGTATTAGTATTCTCAATGATTGGGAGTAAGGCATAAAGTGATAATGCAGTGATTGCTGGTAGCGGGCCAATCGTTTGAAAAATTGTGATCAGGAAAGCCAGTAATGCAAGAGATGGGATCGTTTGGAAAATTCCGGATACATACAACATTGGATTACCTACTGAGGGATTGCAGAAGGTCAAAATCCCCAGCGGGATGCCAATGATCATGGCAATGAACAATGACAAAAAGACCAATATAGAATGCTCATAACTTAGACGCAAAAAATCTGGCCCAAATAATTGCTTCATAAATGAAAGAGGCTCAGAAGATATTTGCTCTTTGATGATAAACGATTGGGCGGTACTGGAAAAGGTTAACCCTTGCACCTCCACTTCAGCGTTCATATTTCGCATCTCTATTTGCGAAATCTTCTGCGATAAACCCTCTAAGGCCAATAAGGCATTAGGCTTATCTTTAAAACTCTCTATACGATAAAGCAAAACGGCTTCATACGAGGGGAAAAATCGTTGGTTATCTATGAGGAGGACAATCTTTTCATTACTGAGTTGCGCATCGGTGGTGTATGCATCGATTAAATCGACCTGTTTCTTTTCTAGAGCGGAATAACTAAGGCCATGATCCAGTCCCTTAGCGCTCAGGTTTGAAAGGCCATAAATTTTCTGAATGGAAGGCCATCCGTCTGGTCTACCCAGAAACTCATGTGAAAAGCCAATCTTTAGGCTTGGATGTTTTGCAAGATCCGCAATTGTTGTGATCCCAAGCTGCATTGCCCGATCTTTTCTCATTGCTAGGGCATAGGAGTTTTGAAAGCCCAGAAATACACCCGCCTGTATTTTGAATGGAAGTAATCTTTTGTTGATCTGCTCCAAAGAGAGGGTGCCGTCCTCTTTTAAAATCTCCTTGGTAATCGTGCCAAGATATTCTGGATAGACATCGATATTGCCTTGTATGAGTGCACTAAACAGAATGGTTGTATTACCAAGCCCTAATTTGGTTTTAATCTCGTAATCCGTGTTATTTTTTAGGGTCTGCGCAATAATCTCAGCCAAGATATACGACTCTGTAAAGCGCTTACTGGCTACAGTCACAGTTTCTGTTTTTTTTCCAACGCTCTCTGCATTTGATATTTGCGCAAAGCAAATAAAGAGGCTAATCAGGGTGAACAGATAGTTTTTAAATTTCCTAGCGATTGGGCTCCCCAGAAAGTTCATCTGTATCTTCATTAAATTTGTAAGCACTCTTCCTGGCGAGCATTAACTGACCGTAAGCCTTTTGCCCAGCACTTAGTCGGTAGGCCAGTCTGATCATGGATTATTTTGGCGCGTTGCTCAATATTCTTCCAATTAGCATTGATCATAGGGCCCTTAAAGGCGATGGCTACTGCATTGCAATCGTGTGATTCCGGGAATATCAGCACCCTGCCCTGAAAGGCTTTGCACATATTATTGAGGTTGATATCAAAACTTTTGTGCTGTGAGAACAAATTAACGGTCATCACCCCAGTGGCCTTTAGGGTATTAAAACAGGCCTTATAAAACTCGAGCGAGCTTAGTACAGGCCCTTTGGCATCAGCATCATACAAATCTACTTGCAAGACATCGAACTGCTGGTGATGGCGTTTATTCTTCACAAAACTCAGGGCATCGTCTTGCACTACCTTTAACTGGTCATGATCATGAGGCAGATCAAACATGGTTCTGGCTGCAATGATGACCGCTGGGTTCAGCTCTACTGCGGTATTGATTACGCCTGGGCAATACTCAAGGGCGAACTTGGCTAAGGAGCCAGTACCTAGGCCTAATTGCGCAATTTGCATCTTGGGCTTACTCTGTAAAAAGAGTAACCAGGCCATCATCTGTTGCGAGTACTCGAGATAGATCTCGCTCGGATCCCGAATACGCATGGCTCCTTGTATCCATGGTGTTCCTAAATGCAAATACCGAATCCCGCCGGACTCTGAGAACGTGACCGGCTCAGCGGGTAAACGTGTTTGTGCCACTTAGTTCACCCAAACGCGGGCGTTGCGGAACATGCGTAACCATGGGCTGGCACCATCCTTGGTTTGGTTCCATTCTTTGGGATACCAACTCATTTGCACATTCCTAAAAACGCGCTCTGGATGCGGCATCATCACTGTGAACCGGCCATCGGCTGTGGTGACGCTAGTTAATCCCTGCGGTGAGCCGTTCGGATTTAATGGATAACGCTCAGTGGCATTGCCCTGATGATCAATAAAGCGCATGGCGGCTAATTGATTATGTTCAATCTCACGTGCGTTACCTTGGTGTTTGAAGTTTGCGTAGCCTTCACCATGTGCGACCGCTATGGGTAAATGGCTACCGCTCATTCCATTAAAGAACATGGATGGTGACTGAAGTATCTCTACCATCACAAGCCGTGCTTCGTATTGCTCGGATTGATTGCGCGTGAACTTAGGCCATGCCTTAGCACCTGGTATTAGGCTCGCTAGATTACTCATCATCTGGCAGCCGTTACAAACACCCAAGGCAAAACTATCGTTACGTTGGAAGAAGCTTGCAAATTGCTCGCTGAGTTGTGGGTTAAACAGAATGGTCTTGGCCCAGCCCTCACCGGCCCCGAGCACATCGCCATAGCTAAATCCACCGCAGGCTACTAAGCCCTGATAGTCCTCAAGTTTGGCTTGACCAGAAAGTAGATCGCTCATATGAACATCATGACTAGCAAAGCCAGCGAGATCCATCGCGTAGGCCATCTCAAGATGGGAATTAACACCCTGCTCTCGCAAGATAGCCATCTTGGGTCGTGTGCCCTTGTTAATAAATGGTGCACTGGGGTTCTCATTAGGATCAAAACGCAGGATGGGGCTCATCCCAGGATCACTTACATCCTCTACGCTTTGATACTCGCTATCTACACAGTTGGGGTTATCACGCAAGCGAGCGATCTGATAACTGGTGTTCTGCCAGAGTTTTTGAAGATGCACTCTGCTTTCGGTGTAAACGCACTTGGCATCACGCCAGATCTCTAAGGCATCGCTTTGATTAGGTTTGCCAATCACATGACTAAAGGCGCTAATGCCACATTCACGTAAGACTGCAAATACTGCATCGCGCTGCGATCGTTCAATTTGGATGACCGCACCTAGCTCTTCACTGAACAACGCGCGGATGGTTTGCTCGTGACGACGACCGCTGACCTGAGAAGCCCAGTTCTTGGCATCACCATAATCTGGTTCGGTCTGTGGATCAATACACAAGAGGTCAACGTTTAGAGAGATACCGCAATGGCTTGCAAAGGCCATCTCAGCGATACAGGCTAATAAGCCACCATCAGAGCGATCGTGGTAGGCCAAGATAGCATTGCGCTCACGCAAGGCAATGATGGCATTCGTAAAGGCTTTGAGATCACTTGCGTGATCGACATTCGGTGCGTGTGTATCCGTTTGCTCAAATACCTGGGTCACAATACTGCCAGCCATCCGATTTTGATTACGTCCTAGATCAATCAGGATTAGTTCGGTATCGGTCTGGGGTTGCAGTTGTGGTGTGAGGGTCTTGCGTACATCACGCACAGGAGCAAATGCCGAGATGATGAGTGATACGGGCGAAACCACTTGCTTTGCTTGATTGTGATCCTGCCAACTCGTAGCCATCGATAAAGAATCTTTCCCTACGGGGATCGAGATACCCAGCTCTGGGCAGAGCTCTATCCCTACTGCTTTAACAGACTCATAGAGTTTGGCGTCTTCGCCGGGTTGACCACAAGCTGCCATCCAATTAGCCGATAACTTAATGTCTTCGATGCTAGTAATATCAGCAGCCAGAATATTAGTAATCGCCTCACCCACTGCCATCTTGGCTGCTGCTGGTGCATTAAAGAGTGCAACGGGAGTACGCTCACCCATGCTCATGGCTTCACCCAGATACCCAGAGTAATCCATGGTGGTCACCGCACAATCTGCAACAGGTACTTGCCATGGACCCACAAAGGGGTCGCGTGAGTTAAGACCACCCACCGTACGATCGCCGATGGTAATCAGAAATGATTTACTGGCAACAGTAGGTTGTTGCAAAACCAACTCGATTGCTTCTTTGAGTTCGATTGCATTGCAATTAAATGGGGAGAGCTGTTCTTGTGTGGTGTGAACATCCCGATGCATTTTGGGGGGTTTGCCCAAGAGTACTTCCATCGGCATATCAATGGGGTACTGTTGATCTGGATTTTTGGTTTGCTGTTGATCGTGCAATTGCAGTTGACGGTTTTGAGTGGTGTGTCCGACGACCGCATACGGACAGCGCTCGCGCTCACACATCTTGGCAAAACGATCTAGGTCTTTCGGATGAATCGCGATCACATAGCGCTCTTGCGACTCGTTGCACCAGATCTCTGCAGGGCTCATGCCACTCTCTTCGAGAGGAATAGCGCGTAGCTCAAATTGTGCACCCAGTTTTGCACTATCGGCTAGCTCTGGAAATGCATTGGATAAGCCTCCTGCCCCTACATCATGGATCGAGACGATGGGATTATGTTCTCCTAGTGCACGGCATTGATTAATCACCTCTTGCGCACGACGCTCAATCTCTGGATTACCACGTTGTACAGAATCAAAATCCAGGTCTGCGGTATTAGCTCCGGTCGACATCGAGCTGGCGGTACCACCACCCATGCCAATGCGCATTCCGGGGCCGCCTAACTGAATTAAGAGATCACCATCTTCGATGGGATGCTTATGCGTATGAATAGACTCAATCGCACCAATACCACCGGCGATCATGATGGGCTTGTGATAACCACGTCGTTGTCCGCCAATGGTTTGCTCAAACACTCGGAAGTAACCACCCAAGTTTGGTCTTCCAAACTCATTATTAAATGCCGCTCCACCAATTGGTCCATCGATCATGATCTGTAATGGGGTCGCAATACGCTCAGGCTTGCCATAAGGACTTTTCTCCCAGGGGAGGTTCGTGCCAGGAATATGTAAGTTCGATACGGAAAATCCGGTGAGGCCTGCTTTGGGTTTACCGCCAATCCCCGTTGCACCTTCATCTCGGATCTCACCACCCGATCCGGTCGCTGCCCCCTGAAACGGTGCAATCGCAGTGGGATGGTTATGGGTCTCCACCTTCATTAAGGTGTGTACTAATGCACGCTTAGTTTGATAGTGTCCCGCAGGGCCTACTGAGCTCCACACATCCGCATCACAGCCTTCCATGATGGCGGAGTTATCCGAGTAAGCGACGATGGTTCCCTTCGGTTGCAAGCGATCGGTATTACGGATCATGGCAAACAGTGAATGCTCTTGCTTCTTACCGTCGATGGTCCAACTGGCATTAAAGATTTTATGGCGGCAGTGCTCGCTATTAGCTTGTGCAAACATGATGAGCTCAACGTCGCTTGGGTTGCGCTCTAGGCGCTTGAAGTTTTCTTCTAAATAGCCAATCTCATCAGCAGAGAGTGCCAAGCCTAAGGATTGATTAGCGTGCTCGAGCGCAGCTTTACCCTGCCCCATGACATCAATGCGTGTGAATGGTCGATTGGGTAATGATTGGTATAGAGCTTGTACATCGTTCTCGGCAGTAACGATGACTTCGGTCATCCGATCAAATAATGCTGTCTCCAAGATCTGCTCTTGTGAGGCGTTCAGATTTATGTTGGCGTTCCATTGGTAACGCACACCGCGCTCAATCCGTAAGACCTCTAAACCGCATTGACGAGCAATGTCGGTGGCCTTACTGGCCCAAGGGGAGACCGTCCCAAATCGAGGAATCACGATTGCGGATTGGTTTGCCTTGCTTCCTGCAAAGGGCTCACCGTAATGCAATAAAGCTTCTAGGATGGCGACTTGGCTGGCTGAGAGCTCTTGATCTGACCAGACAAAATGCAGGTACTGTGCAGTGATGCTACTAAGCTCAATTCCTTGAGTTGAAAGGTGGCTTAAGAGCCGTTGTTGACGGAAGACAGAAAGGGCATCGGCCCCGGGCAGACAACGGAAAAATGACATTCCGTGATTATAAGAGTGCCGTGGGTTCTGCTTCCTGGATTAGACCAAACGCCCACCCTGAAGGGTGAGCTGGCGGCTACAGCGTTTAGCCAGTTGTGGGTCGTGGGTCACCAAGATCAGGGTGGAGCCGTTCTCACGATTGAGTTGAAACAAGAGCTCAATCACACGTGCTCCACTTGCCTCGTCTAAGCTTCCGGTGGGCTCATCCGCAAACAAGATATTGGGCTCACTCACAAAGGCGCGAGCCAGGGCAACACGTTGCTGCTCTCCACCCGATAGAGTTTTAGGGTAATGCGAGAGACGCTCACTAAGACCAACTTTAGCTAAGCAGGCTGCGGCGGCAATACGCGACTTTGCAAGTGGATCACCCCGAATCTCTAAAGGAAGCATCACGTTCTCCAGAGCATTGAGATGCGGCACAAGCTGGAAGGACTGAAACACGAAGCCGACGTATTGACCCCGTAATCGGGCACGGCCATCTTCATCAAGCTTGCTTAGATCCTCTTGCATCAGGTGCACAGTGCCACTACTTGGGAGATCTAAGCCGGCCAGGATGCCTAAGAGTGTGCTTTTACCAGAACCGGACGCACCCACAATGGCGATGGACTCTCCTGCTGTGATCGAGAAATCAATCTCCTGCAAGATTGCGAGGGGTCCATCACTGGTCTGGACTGTTTTACCCACATGACTAGCCTGCAAGACTGGGGTAGATTCATGCACAATACTCAATGTGAAACCTTTGTTTAAACAATTTGTCGTTGGATTGGCCTCCATCTTACTCGTGACCAGTTCACCTTTGCTGGCACAGAGCATTAAAGCCCCACAGTCTGGTCCACAACTCTTGGTATTGGGCGATAGTCTTTCTGCTGAATATGGTCTACCCCGTGGGGCTGGCTGGGTAACCTTGTTGGGTAATCAGTTACGCAAAGAAGGTAGCTCGTGGCAGATCACAAACGCTAGTATTAGTGGTGAAACCACAGCCGGTGGCTTAAGTCGTTTGCCGGATCTTTTAAAGCGGGTTAAACCTCGCCTAGTAATTATTGAGCTGGGGGCTAATGACGCCCTTCGCGGTCTATCCTTGACGGCAAGTCAGAAGAACCTCAAAGAGATGATTGTGATGAGCAAGAAAAGCGGCGCCGAGGTTCTCTTACTGGGTATGCAGATCCCTCCTAACTACGGACAGGAATACACCAAGCAATTTGTACGTTTATTTGTGAGTCTGGCTCAATCCGAACAAGTAGCTCTTCTGCCCTTCTTCCTTGAAGGAGTAGCTACTAGACCAGAACTCTTTCAAGCCGATCGGATTCATCCAAATGAGCAAGCGCAGCCCATTATGTTTGGCAATGTATGGAAGGCGATGGAACCTTTTAGAGCCCTACTCCAATCTAATTAATTACTAGCGTTTTAAGTCTCGATAAAAATTTTCGTGACTGCCATAACCTATAAGTACCAAATGCTTTTCATCAAGGCTTAGAACATAGGCTAGCAGCATGGACTGTCGATTAAAGTTGTATTTATAAACACGAGTTCCTGCTAAATCACCCGTTTTCAAGAAACCAATCTTAGGTTGGGCAATGATTAAATGTAATGATGCGTCTAAAGCTTTTTTTTCGGACTTATCTAATTTTTTAATAACGCGTTGAAGTCTTGCAGATATCGAGACAATCATCCAAATGTATATTCCGAATATTTACCTGCTTTCACTTCTTCAATACCGATTAAGATATCCTGAATCATAGAAAAAGGAAGGTCAGGATTTTCTTCAACAATCTTTCCTATCCTTGCCCAATATTCGATTTGTTTGGGGACTGACCTATGCATAGCGTCAGCATAGGGTTTTGCATCTTTAATAAAAACAGAAGATAGCTTAATTGCTGTTGCCATGACTTACCCAAGTAATAATATCAATGGTTACTATTATATATACAAAGGTTGCTTATTGCAACTTTTTGAAAGCTATCGACTAATTAGATATTCCGCTAGCTGGCTTGAGCGGATTGATCACCTTCACGTTTGCCAGAATACGCATGTGATTAAGGAAGGCTGCAAACTCAGCTTGGGCTGCTAATGCTTCAATCTGTTGTGCTTGCGCTGCGCGTACTTTGGCATCGCTGGCAGGTGGTTGACGCACTTGGTCAACGCGATAGAGGGTGATGCCGCCATCGGAGTTCGTGGAGGAGACCACCGCTGGTAACTTAGCAGGATCAACTGCCATGATGGCATCGAGTTGTGGTGCCAAGAGATCAGTCGGCTTATTACGTGACACCCAGACTGCTTTAGCAAAGCCATTGGTGTCATTGGGGTTCTTTTGCAAAGCCTCAAAGCGTGTGCCCGCTGCTTCAGCCGCAATCTTTTGAGCAGCCTTGATGCTGAACTGCCGTTTTACTTCTGCGCTCACATCTTTAAAGGGTAAGACCTTCGCTGGATAGAAGTTATTTACCCGTGCAGATACAAAGATACCGGGCGCTATTTGTACTGCCTCGATATTACGTTTGTTCTTTAGAGCCTCTTCATTAAAAAGAGCTTGTACTACTCTGCGATCGTTCATGGGGTGATCTTTGCCTAGGCTGGCTTGACCGCTGCGCCCCACTCCCTTTGCACTTTGAATACTAAGCTTTAACTTATCTGCTGCAGGTTTAAGACTATCGGCTTGATCGTAAGTGATGTTGGCAAACTGATCGGCCTTCTCATTAAAAGCCTTAGCATCCTCTTTAGGGTCTGCCTTTAGAACCAGAAACTCAACATCGATGCTCTCAGGAGCTTCAAATAATTTGGTATTGGCTTGGTAATACTCTTGTAACTGAGCATCGGTGGGCGATACCTTGCTTACATAGTCGGATGCAGTAAAGCGTAATGCTTGTACTTGGCGCTCGGTCTCATACATGGTCGAGATAATGTCGCTCAGCTTTTTATTGGGTAACTCGGTACGTGCTACTGAAGTAACCAACTGTTGCACCATGATGTCAAAACGTTGAGAGTTCTCAAACTGATCAACGCTCATACCAACGTTAGCAAGCAACTGTCGATACTTTGTTGCATCAAATGTGCCGTCAGGTTTATAGAGCGCTTTAATCTCTGGAATTTGTGCCAAGGTCTGGCTGAGAAATGCATTGCTCACATTGAGCTTGAGATCATTCACTGCAAATGCTAAGAGACGTTGTTGGAGAAGCTCATCAAGGACCGCTTGCCGAAATGGCAGGCTTTGTGCAATTTGGCTGTTTCCCCCAAAGCGCTCTGCTTGACGCTTGGCATTGTTGTCTACCTCAAGGGAGGTAATTGCTTTGCCATTGACCTTAATGAGGTCAGTATCTTTGTCAAAGAAGTCGGAGTAGCTCGAGATCCCAAAAAACGCAAACGAGGGAACAATGAATAAAAGCAGAATGATCTGCAGTATTTTTTGGTGTTTGCGGACGGAATCGAGCATGGATTAAAAGGAATGGTGGGTGCTAACGGGATCGAACCGCTGACATTCTGCGTGTAAGGCAGACGCTCTACCAGCTGAGCTAAGCACCCCAAAAAACGATCAGTCGAGATTGTAACTTAATGTTTAATAACATCCCCGGTTGCGGTACTTGCGGTCTGTTTGGCTGCCTCGGCTGCCTTCTTGGCCAGCTCTTCTGGGCTAGGGTCTGGCAGGGCCTCGGGCTTGCGCTCTAGCGCTAACTCTAAGACCTTGTCGATCCAGCGAACAGGTACGATCTCGATCGCGTTCTTCACATTATCCGGAATATCGATCAAATCCTTAACGTTTTCTTCAGGGATTAAGACCAATTTGATACCACCGCGATGAGCTGCAAGTAATTTCTCTTTGAGGCCACCAATTGGCAATACTTCGCCACGCAAGGTGATCTCGCCGGTCATGGCAATATCTGCTCGAACTGGGATACCAGTAAAGACGGAGACCAGTGCGGTAGTAATTGCAATACCTGCAGAAGGTCCGTCTTTCGGTGTGGCGCCTTCTGGAAAGTGAATGTGGATATCTTTTTTCTCGAAGGCTTCATCGGTAATACCAAGACCTTTGGCACGCGAGCGCACCACTGTACGAGCAGCTTCGACAGATTCCTTCATCACATCACCAATCGATCCCGTGCGGGTGATGGTGCCTTTGCCTGGCATCAGAGCGGCTTCAATGGTAAGCAGATCACCGCCTACCTCGGTCCATGCAAGGCCAGTAACCTGACCCACCTGGTTCTCTTTGGTAGCCATTCCGAAGTCAAACATGCGCACAGAGAGGAACTTCTCGAGGTTATCAGCATCCACCTTCACCGGAGCGCTTTCTTTCTTCAATAAGAGCATCTTCACGGTCTTGCGGCAGATCTTACTAATCTCGCGCTCTAAGGCACGCACGCCCGCTTCACGGGTGTAGTAACGAATAATGTTCCGAATCGCACTCTCTTCAATACTGAGTTCATTAGTTTTAAGACCATTGTTTTTGATCTGCTTAGGAATGAGATAGTTAACAGCGATGCTGAGCTTCTCATCTTCGGTGTAACCAGCCAAACGGATTACTTCCATCCGATCGAGTAATGGTCCCGGGATATTGAGTGAGTTTGCTGTTGCTACGAACATCACATCCGATAGATCAAAGTCTACTTCGACATAGTGATCTTGGAAGGTATGGTTTTGTTCAGGGTCTAAGACCTCAAGTAAGGCGCTAGCGGGATCGCCCCGGAAGTCCATACCCATCTTATCGACCTCGTCGAGCAGAAACAATGGATTACGTACGCCTACCTTCGTCAGACTCGTTAAGATCTTGCCTGGCATCGACCCAATATAGGTACGGCGATGACCACGGATCTCCGACTCATCGCGCACTCCACCTAAGGCCATACGCACAAACTTACGGTTGGTGGCTCGTGCCACGGATTGTCCTAAGGAGGTTTTACCAACTCCAGGCGGCCCAACGAGACAAAGGATCGGCGCCTTCACACGATCAACCCGTTGTTGCACAGCGAGATACTCCAAGATCCGCTCTTTAACCTTATCAAGCCCGTAGTGATCTTCGTTCAGAACTTTCTCAGCATTGGTCAGATCATTATTGATCTTGCTCTTCTTGCGCCATGGTAAGTTCACCAAGGTATCAATGAAGTTACGGATGACGGTGGCTTCTGCCGACATGGGCGACATCAGCTTGAGTTTTTTAAGTTCAGACTCTGCTTTCTTGAGAGCCTCTTTAGGCATGCGCGCAGCTTTTATGCGTTTCTCGAGCTCTTCAAGATCAGCGCCTTCTTCACCCTCACCTAATTCTTTCTGAATTGCCTTGACCTGTTCGTTCAGGTAATACTCGCGCTGACTCTTTTCCATCTGACGCTTCACGCGACCACGGATACGTTTTTCAACCTGGAGAATATCGATTTCACTTTCGAGATCGGTCAGAAGACTTTCTAAGCGAGAGATGACCCCGTTCATCTCTAAGAGGCGTTGCTTTTGCTCAAGCTTCACAGGCAAGTGAGCGCAGATCGTATCAGCAAGACGGCTAGGATCATCAATGCCTGCTAGTGAGGCTAGGATCTCTTGCGGGATCTTCTTGTTGAGTTTGACGTATTGATCAAACTGCGCCATGATCGCGCGGCGCAGTGCCTCGGTCTCATGGGCGTCAACCACTTCGATCTCTTTGGGAGTTGCTTCGCAACTAAAGTAGCCCAAGCTATCTTCAATTTGGCTTACTTCAGCGCGTTGTGATCCCTCGACCAATACTTTGACTGTGCCATCGGGGAGCTTCAGCATCTGCAAGATGCTAGCGATACAACCCACTTCGTAGAGATCTTCTACCGAGGGCTCATCTTTAGCAGCTGCTTTTTGTGCGACCAAGAGGACGCTCTTGCCGGTCTCCATAGCAGCCTCAAGAGCTTTAATGGATTTAGGGCGACCCACAAACAATGGGATCACCATATGAGGAAACACCACCACGTCCCTTAAGGGCAACAAAGGTAACTGGATGGGTTCAGAAGGAAGTAATAATTGTCCTGGCATTGCGCTGGTCTCCAGTTAGTTCTGTAATAAGCATACTACCTATATGGGGTGGTCTACCCCAAACTCAATACCAATGGTACTAAAAAGGTGAAAATCACCCAAAAATGGGGGTAAATCTACAAAAAATGGATCAAAAATGGCTGTTTTATACAAAACGAGAGTAGTTTAAGCCTTCTTGGAAAGACTTGGCTCTGACCCTGCCGAATCTGCAGAGCTTTGTTTATAGACCATTAAAGGCTTGGCGCCGGTCTCTAGGGTACTTTCGTCAATCACGACCTTCTGGACGTTTTTCATGGAAGGTAACTCGTACATCACGTCCATCAAAGCGCCTTCCAGAATCGAGCGTAGACCGCGGGCACCCGTTTTACGAGCAATCGCTTTCTTGGCAATCGCAGAGAGTGCCTCAGGACGAACTTCTAACTCCACTCCTTCCATGCCCAAGAGCGCTTGGTATTGCTTGACCAATGCATTTTTGGGTTCGGTCAGAATCGCAACCAAGGCGGTCTCATCAAGCTCAGCAAGGGTAGCTACAACGGGTAGGCGACCGATTAACTCTGGGATCAGACCAAACTTAATCAGATCTTCGGGCTCAACCTCGGCAATTAGTTGGCCAATACCACGGCCATCTTTGGCTGCTACCTCGGCACTAAAGCCAATACCGGTCTTTTGGGTGCGCTGCTGAATAACTTTCTCGAGTCCGTCAAATGCCCCACCGCAGATGAACAAGATATTGGTGGTGTCCACTTGTAAGAAATCTTGATTAGGGTGTTTGCGTCCCCCTTGCGGTGGCACCGAGGCCATCGTGCCCTCAACGAGTTTGAGTAATGCCTGTTGAACGCCCTCACCCGATACGTCACGGGTAATCGATGGGTTATCTGATTTACGGGAGATCTTATCAATCTCATCGATGTAAACGATCCCGCGTTGGGCTTTCTCAATGTTGTAGTCGCAGTTTTGTAAAAGCTTCTGGATGATGTTCTCCACATCCTCGCCCACATACCCAGCCTCGGTTAAGGTGGTGGCATCGGCCATCACAAAGGGCACATCCAACATGCGCGCTAAGGTCTGAGCTAATAAGGTCTTGCCTGAACCCGTTGGGCCAATTAATAAGATATTGCTCTTGGCTAATTCAACGCCATCGACGAGTGGTTTGTTGTTACCCGCTTTTGCATTTGGACCCGATTTGGCAGTCTTACTGGCATCCTGTTTATCTTCCTCGACCTGTTTCACTTTAGGCGCCGGCAGATGCATGAGACGTTTGTAATGGTTATAGACCGCCACTGCTAAGGTCTTCTTGGCAAGGTCTTGTCCGATCACATATTGATCGAGATTAAGACGAATATCTTGAGGGGATGGCAGTGCATCACGCTTACTTGCTAAGGGTTCTTTAGCAATCTCTTCCTGAATAATGTCGGTGCAAAGGTCAATGCACTCATCGCAGATAAAAACTGATGGTCCAGCAATGAGTTTTTTGACCTCGTGCTGACTTTTACCACAGAAGGAACAATAGAGTGTTTTATCGCTTGATAGGATTTCGCTCATTGTGTCCTTTCTTAGAGCGCTTAACTACCGCGCTTCTCAATCACCTTATCAACCAAGCCATAGTCTTTGGCTTGCTCGGCTGACATAAAGTTATCACGATCGGTATCTTTGGCGATGGTCTCAATGGTTTGGCCAGTTCGATCTGACAAAATTTTGTTGAGACGTTCGCGCAAGTACAAGATCTCCCGCGCTTGTATCTCGATATCCGATGCTTGACCACGAGCTCCGCCTAAGGGTTGATGAATCATGACTCGAGCATTGGGTAATGCATGACGCTTGCCCTTCTCACCCGCAGCGAGTAAGAACGCGCCCATACTGGCGGCCATACCCATGCACAAGGTGCTGACATGGGGCTTTATAAATTGCATGGTGTCGTAGATCGCAAGCCCAGCAGATACTGAACCACCGGGAGAATTAATGTAGAGCGAGATCTCTTTATCGGGGTTCTCACTTTCCAAGAAGAGCAATTGAGCGATCACTAAATTAGCTGTTTGGTCGTTGACCTCGCCCACCAAAAAGACCACACGCTCTTTTAATAAGCGGGAGTAAATATCGTAGGCACGCTCACCTCGTCCTGAGGTCTCGACCACCATGGGGACCAAACCCAGGGCTTGGGTATCTAGTGCGCTCATTGGCTCGTATATCGGACTCATGTGCTCTGCTAACTTTCTGATTGGTGCAACAATTATTAGTAATAGGTCTAGATTAACTCATTTTGCTGAGATCTTCGAAAGTGACCGCTTTATCGGTGACCTTCGCCAAGCTACAAATATGCTTCACCACGTTCTCTTCCAAGACAACGGCCTCAACCTCTTTCAGGCGGCTAGGATCGCTGTAGTACCAACGCATGACCTCTTTAGGGTCCTCATAGGTCGCTGCGGTCTCTTCAATTGAGGCCTTAATTTGCTCGGGGGTTGCGGTCAGATTTTGTTGCTTTACAAGATCCGAGAGGATCAATCCCAAACGGACTCGCTTATTAGCTTGCTCGGCAAACATCTCGGGAGGAATGGGGGCATCTTTGGCATTGGGGATGCCACGCTGAATGAGATCATTACGTGCCGCCTCCATCAAACGCTCTTGCTCACCAGTAATTAGCGACTTAGGAACATCCAAGGGGCATTGCTTGACCAACTCATCCATCACTTGGTTTTTAAGGAGCGCTTCGGTGCGACGTTTTACTTCGCGATCCATATTGGTCTTGATCTCGCTACGCATCTTCTCGACGCCGCCCTCGGTGATACCGAGCGACTTCGCAAACTCTTCGTCCACAGGCGGCATATGAGGCCAAGCGACATCCTTCATGGTCACGGTGAACTCGGCGGTCTTGCCAGCCACTTCAGCACCATGGTAATCATCCGGGAACTTCATTGGGAAGGTTTTGCTTTCACCCTTTTTAAGGCCCAATGTGGCAGCCTCAAACTCAGGCAACATTTGTCCTGCGCCAATTACAAACTGGAAATCGTCTGCTTTGCCTCCAGCAAACTCAACGCCATCAATTTTGCCAACAAAGTCGATAGTGACTTGATCATCTTTTTGAGCGCTCGTATCACTGCCGCCATCACCGTGGTCGCCAGCCTCACCACGAGAGTGGTAATGCACGCGTTGCTTACGTAAGACATCTAGAGCACGATCAATCTCAGGGTCATTCACTTCAGTTGTGTAACGGGTGAGCTCCGAGGCGCTGAAGTCACCGATCTTGACCTCGGGGAGCACTTCAAAGAATGCATCAAACACAATCTCATCGGCATCGATCTCACTCTTGGGCTCAAGGCGAGGTTGACTGGCTAACTTAAGACCTTCTTGTTTGCTGAGCTCATAAAAGAGTTGCGTGGCTTTGTCGTATTGCACTTCAAAATCTACTTGCATTCCATATTGCTGCTCCACCATTTTCTTGGGGACCTTGCCTGGACGAAATCCCGGCATCTTCATGGATTTACTAATTTTGGTTAAACGGGCTTCACGTGCCTGATTAATATCTGCACGATTAAATTGCAGAGTCATTTTGCGGTCTAAGCTACCTAAGTTTTCGATTTGCACTACAGCCTCTTTAGTCAAGGTTATTTGTGAACACTAAGCCGAGCCTTGTGGTGCGAGGAGGGGGACTCGAACCCCCACACCATTTCTGGCGTCAGGACCTAAACCTGGTGCGTCTACCAATTTCGCCATCCTCGCTATATCCCAAGCGCTGCAGACACTACCCAGCCAAGAATTCACATAAAAGGTAGATTCTACAATGCCTTACAGAGTAGAGCTACGGCGTGTACGGCAATTCCCTCGCCTCGGCCTAGATGACCTAGGGATTCGTTGGTTTTGGCTTTGAGGTTGATATGGCTTGGGGTGACATGTAGGTCACTCGCAATATGACGAATCATCTCCGGTAAATGACTGGCGAGCTTCGGCTTTTGGCAGATCACAGTAGCGTCCACATTACCCACTTGGTAGCCCGCAGCCTGAACCTTTTGTAAGGCGGCGCGCAGCAACACCCTGCTGTCCATATCCTTAAAGCGCTCATCATCGTCGGGGAACATTTGTCCAATATCGTTTAGTCCCGCGGCACCTAATAATGCATCAGTGATGGCATGTAAAAGCGCATCGGCATCTGAGTGGCCTAACAAACCTTTCTCATAGGGAATATGCACCCCTCCCAGTATTAATCGACGCCCTGGCACTAAGGCATGAATGTCGTAGCCTTGGCCAATCCGAAACGGAATACTGTGCGCTGTTTGTGTCATGGGTCTATTCTAGTGTGGTGTTCGCAGAACCAGCTCCATCAACTCCCAATCGGCTGGATGCGTTACCTTGAAATTGCGAGTTGCACCTTCTACCAAGAGTGGTTGTCCGCCGGCTCTCTCAATCGCACTAGCCTCATCGGTGATGTTGGCTCCTGCTGCAATGGCTTCGTACAAGGCATCGTGTAAGACCTTGAGTGGGAACATCTGGGGTGTTTGCGCCTGCCATAGGCGTGAACGATCAATCGTACCCTTGGCACGCATCGCGTCCTCGGTGGTCTCTTTCATGGTATCGGCTACAGGGATTGCTAATAAGCCGCCATCAAGATCCCGTTTGGAATCCGCCTGGTCTTTGACCAGCGTAATCAGTCGCTCAATCAAGGCCGGTGTAATACCAGGACGTGCGGCATCATGAACCAAGATCCAGTCCTGTGCATGCACTCCGGCTTTTTGCATTGCAGCCAAGGTGTTTAATACAGTCTGTTGGCGTGTAGGGCCACCGGTCTGCAAGAACTCAAAGCGCTTTACGGGTTTTGGGTAGCATGCTTTAAGGTCAACGCTCAGTTGATCAGAGTCAGGACTCATCCCAATCCAGACCGAATCGATCTCAGGGCACTCAAAGAAGGCATCTAAGACATAGAGCAGCATGGGCTTTCCTGCCAGATGCCTAAATTGCTTAGGCTGGTCTCCGCCCAAGCGAGCCCCCATTCCAGCAGAGGGTAATAAGGCATGACAGCGTCTTTGGGGATTGCTCATGTGCGTTTCATCTTCAAATACATACCTGATTCTATAATGGTCCTAGATGTCGGATGCTGTCAATCCAGCGGCAGCGCCAAGGCCTGCTGCTTTACTAACACCCCCTATCCCGGTGCTTCGGGCTGGGCAGCGCTTTACCTTCAAACAGCTCGTAGGATCCTCTGATGCAGCCCTGATTGCTCAAACCGCCTTAGCGCATCGCAATCATTACAGCCAAATGGTGGTTCTCTGTGCGAGTGCACTCGATGCCCAGCGGCTTTTGGAAGAGATCCCCACTTTTGCTCCGCAACTTCGTATCCGTTTACTACCCGATTGGGAGATCCTGCCTTACGATCACTTCTCACCCCATCAAGATTTAATTTCAGAACGCCTAGCTACCCTCTATGAGATGCAAAACGGGAGTTGCGATCTCATATTGTTACCCGTGACCACGGCCTTACAACGCTTAGCACCCCCTGCTTTTTTATCTGCCCACACATTTTTCTTTAAACAGGGTGAGCACCTCAATGAAGAGGCATTACGTTTGCAATTACAGCAAGCAGGATACGACCCAGTGAGCGCGGTCATGCGCCCCGGTGAATACAGTATCCGTGGTGGCTTGATTGATTTATTTCCGATGGGATCGTCTTTGCCCTATCGCTTGGATTTATTTGGTGATGAGATCGAGCAGATCCGTGCCTTTGACCCCGATACACAACGCAGTCTTTATCCGGTCAAAGAGATTCGTTTGCTGCCTGGTCATGAGTTTCCCTTCGATGAAGGATCGCGAACCGCATTTCGGGGACGCTGGCGTGAGTATTTTGAGGGTGATCCGACTCGTTGCTCGATTTATAAAGATGTGAGCTCGGGCATTCCGACGGCAGGCATTGAGTCTTATTTGCCCCTCTTCTTTGATGAGACCGCCACAATCTTTGACTACTTCATGCGAAGCGAGAGCGCTGCCAGTGATTCAGTATGTTTGGTCTATGTGGGTGATATTGAGTCTAGCATTACACAGTTTTGGAAAGATACGGAGCAACGCTATTCCTTTCTGAAGCACGACCCCGAGCGTCCGGTCATGAATCCCAGCGATTTATTTCTGGGGCTAGATCAATTTTTTATCCATGCCAAGAGCCATCCGCGCATTGTCTTACAAATAGGTCCCCAGGAAGGTGCTGAGAAAGATCTTGATGAGAGCCTCATCTTCTCTTCTCTACCTGACGTCTCTGTTCATCGTCGTGATGCAGACCCCCTCAAGCTAATTCGGCAGTTGCTATCGCAAAATATTTGGCGTGTGATTATTTGTGCCGAAAGTGCTGGCCGCAGTGAGTCCATTCGGCAGCTCATGGAAGAAAGTAATTTAGGCGAGAGTTCTGATAGTGCCTCCCTCTTTCCATTGCATCCTTCATCCGCTGATAGTGTTGCAGAGTTTTTAAAAGGATCTGAGCGTTTTTCTCTTTGTATCTCACCACTCTTTAATGGTTTTACTTGGCATGCCCATGGCGTTCTCATCGTTACAGAATCCGAACTCTTTACCCAAACCGCACGGCAGCGTCGGGGCAAAGAAACCAGTAACACCGACCCCGATATGCTCTTTAAAGATCTGTCGGAACTTAAGGTCGGCGATCCGGTAGTTCATGTAGAACATGGCATTGGTCGTTACCAAGGCTTGGTCTTACTCAATATGGCTACTTCTAAAGAGGCTCCGGCCTTTGAGGAGTTCTTACATCTCGTGTATGCACAAGGTGCAACCTTGTATGTTCCCGTGCAGCAACTGCATCAAGTTACTCGCTATGCAGGCGCTGATCCAGACTCAGCACCGCTGCATCAACTGGGTTCGGGGCAATGGGATAAGGCAAAGCGCAAGGCTGCCCAACAAATACGTGATACCGCTGCTGAGTTACTTAATCTCTATGCAGCGCGCGCAGTTCGTAAAGGTCATGCCTTTGAGTTCTCGGCGCATCATTACGCCGCCTTTGCAGAGAGCTTTGGGTTTGAAGAAACGCCAGACCAAGCCAATGCGATTGCTGCCGTCATTGGTGATATAACCAGTGGCAATCCCATGGATCGATTGGTGTGCGGTGATGTTGGTTTTGGGAAGACCGAGGTAGCTCTCAGAGCCAGCTTTGTAGCAGTGATAGGTGGGAAGCAAGTAGCCATCTTAGCGCCTACCACCCTACTCGCCGAGCAACACGCTGCCACCTGGAAAGACCGCTTTGCGGCTTGGCCCGTGCGGATTGTGGAACTCTCACGCTTTAAGACCACCAAAGAGATTAATGCAGCACTGGCTTCAATCGCCTCTGGAGAGGCTGATATTGTGATTGGTACACATAAGCTCTTATCGAAAGAAACAAAGTTTGAGCGCTTGGGTTTGGTAATCGTCGATGAAGAGCATCGCTTTGGGGTGCGTCAGAAAGATGCCCTCAAGGCCATGCGTGCTGAGGTCGATATCTTGACCCTAACCGCCACACCAATCCCAAGAACATTGGGGATGGCACTCGAGGGCTTGCGTGAGTTCTCAGTGATTGCGACTGCGCCTCAGAAACGATTAGCGATTAAGACTTTTGTACGGCGTGAAGGCGATGGCGTGATCCGTGAGGCGGTCCTGCGAGAGATTAAACGGGGTGGTCAGGTGTACTTCTTACACAATGAGGTCGAGACCATCCAGAATCGCAAGCAGGCTTTACAAACTTTACTACCCGAGGCGCGCATTGCAGTAGCGCATGGGCAAATGAATGAGCGTGAACTGGAATCGGTCATGCGTGATTTTGTGACTCAGCGCAGTAATTTATTGTTGTGCACCACCATTATTGAAACTGGTATCGATGTACCGACTGCCAACACCATCATCATGCATCGCGCTGACAAGTTTGGTTTAGCGCAGTTACATCAATTGCGCGGTCGTGTTGGTCGTTCGCATCATCAAGCCTATGCCTACCTCTTGGTACCCGATCCTGAGGCGCTCAGTAAGCAAGCGCACTTACGTTTGGATGCGATTCAGGCAATGGAAGAATTGGGCTCTGGTTTTTATCTGGCCATGCATGATCTCGAGATCCGAGGAGCCGGTGAGGTCTTGGGCGATAAGCAATCGGGTGATATTCATGAAATTGGCTTTCAGTTGTATACCGAGATGCTTAACCGTGCTGTTAAATCGTTGCGCAGTGGCAAAGAGCCCGATCTACTATCACCGATGCAAGCAACAACCGATGTGAGCTTAGGTGCTCCCGCCTTATTACCCGCCGATTACTGTCCGGATGTTCACGAACGTCTCTCGCTTTATAAGCGCTTCGCTAGTTGCGAAGACTTTACAGACTTGAGTTTCTTGCGAGAGGAGTTGATTGATCGCTTTGGTAACTTACCCGATGCGGCTAAAGCCTTTTATGAAACCCACCGCTTGCGTTTAGAGATGAGTTTATTGGGTATCAAGAAAATTGATGCGAGTACTTCAGCCATTCAGCTGCAGTTTATACCTCAGCCACCACTCGATCCGGTCAAGATTATTCGGATTGTGCAATCCAATCCTGCCATCCATCTAAACGGTCAAGATCGGATTAAGTACCTGCCTCCCAAGGACGCTTCTTTTGAGAAACTAGAGCAGCGCATTGAAGGTATTCGGCAGCTCATGAAATTACTCAGTAGCGCTTTGGTCGCTAGTGCTCAAGCCTTGCCTACACCGGCACTTTCTGCATAATGCAATCATGGCAAAGTCTTCCCCCCATCCTTTTCCAGTAGTCCAAGTTTTAGCCCCAGGGCTTGTTTCGTCAGAGGTCTTGATCGGTCTTGAGAAAGCCTTGGTGAAGTTAGAAATTGCTTACACAAAAGTAGAGCAGCGTTTTTTACTTGGTAGAGAGCTTGAGTTATTTGAGCGTAATGGCCTGCGGCAGTTTTGTGCAGTACGTTCTCATGACCTCGCAATCTTGCCAGCTCAGTTCTCGGCCGATGCTTTACAGGTATTGGCAATGGATATGGACTCTACCCTGATTAATATCGAGTGCATTGATGAGATCGCTGACTTTGCAGGTAAGAAAGCTGCGGTTGCTGAGATCACCGCTGCCACCATGCGTGGGGAGATTGTTAATTTCTCTGAGAGTCTCTCTAAACGCGTTGCCCTCCTAGCAGGTGTTCCCCATACCGCTCTGCATTCGGTCTATGAGCAACGTTTGCAACTCAACCCCGGTGCTGAGTTATTGATTGCGGGGGCACATGAACGTCATATGCACACCCTCTTGGTATCCGGCGGATTTACCTTCTTTACGGGTCGTATGCAAGAACGCTTACATCTGAGTGAGACCCATTCGAACGAACTCGAGATCGTCGATGGAATACTCACCGGTCGAGTCTTGGGTGAGATTGTGGATGGAACAGCCAAGAATCACTACGTTATCTCTGCTTGCACTACCCTCGGTCTCACCAAAAAAAATGCACTGGTGATGGGCGATGGCGCCAATGATTTGTTGATGATGGCTGATGCTGGCTTGAGTGTTGCCTACCGTGCAAAGCAAGTGGTCAAAGAAAAAGCCGACATTGCACTTGACTTTGTCGGCTTAGATGCAGTCTTGCAACTGCTATAGCAAATTAGATTCTTGTGGTTTGATCTTCTTTTAGATCCTTTCAAAGATCGCAGCAATCCCCTGTCCGCCACCAATACACATGGTGACCAGGCAATACTTACCGTTCGTGCGATGCAACTCATGAATCGCTTTGGTGGCAATCGCTGCGCCAGTGCAACCTACGGGGTGACCGAGCGCTACTGCGCCACCGTTCACATTGGTCTTGGCAGGATCTAATCCCAAACCTTTTGTAACGGCAATTGCTTGAGCAGCAAACGCTTCATTGGACTCGATCACATCCATCTTATCGAGTGTTAAACCAGCGCGTTGTAATGCAATCTTGGTTGCCGGGATGGGACCTTCACCCATGATGTGATTAGGTACGCCAGCTACCGCATAGGAGACCAAGCGTGCAATCGGTTTTTGACCAGCCTTGGCAGCCACATCAGCAGCTGCTAGCACCATAAATGCCGCACCATCGTTCACACCCGATGCATTACCAGCCGTTACGGTACCTCCCTCTTTCTTAAACGCTGGCTTCATCTTTGCCAGGGTCTCCATGGTGGTATCGGGCTTGCAATGCTCATCCGTATCAAACACCACATCACCTTTGCGGGTCTTGATGGTAATCGGTACGATCTGTGATTTAAAACGACCTTCTTTAATAGCAAGCGCAGCACGACGATGTGACTCGACTGCAAACGCATCTTGCTCTTCACGCGTAATCTTCCACTTTTCTGCTAAGTTCTCTGCGGTGATACCCATATGGCCCACCCCAAATGGGTCTGTGAGAACCGAGACCATCAGATCGATCATCTTGGTATCGCCCATCCGCGCACCATTACGCATTGCGGTTGCACCATACATAGCGCGAGACATCACTTCAACACCGCCACCAACACCATAGTCATAGTCATTGAGCATGATGCCTTGGGCAGTGGTCACAATAGCTTGCAAACCAGAGCTGCATAAACGATTAACTGCCATCGCAACCGAGTCCATCGGCAGTCCTGCTTGAATAGAGGCTACTCGGGCAACATAGGCATAGCGGTTATCGGTAGGCATCGTATTACCAACCGTTACATAGTTAATCTTGGCAGGGTCTGCACCAGATCGGGCAACCGCTTCTTTCATGACCGTACCAGCGAGTTCGCAGGGCTCAACACTGCTTAAGCTGCCACCGTATCCACCAATCGCAGAACGGGCCGCACTTAACACTACAACGTCTCTACTCATCATCATTCCTCTCATTTACATTAGCCGTTGACCAGCCATATTAGCTTAATAGCTAGTTTTCTAACATTATCTACACTTCCACAATCAGATCGTGTCCTTGCGTTTGGATTACGGTCGCTTTAATAAAGTCTCCTACCCGATAACGCTTAGAGGGCTTACTGGGGGGTAGTATGCGTACTAATCCGTCGATCTCAGGGGCATCTCCGGCGCTACGGCCAATACCACCCTGATCATCCAGACGGTCCACCAAGACCCGAATCCGTTGGTCTACTAAGCGCTTAATCCGCTTGGTCGAGACCGTCTCGGCTACCTCCATAAAGCGGGCTTGGCGTTCTTCCCGTATTGCTTGCGGAACCGGATGATCGAGCTCATTGGCAGCAGCCCCCTCAACCGGCGAGTAGGCAAAGCAGCCTGCTCGATCAATGTTCGCCTCCTGCATAAAGTCTAGGAGGTACTGAAACTCCTCTTCGGTCTCGCCAGGAAAGCCAGCAATAAATGTACTGCGGATCACGAGGTCTGGACATACGGCGCGCCACTGCTCAATACGGTCTAGGTTCTTCTCGCCACTCGCAGGACGCTTCATGCGTTTAAGTACATCAGGATGTGCATGTTGCATGGGAATATCGAGATAGGGCAATAAGCCATAACCATGCTCTTTAAACTCCGCCATGATCGGCACAATCTGATCGACGTGTGGATAGGGATATACATAATGCAGGCGTACCCAGGCTTGATACTCTTTAGCCAATTGATTAAGGGCTAGAGCTAGATCGTACAAGCGGGTCTTCACGGGTTTGCCATCCCAGAAACCAGTTCGATACTGAATATCAACTCCGTAAGCGCTGGTGTCTTGCGAGACCACGAGTAACTCTTTTACGCCTGCCTCAAAAAGTTGTTTGGCTTCTTTAAGAACATCACCAATCGGTCGTGATACTAGATCGCCACGCATACTGGGAATAATGCAGAAGCTGCACCGATGATTACAACCTTCTGAGATTTTGAGATAGGCGTAATGCTTGGGAGTAAGCTTAACTCCAGCAGGTGGCACTAGATCGAGAAATGGATCATGCGGCTTTGGTAAATGCGCATGGACTGCTTGTATTACCTCTGCAGTGGCATGGGGTCCGGTCACAGCTAAGACTTTAGGATGGATACTTTTGACAAGATCGCTCCCATCGGGATTTTTTTTGGCACCCAGGCATCCGGTCACAATTACCTTACCGTTTTCAGCTAATGCCTCACCAATGGCTGAGAGGCTCTCTTCCACAGCAGAGTCGATAAAGCCGCAGGTGTTCACAATCACGAGGTCTGCACCAGCGTATTCTTTGGCGGTCTCATAACCCTCGGCGCTGAGTTGGGTCAAGATCAACTCAGAATCCACTAAGGCTTTTGGGCAACCTAATGACACAAATCCAACTTTTGCAACCACGCCAAATGCCCTATCTATTTATGAAAAAGAAATAATACCCATGCGCGGGTGCGCTGGGTTTTGTTCTAAGAATCCTTGTCGGAGTTCTGTGTTTTTGAATTAAACGGAAATCCAGTAAATAAAGTGTTTGATCCTTGCATTTGCTCTTGCATTTTTAGAAAGAGATCTTTGCTCTGATCCATATAGCTCGACATCAAATTTTGCATAAAGGGGTTTTGCAAGTTCATCATTTGGGTCCAGGCTTCGGTACCACCACCGCTCATCGTTTTACTTTGATCGTTTAATTTCTGGTGCATATCCATAAAGGATTGCATCGTACGCTCAAGATGATTACCCATCAGACCTTGCATCGAGTGGCCATAAAAACGAATCACTTGCTGCAACATCTGGGTCGAGAACACTGGCACTCCACAGGCCTCTTCTTCCAAAATGATTTGCAAGAGGATGCTGTGGGTTAGGTCTTCATCGGTTTTAGCATCGACTACCTTGAAGGCCTCCGCCGCCATGACCAACTCTTTAATATCAGACAAGGTGACATAGGCACTCGTCTGGGTGTCATAAAGACGCCGGTTCGGATACTTCTTAATTAACCGTTCTTCGCCAGCCTTCTTGGTACGTGATGACATGGTTTCCCTTGCTATATGGTGCAATGCAGAATTTACCCTAGTTTAGCCTGTATGGATACCACCATTGAGGGAGAAGTCTGCGCCGGTAGAGAATGCGCCATCATCCGAGGCAATCCAGGCACAGATTGAGGCAATCTCATCTGGGGTTCCAAGACGCTTGACTGGAATGGTGCCAATGATCTTCTCAAGCACATCTTCCCGAATCGCTTTGACCATATCGGTTGCAATATAGCCTGGGGAGACTGTATTAACGGTTACACCTTTGCTAGCTACCTCTTGCGCTAGGGCCATCGTGAACCCATGCAAACCCGCCTTCGCAGTGGAATAGTTGGTTTGTCCAAACTGGCCTTTTTGACCATTCACGGAGGAGATATTAATGATGCGGCCCCAGCCGTTATCAATCATGCCGTCGATCACCTGTTTGGTGACATTAAAGAGTGAGTTCAGATTGGTATCAATCACCGCCTTCCAATCCTCGGGGGTCATCTTACGGAATACGCTGTCACGGGTAATGCCGGCATTGTTGACCAGCACATCAACACGGCCCACTTCAGCCTTGACCTTTTCAAAGGCGGCTTTGGTGCTCTCCCAATCGGATACATTACCTTCCGATGCAATGAACTCATAACCGAGTGCCTTTTGTTCGCCGATCCAGCGATCCTTGCGCGGTGAGTTTGGACCGCAACCTGCAATCACCTTAAATCCACCCTTTGATAAACGCTGACAGATTGAGGTTCCGATACCACCCATACCGCCAGTCACATATGCAATTCGTTGAGCCATGATTTACTCCTTGTTATTGGTGTGATCGATCAACCACTTAAACCTTTTGCGCCTTCTCTTTGACGTAGGTGCCAGGCGCGGCAACTAATTTTTTATACTTCCCACCACCGTATTGGCTGGGGGCGACTACTTTCTTACCACCGTACTCGGCCAACCACTCGGTGTAATCGGGCCACCAACTTCCTGCAACCTCCTTGGCACCTTTTAACCATTGCTCTGTTTTTTTGGGTAACTGAGAATTGGTCCAGTAATGACGCTTCTTTTTATGGGGCGGATTAATCACACCGGCGATATGACCAGAAGCGCCCATCACAAAACGAATAGGCCCTTTCAGAATTTGCGTGCTTTGATAAGCAGAGTGCCAAGGCACGATGTGATCCTCGCGCGATGCAAATACATATGCTGGGCAATTAATCTTAGTAAGGTCAACCGACTCACCACAGACCTTCAGTACCCCAGGCTTAGCTAGATCATTTTGCAAGTAGGTGTGACGCAAATACCAACAATACATCGGGCCTGGTAAGTTCGTGGAATCACCGTTCCAGTAGAGTAGATCAAATGGTGGCGGTGAGTTACCCTTCAAATAGTTGTCCACTACGTAGTTCCAGACCAGTTCATTGGGTCGCAAGAAAGAAAAGGTATTACCCAACTCCAACCCAGAGAGAAGTCCGTAGCGCCCCTCTGCTCCACCAATAGTTTTCTCACGCAGCTTAACCAAAGACTCATCGATGAAAACATCGAGGATCCCTGTATCAGTGAAGTCTAGTAAGGTAGTGAGTAAGGTAAGACTAGCGATCGCTTCTTGCTTGCGTGCCGCTAAGACCGCTAGCGAGGAGCTGACTAAGGTACCGCCAACACAAAATCCCAAGATATTGATCTTGTCTTGCTGACTAATTTCTTGGGTCACCCGAATCGCTTCTAAGACCCCCTGACCAACATAATCATCCCAAGTGATTTGATTCATGCTGGCGTCGGCATTTTTCCAGGAGACCATGAACACCGTATGCCCTTGGCTCACCATATAGCGCACCACCGAGTTATCGGGTTGCAGATCCAGAATGTAATATTTATTAATACACGGCGGCACCATTAAAAATGGGCGCTCATAGACCTGATCGGTCAGCGGTTTGTATTGAATGAGTTCAAAGAGTTTGTTCCGAAACACCACAGCACCTTCGGTTTGTGCCAAGTTCTGACCAACCTCAAAGCCACTCTCATCGGTCTGACTAACCTTACCTTTACCCAAATCGCCTAATAAATTAACGATTCCCTTTTGCAGAGACTGCCCCTGCGTTTGCAAGATGGTCTCTAAGGCCTCAGGATTGGTGGCAAAGAAATTGGCGGGCGATAAGGCATCAATCATTTGCTGGGTCGTAAACTCAATGCGCTGCAAGGTCTTGGGGTCGGTTTCTACCGCATTCACGAGTTCATTGAGATAACGTGAGTTGAGTAAATAGGTGGAGACCAATGCTTTACTCCACGGGTTTTGCCAAGCCTGCCCTTGAAAGCGCCGATCTTTAATCTCGAGAGCATCAGGATCCTTGCCCAACTTACCCAAATCCTCGAGGTATTTTTTTTGGATCTCTGAAAGTTTTACAGGTGGAATCATCGCCATGTATTGCGGTGCTAGTGTTGGTGAATTTCCCAAGTTCATAATCGGTGCAATCTTTAAGCAATATGTAAAACCAAAAAGTACAGCCCTATTCTCAGACGATTATTGCTCTAGGGTTATAAGCACTAACCCTAGCCCTAATGAGGTTTTGAGGGCGGTCTATTCCTCAGGACCCTTGATTCTAAGGCTTTGGGTTAAACCAGATCAGGCTGGCAAAGCGCCCGGTGGGGTTTTGACGACGGTAGGAGTAAAAACGCTCAGGCTCACTGTAGGTACAAAGATCCCCACCAAATACCTGCTTCACACCCATTGCGTATAGACGTTCTTTTGCAATTCTAGGTAAATCGGCCATATAACGCTTGGCATTTATACTTTTCTCAAAACAAGAATCACTGAGCGTATGTCCTCTGTGCTCAGCTGCCCTTAAGAAGGCATCCCGTACTTCACTTCCCACCTCATAGTGCTTTACAGAAATACTCGGTCCGATCCAAGCAATGAGTCGATCTGCCAGTTCGGACTGCTCTTGTAAAAATAGGGCCACGGTGTTCTCAAGCACTCCCTCACACAATCCACGCCAGCCTGCATGTGCTGCGGCGATCGCTGTACCTGCTTGGTTAGTCAACAAGACCGACATACAGTCTGCCGCCAAAATACTTAATACTGTTTGGGGTGTTTGGGTGAACGAGGCATCTGCCTCGACCACATTCTCATGAATACCTGGATTGCTTCCCTGCACCTTGACTACTCGGGTACCGTGTACTTGTTTAATCCAATAAGGGCCTTGAGGGAGCAAGGCATCTAAGACCCTACGGTTTTGCAGAATTGCTTCGAGCTCGTCACCAGCGTAAGCACCCAGATTGAAACCATCAAAGGGGGCTTTGCTAAAGCCGCCGTGACGAGTGGTCGTGAACGCATGAACATGACCAGGTGCTGGCCATTGAGCCCGAATCACTGTGAGCGCGATCATCTAATTAGCCTCAGATAATGCACTGGATGCTGCAGTGGGCAAGACCGCTTCATTTAATTGCACTGCGCTATTTAATGCCAAGAGATCCGCAGGCACTGGGGCAAACCAGCTCATGGGCTTTTGGGTCTTAGGGTGGATGAACTGCAGTGCAAAGGCATGCAAAGCTTGTCGATGCAAGTTCAGTTCCTTGGCTGCTGCAGGTATCTTTTTGCGATACACCGGATCGCCCAAGAGGGGGTATCCCAATGACTCAAGATGAACACGAATTTGATGGGTGCGACCAGTTTCTAGGCGACACTCTAATAAAGAGACCTTAGCAGTTCCCATCGATCCAAGTGCTAAACGTTTGTAATGGGTCACCGCCGCTTTTGCGCCTTGCTGGCTTGCGCTCACCACGGCCATCTTTAAACGATCACGCTGGTCACGACCCACGGCGGCATCAATCGTGCCACGTAATGGAGTATCGCCCCAGACCCATGCCAAGTAGCGCCGTTCCACTAAATGATCTTGTAATAAACGCACTAGGGCTGTTTGTGCAATCGCAGTACGTGCCACCACAAATAATCCCGAGGTATCTTTATCGAGTCGGTGCACAATGCCTGCGCGCGGTAGATGTTGTAACTCCGGGTAATGAAAGAGTAAGCCGTTCAGAACGGTGCCACTCCAGTTACCAGCAGCTGGGTGCATCACCATTCCAGCTACTTTATGAAAGACCAGAATTGTGTCATCTGCGTAGATGCAATCAAGTGGGATGTTCTCTGGCAAAAAGGCATGTTGCTCCGGCATCTCTTGGGGAAAGACCCGAATTTGCTCGCCGCCACGCAGGATTTGGCGAGCCTTGACCACTTTGCCGTCTACTAACACTGCTCCCTGGGTCGCCCAAGCTTGTAAACGATTACGAGAATAGTCACTCAAAAAATGAGCCAATGCCTTATCCAATCGCTCACCGGCCATATGGTCTGGAATCTCTAGAGCAATGAAATCCTCATCATCGATATAATCAGAGGGATTCGGATTAGGAGTTTGCGGCAATGCCACGCTTGAAGGACCTTATTGTGTTGAACTTACCCACCGTGGGGCGCCATCTTGCTAGTGTAAGGCTTGTCCAGCTTACCCTCCTGATTTGTGCTGGCGCGCTCTTGAGTGCTTGTGCAAATACCAATACCGATGAAACTGCAGCCTGGTCTGAGGCCAAACTCTTTACCGAAGCCAAAGATAAGATGGCTGAGGGTGACTTTGATAAATGCGGCAAGTATTTTGAGAAACTCGAGGCTCGGTTCCCCTTTGGTCCGTACTCGCAACAAGCACAAATTAACTCGGCCTACTGTTTCTGGAAAGCGCAGGAGCCTGCTCAAGCCCTCGTGCAAATTGATCGCTTCATTAAATTACACCAAGGTAACCCTAATCTTGATTACGCCTATTACCTTAAGGGCTTAATTACCTTTAATGATGATCTGGGTTTTATGGGCAAGCTCACTGGGCAGGATCTGAGCGAGCGCGATCCCAAAGCAGCCAAAGAAGCCTTTGAGGCCTTCAAGGTCGTGGCCGAGCGATTCCCTAATAGTAAGTATGCTCCGGATGCGATTGATCGCATGCGCTATATCGTCAACTCACTCGCTGAGGCAGATGTCATTGTGGCGCGTTATTACTTTCAACGCGGAGCTTACTTAGCCTCTGCCAATCGCGCTCAGTTGGTTATCCGTGATTACGATCGCGCACCTGCTGTTGAAGAAGCGCTCTACATATTGGTGCAATCCTATCAAGCCCTTGGAATGAATGACCTTAGCTCCGACGCAATGCGTGTCTTTAAGCTGAACTTTCCCGATAGTCAGATCTTTAAAACCGGCGTTCGGGTTCAGAAAGAACGCAGGTGGTGGCAGTTCTGGGTGACTAAATAATCTCGACGGGTACTCGAGGTGCGATCGCACATACGAGCTCATACCCAATCGTTTGTGCTTGATTAGCGACATCGTCTACCGGTAGATTTTTACCCCACAACTCCACCGAAGTGCCAAGCGTTGCCCACGGCGCATGACTCAAATCAATGGTGAGCATGTCCATCGATACCTGCCCGGCTATGGGGCAGATAATCCCTGAGGTTTTATCAGTGGGTCCGCTGACCCAAACAGGAGTGCCGTCTACGGCATGTCGTGGATAGCCATCTGCATAGCCACACGCAATCACCCCAATGCGCATTGCCTGTTTGGCTACATAACGCGCTCCATAGCCCACTGCATCCCCCGCTTGGAGCTCTTGTACAGCAATAATTTTGCTAGAGAGGCTCATTACGGTTTTAAGATGAGCGTGCTCAATGTCTTTATAAGCGCCAGTGGGTGAGATGCCATGCAACATGATCCCGGGTCTTACCCAATCGCCTAGGGCATTTCGATGCCAAAGTACGGCGGCAGAGTTTGCTAAGGAGGTCTCGCCCTGAAGGCCATCAATCGTTTTGCTAAAGCATTCCATTTGTGCACCAACAGAAGGCTCACGATCGACCCGATCTGCATTGGCAAAATGGGTCATATGATGAACGTGGTGACCTTGCGCATGCAAACGGTGGTAGGCAAGGCGGTAGGCGTCAGGGGTGAATCCTAAACGGTTCATTCCAGAGTTGAGTTTTAGAAACACGGTGATGGGATGGCTTTGCTTTTCTAGCCAACTAACTTGCTCGGCGCAATGGACCACTAGATCACACCGGAGCTCAATGACCGAGCTGAGGTCATCCTCATTAAATAAGCCCTCTAGAAGCAAAATGCGCTTATCCCAGCCTTGGGCTCTTAGCCAACGGGCATCATCGAGATCGAGGAGTGCAAAGCCATCCGTTTGGCCTAGGCCGGCCAAGGCAGCCTTCAGGCTATGCCCATAAGCACGGGCTTTAACCACAGACCATATCCGAGAATTACCTACTAACTCACGGACTCTTGCCAAGTTGTGGCTTAATGCACCTGTATCAATCGATGCGAGAATCGGGCGCTCCAGAAAACTCCCCTTTCATGCTCTAATCTAGTAAATGAAGCAATTGTACGAATGAAACCTGGTTTTTACACTATTATGGCGGCGCAATTTTTTTCGTCGCTCGCAGATAATGCTCTCCTAATCGCGGCGATTGCCCTATTGGCTCAGCTTGCTGCTCCTGCGTGGATGACCCCACTTCTTAAGCTGTTCTTTGTTTTATCGTATGTTCTCTTAGCTGCATTTGTGGCTGCCTTCGCAGACTCTCGACCCAAGGGTCAAGTCATGTTCATCACCAACACCATCAAAATTGTGGGTTGTGCTGCTATGTTATTTGGGGCGCATCCCTTAGCTTCCTACGCCATCGTTGGTTTAGGGGCTGCCGCTTACTCACCGGCCAAGTATGGAATTTTGACCGAACTCCTGCCCCCCGAGAAATTGGTCGCAGCCAATGGTTGGATAGAAGGATTAACCGTAGGGTCGATTATTGCGGGCACAGTTTTGGGTGGGGTATTAATTAGTACTGCCGTCTCTAATAGCTTAATGAGCTTTGACTTACCAGCAATCACCACTGGGGTGGATAGCCCTGCCGAGTCAGCCATCTCAATCATCATGTTCATTTATCTGATTGCGGCACTCTTTAATTTACGAATTCCCGATACAGGCGCTCGCTATCCAGAACAAAAGATTAATCCAGTTCAGCTCACAAAGGATTTTTTTGTGGGCTTTCATGTCCTTTGGCGTGATCGCTTAGGTCAGATTTCATTAGCAGTAACCACCCTGTTTTGGGGTGCCGGTGCAACCCTGCAGTTCATTGTGCTTAAGTGGGCAGAGACAGCTCTCAACATGAACCTCTCCCAAGGCGCCATCCTTCAAGCAGTTTCGGCTATTGGTGTTGCAGGGGGTGCGGTTTGGGCTGCCTCGCGGATTCCATTGAAGTCTGCCCTGAAAGTTTTACCTTATGGGGTGGTCATGGGTTTATTGGTTTGTGTCATGGCCATTTACCATATTGAATATCTTCCCTCCTTTGCCTTGTTCACGGTCGGCGGCTTTGTAGTTAACTTTAATCTCTTGCCAGCCTATGTATTGCTAATTACTGTGGGTTGGCTGGCGGGTTATTTTGTGGTGCCCATGAATGCCCTCTTACAGCATCGTGGTCACGTTTTATTGTCAGCGGGTCACTCCATTGCGGTCCAGAACTTTAATGAGAACCTCTCAGTTCTCATGATGTTGATGCTCTATGCCTTATTGATTTGGCTTGATGTGCCCGTACCGATTGTGATTACAGGCTTTGGCATTACGGTTGCAGTCACCATGTGGTTGGTAATCAAGAAACATCAGGCCAATCAAGCTGAGTATGACTCACTTCACTTAATTGGTGAGTCTAAGCACTAGGTTTAGAGAGACTGCAGTACGGAGCGCGCTAAGAGTAGGTCCTGCCAGGCAAGCGCCTTATCTGCTGGCTTCTGTAGCAGATGGGCTAGATCAAAGCTTGCCACCAGAGGTAAATCCAGTCCACCGAGTTCTAGAACAACATCACGCAGGTTCTCTAAGGGTTCATGCTCGCCACTTAAAGAATGTGCCGCCTGTTGACCAAACGCAAATGCAATACAAGGTAAGCTGGTATCTGGCGCTTTAGTATTGCTAGGTTCACGCCACTCCCACTCACTTTGCAATAGGCCAAGAGCACGAACGATGTTCTTAAACAATACTTCTGCATCGCCAGAAGGCGCTTTGCCATAAAACAGCCAATACACTTTGGGTACCAAGTTTGTCTTGGTTTGGGATGGAGTTTCTGGGGCCGAAGCTTGCTCTTCCTTAGTAAAACTAGGGCCTGTCTCGCGTAAGGACCATTCGCTAATGCCCATTTCTTTTAAATAGATCGAGGCTTGTTCAGTGCTCATACAGATTGGCGTGTTGCTTCAGTGTTTTAGTCATTACCAGCGCATCCTCACGCTGACCCGTGGAGGATTCTAAGGGATAGTAGGCTTTGCGAGTTGCGAGTTCGGTAAAGCCCATCTTGGTATAGAGAGCTTTTGCAGCAAAATTACTGGGACGTACTTCCAATAGAATGCGTGGGATTTGTAAATTCTGGGCAATCGACTCAATCGCTTGCATCAAACGCAGTGCTAGTCCTTGGCGCCGCATACTTGGATTGACTGTAATGTTGAGAAGATGTAAATCATCGACTGCGGGAAGAAGGATGCAATAGGCCCAAATTGTTTTTGGCTCTTCATTGGCCTCGCGCATGCAATACGTCCAGTGCCCAGCGGCAATCGAGTCTAAGAAATTACCTCTGCTCCAAGGATGGGCGTGCGATGCATACTCCATCAGCAGAACCTCGTCGAGGTCAGCATCGCTCATCAGCTCTAGCACTAACTCAGCCAACAGAATGACCGGTTGGGGTACTGTGTGCTGCGGCAGATCGTTCTTCAGTGGTAAGAGCTACCTTGTTCCGAATATACAAAGGCTCTAGTTGCTCTACCGCAATAGTTTGTTTAGCCTCTAGTAGAGGCTTCGCCCAGTCCAAGATACCAAGGGCATTGGGTACCAGTTGAGTATCCATACGATCCTTTAATGGTGATGACTCAAGGAGTTTAGGATACTCCTGGAATGCATTGCCGGCCGCATATGCAAGACCATCAAGGTTAATACTCTCGGGGCTGCTTAAGGCAATCTCTCCAATGCGCTTGGGAGGCTGATTAGAAATGGGATTAACGTGATAGCGTGCCCAATACACCTCTCCCATACGGGCATCCAAGGCAATTAAGAACTGAGTATCGGCTGCTGGTGAGCTTCTTTGGAATGTATTGCTCTGGACCACTTGCATCGCCATGGCATCAAGACTAGCTAAGGGTATTACGGGTCGTTTGGCTCCGACTGCTAAGCCTTGCGCAATGGCGACCGATAGACGCACACCTGTAAATGCACCGGGGCCAATCCCCACTGCGATTGCATCAAGATCATGATATTGAGCGTTTACGGAATGGAGTAGCTCATTAATCCAAGGTAGAAGATGTTGGCTAGCACCTGCACCAATGAGTTCATGGCGGTGTTGGATCTGTCCATCAAACGACAAGGCCACCGAACACCACGAGGTCGAAGTGTCGATGGCCAGTATTCGCATGCGAGCAGAACTAGAACATGATGCTCTAGCTGTTAAAACTCTTCATACAATGGGAGGGTCAGGAACTCTACAAACTGATCATTGGCGACCAGATCATCAAAGATCTTGGCAGCGCGGTCAAACTGGCCGACTGCACCAGAGTCCTTCACTTTGTTGAGCTCTTCCCCAATCATTTTGCGTACAAGCTCGATCGTGACCTTACGTCCATCATCTAAGACACCTTTTGGAGAACGGATCCACTGCCAAACTTGCGAGCGACTAATCTCAGCAGTAGCAGCGTCTTCCATCAGATTATGAATCGGTACACAACCGTTACCTGCTAACCAAGCACCCATGTAATGGATACCCACATTAATGTTGTACCGCAAGCCAGCTTCCGTAATCGGACCCTCGGGTGCAAAACTGAGGATGTCGGCAGCCGTTACCTGAATATCGTCACGTTGACGATCAAACTGATTACCCTTGTCACCCAATACGGCCTTGAACTCGTTCATGCAAAGCTCAACCAAACCTGGGTGAGCGACCCAACTGCCGTCATAGCCATCGGTTGCCTCACGACGCTTATCGGTTGAGACCGCGGCTAGTGCAATAGCGTTCTTCTCAGGATCGTTCTTAATCGGTATGAAGGCGCTCATACCGCCCATGGCGGGTGCACCCCGCTTATGGCAGGTTTTTAATAAGAAAAGGGCGTAGGAACGCATAAAGGGTGAGGTCATGGTGACCTTCACACGATCGGCTAAGCAGAAGTTTTTATCGAGCTTGAACTTTTTAATCGCCGAGAAGATGTAATCCCAGCGCCCGGCATTCAGACCCGCACTGTGATCACGCAGCTCATACAAAATCTCATCCATCTCAAAGGTGGCGTTAATGGTCTCGACCAAAACCGTTGCTTTGATCGAGCCATGCTTAATACCAAGTTCTTGCTCGGTCATGGTGAAGATCTCATTCCACAATCGAGCCTCTAAATGACTCTCAATCTTGGGCAAATAGAAGAATGGGCCTAAGCCTCGGGTCTCAAGGTATTTACCGTTATTGAAGGTAAAGATGGCGAAATCAAAGATACCGCCCGAGACACGCTGGCCGTCGACCAAGACATGCTTCTCATCCAGATGCCAACCGCGTGGGCGAACAATTAACGTGGCGGTTTTCTCATTCAGTTTGTATTCTTTACCAAAGAGATTGAGTGCAATATCACGGCGAATTGCTTTCTTGAGATTGACCTGACCCTGAATAATGTTCTCCCAATATGGGCTATTGGAATCTTCGAAGTCAGCCATATAAGAATCAGCGCCTGAGTTCAGGGCATTAATCACCATCTTGGCGTCTACAGGGCCCGTTAACTCCACACGACGGGTCTCAAGTGCTTTTGGTACTGGAGAGATCTTCCAATCTCCATCACGAATCGATTTGGTCTCAAGCAAGAAATCAAGTTTCTGACCCGCATCCAGTTTTTTGGCTAACTCAACACGTTTTTTTAGGAGCTCCTGGCGACGAGGCTCAAAGGCACGATGGAGTTTCGCAACAAGCTCCAGTGCTTCGGGGGAAACAACGGATGCGAAGTCCGGATTTAGCTTTGCTTTTAGCTCAATGCCGTTGGACTCGATGGTTGGGGCGCCAGACATGAATTCTCCTATGGGTTTTTGAGGAATAAATGACAAATTAAATTCTATTATGCCCGATATGTTGCACTGCAACCAATAGCGATTTACGCCAAAGCGCTGATGATCTCCGGTGGTGCTTGAACAAGCTCGATAAGGACACCTTCGCCCCCAAATGGAAACTCTTCATTACCCTTTGGATGCACAAAAATGATGTCGTGTCCGCCTGCTCCTGGACGAATACCGCCCGGTGCAAAACGCAAGCCTTGCTCTGTTAGCCAATTAACAGCCTTGGGTAGATCATCGACCCAAAGGCCGATGTGATTTAAGGGAGTTTGATGGACTGCAGGCTTTTTATCAATATCGAGGGGTTGCATTAGGTCGACCTCAATCTCATGGGCACCCTTCCCAATTGCACAAATATCCTCATCAACATTCTCGCGCTCTGAAACGAAGGTGTCTTTGTACTGAAATCCCAATAAATCAACCCACAATGTTTTGAGTTTCTGTTTATCGGTGCCGCCAATTGCGATTTGTTGAACTCCAAGTATTTTGAATGGGCGTGTCATGGTTATTACTTTGCAAATTGAATAATGATTTGATCAACCGCCAGACTTGATCCTTCGGCTACGCAGATCTCTTCCACAATACCGTCTTGCGCTGCCGATAAGGTGTTCTCCATCTTCATAGCCTCGATGACTGCTAACTTTTGTCCTGCGGTCACCTTATCGCCTTTGGCAACATGCAACTTACTTAAGAGGCCTGGCATTGGCGAGAGCAATAGCTTGGAGGTGTCGGGTGGTGCTTTGTATGGCATACGGGCTTGCATCCCTGCACCAAAGGGGCTTAGAACAATGCATGCAAAGCCTACACCATCTTGCATGATTTGATAACCCAAGCCTGGGCGTTCGATTTGGGCACAGAGCGCTGGCTCACCATCGATTTGATATGGCAATCGGATTGATCCTGGCACCCAATCGCTCTCCAAGAGGTACTCCTTAATGAGTCGTTTGCCTTGATTGGCCTTCACTGAAATTTGATAGCCCTGATCCTTGTGCTCGATCTTAGTGTTGTAAGAATCTTCACCAGCCATCACCACAAACTCTTGGGTGAGTTTCATTTCATGGCCAAGGAGTTGTCCTTCGAGTAGTTTTGCTCTTTCGAGATAACGACGATGCACAAAGGTTGCCAGGGCTGGCAAGCGATTAGGGTCGGCCGGTGTCACTGAATTAGCTTGAAAGCCTTTGGGAAACTCTTCGGCAATAAATCCTGTATTGAAGTTGCCCGATGTAAACCGAGGATGCTGCAAGAGTGCCGCTTGAAACTGGATATTCGAATGAATACCTCTAATCACAAACTCGTTAAGAGCATTGCGCATTTTGCTCATCGCCTCTTCTCGATTGGCACCATGCGTAATTAACTTAGCAATCATCGAGTCGTAATACATGGGGATCTCGCCACCCTCATACACTCCTGTGTCGACTCGCACACCATTCTGTGGTGCGGGTGGTTGATACTTCACCAAGCGGCCGGTCGATGGCATGAAATTACGCAATGGGTCTTCGGCATTAATCCGGCACTCCATTGCCCAGCCTTTGCGGGCGATCTCACCTTGACCAAAGGCTAATTTCTCACCTGCTGCTACTCGGATCATTTGTTCAACGAGGTCTAAGCCAGTGATGCATTCTGTAACAGGGTGCTCTACCTGGAGTCGTGTGTTCATCTCGAGGAAGTAAAAGGATTTATCTTTGCCCACCACAAACTCAACAGTTCCTGCCGATTGATAGTGCACAGCCTTCGCTAATGCAACCGCCTGCTCTCCCATTGCTTTACGGGTCACATCATCCAAAAATGGGGATGGAGCTTCTTCGATTACCTTTTGATGACGACGCTGAATCGAGCACTCGCGTTCCCACAGATACACGGTATTGCCATGAGCATCACCGAGCACCTGTATCTCAATATGCCGTGGCTCTTCAACAAATTTCTCAATGAAGACACGATCGTCACCAAAGCTATTACGCGCTTCGTTCTTGCAGGCCACAAATCCTTCGGCAGTTTCTTGATCGTTATAAGCAACGCGCAAGCCCTTGCCTCCACCGCCCGCTGAGGCTTTAATCATCACTGGATACCCAATCCCTTTGGCGATCTTTACCGCATCCTCAGGTTGATCAATCGCTGCGTTGTGACCTGGTATGGTATTGACCTTAGCCTCTAGAGCCAGCTTCTTAGAAGCGATCTTATCGCCCATCGCAGCAATCGATTGATGCTTGGGGCCAATGAAGATAATGCCTTCTTCTTCAACTCGTCTAGCAAACTCTTCGTTCTCGGATAAGAATCCATAGCCTGGATGAACGGCTTGTGCACCTGTTTCTTTACAGGCTGCAATAATGCGATCCATCTGCAAATACGACTCTCGCGATGGCGCAGGTCCAATGCACACTGCTTCATCGGCAATGCGCACATGGCGCGCCTCCGCATCTGCCTCTGAATACACAGCAACGGTCTGAATGCCCATCCGTTTCGCTGTAAGCATTACTCGGCAGGCGATCTCGCCTCGATTCGCAATTAGTATTTTCTTAAACATAATGTGTTCTGGTCATTCAATTAAAGAGGAATGTTGCCGTGCTTACGGGGTGGGTTTTGTAGGTCTTTGTCTTGTAACATCGCTAGAGAGCGTGCAATGCGCTTGCGAGTCTCGTGCGGCATGATCACATCGTCGATATAACCGCGACGTCCTGCCACAAAGGGGTTTGCAAACTTAGCCTTGTACTCGGCCTCGCGCTCACTAATCTTGCTGGGGTCGCCCTTCTCCTCACGGAAAATAATCTCGACCGCACCTTTGGGTCCCATCACACCAATCTCTGCAGAAGGCCAGGCAAAGTTGACATCGCCCCGCAAATGTTTAGAAGCCATCACGTCGTAGGCACCACCATAGGCCTTACGTGTAATCACCGTTACCTTAGGTACAGTGCAATCGGCATAGGCATAGAGCAATTTAGCACCGTGCTTAATAATGCCGCCGTACTCTTGTGCGGTTCCTGGCATAAAGCCTGGCACATCAACCAAGGTTACTACTGGAATATTGAATGCATCACAGAAACGGACAAAGCGCGCTGCCTTAATAGATGATTTGATATCCAAACAACCGGCCAAGACTAAGGGTTGATTTGCAACAATGCCAGCGGTTTGTCCACCAATGCGTGCAAAGCCGATGATGATGTTCTTGGCATAGTCCGGCTGTAACTCAAAGAAGTCTTCATCATCAACTACCTTATGAATCAGCTCTTTCATGTCATAGGGCTGATTGGGATTATTCGGTACTAAGGTATCTAAGGAATAATCGGGTTCATCTGACCAGACCAAGCCGCCCAAGAATGGTGCTTTCTCTTTATTAGACAGTGGCAGATAACTATAGAAACGACGCAACATCATGATCGCCTCCACATCATTATTGAAGGCCAGGTCACACACTCCTGAAACCGATGAATGCGTGCTTGCCCCTCCCAAATCTTCGGCACTGACATCCTCATGCGTAACGGTCTTGACCACTTCAGGACCGGTCACAAACATATAAGAAGTGTCTTTCACCATGAAGATGAAATCCGTTAAAGCCGGTGAATACACCGCACCGCCCGCACAGGGCCCCATGATCAGCGATATTTGAGGGATCACTCCTGAGGCAGAGACATTGCGCTGAAAGATCTCGGCATACCCTCCGAGCGATGCAACTCCTTCCTGAATCCGCGCACCACCAGAGTCATTTAACCCAATCACGGGTGCACCCACCTTCATGGCCTGATCCATGATCTTACAAATCTTCTCGGCATGCGCTTCCGAGAGCGAGCCACCCAAGACCGTGAAGTCTTGTGAAAACACAAAGACCAAGCGGCCATTAATCATTCCATAACCAGTTACTACCCCATCACTCGGAACAGTTTGATCGGCCATCCCAAAATCGGTGCAGCGATGCTCAACAAACATATCCCATTCCTCAAAGGAGTCTTCATCGAGTAAGAGCTCAATGCGCTCACGAGCAGTTAACTTACCTTTGGCATGCTGGGCAGCAATCCGCTTCTGACCACCACCAAGGCGAGCTAACTCGCGCTTGGCTTCTAGTTGAGAAATAATGTCTTGCATACAAACTCCTGTAATAAATTGGGTAGTCTTATGACTTCATCGCTTCGAGTAGTCGACGGGCAGCAACCGATGGGGCTATGCTTCCTTGATTAACCGCAACGCTCATCTCGGGCAGTAAGTGTTGGACGGCTGGATGGTTCTTGAACTGGCTTTTGAGAGCACTATCGATCCGCTCCCACATCCAAGAGCTGGATTGTTGCTTACGCCTCTCTTGCAGATGACCATTGGCGGTCTCGAGTTTCTGAAAACGCTTTACTTCGCTCCACAATTCATCGATCCCTTCACCCAAGAGTGCACTCATGCGCAAAACTGAGGGGTGCCACTCCTCCTTCACATGGGTAGCATGATCGGGGTTCCCCTGAAATCCCATTAAACGAAGTGAGCTTGTAATAAAGGCTTGAGCACGTGTTGCGGCGCCGGGGTCAATATCTGCTTTATTAATCACGATGAGATCCGCAATCTCCATCACCCCTTTTTTGATCGCCTGTAGATCATCACCAGCATTGGGTAATTGCAACAACATGAACAAATCGGTCATGCCTGCAACCGCAATCTCGCTTTGGCCAACTCCTACGGTCTCCACAATCACGACATCATGGCCTGCGGCTTCTGCTAAGAGCATCACCTCGCGAGTTCGCTCTGCGACACCACCGAGTGTTCCGGATGAAGGGCTAGGACGAATGAATGCGTTCTCGTTCACAGAGAGAAGCTCCATGCGGGTCTTATCGCCCAAGATTGATCCGCCCGACAAACTCGAGGATGGATCTATTGCTAGCACTGCTACCCGATGGCCTTGTTTAATTAAGTAGATCCCAAGGTTCTCGATCAGAGTTGATTTACCCACACCCGGCACGCCAGAGATCCCCAAACGGAATGATTTGCCGGTATGGGGCAAGATCGTATTGAGTAAGGTATCGGCACGCTCACGATGATCGGTGCGGGTGGACTCTAAGAGAGTAATTGCTTTAGCAAGCGCACGGCGCTGTGCTGGGCACGGTTTGCCCAACAAGGCTGCAATCAGTTGCTCATCGGTTTGATCGGCGGGCATGGATTAGGTTTGGTGCTTTCGGATTTGCTCTAAGACATCTTTAGCGGATGCTGGTATCGGCGTGCCTGGTCCATAAATCCCTTTGACCCCTGACTCATACAAGAACTCATAATCCTGCCTTGGTATAACACCGCCTACAAAGACGATGATGTCATCGGCGCCTTGCTTGCGTAACTCCTGAATAATTGCTGGCACCAGTGTTTTATGTCCAGCTGCCAAGGTCGAGATACCGAGTGCATGCACATCGTTCTCAATTGCTTGGCGCGCGCACTCTTCGGGTGTTTGGAACAAGGGTCCCATATCCACATCAAAGCCCAGATCTGCAAAGGCGGTTGCTACCACTTTTGCACCACGGTCATGACCGTCTTGGCCTAGTTTGGCAATCATCACTCGTGGGCGACGGCCATATTGTTTTGCAAACTCGGCGATCTCGCCTTTAAGCTTCTCCCAACCCTCTGCTGAATCGTATGCGGCTGCGTACACTCCGGTCACCTTTTGTGTATCGGCACGGTGGCGGCCATAAACGTTTTCCAAAGCATCCGACACCTCGCCCACCGTTGCGCGTAAACGGATTGCTTTGATCGCTAGATCTAATAAATTACCTGTGTTTTGTTCTGCCGCTTGAGATAGTGCAGCGAGTGCTTCCTGTACTTTTTTAGGATCGCGTTTAGCTTTAATCGATTTCAGGCGAGCGATCTGGTTATCGCGTACCTTATCGTTATCGATCACCAAGACATCTACCAAACTCTCTTCCTGTAGTTTGTATTTATTGACACCGACGATCACATCTGCACCAGCATCAATCTTGGCTTGCTTTTGGGCAGCTGCTGATTCGATCTTGAGTTTGGCCCAACCGCTTTCTACCGCTTTGGTCATACCACCCATTGCATCAACTTCGGCAATAATTTCCCAGGCCGCATCAGCCATCTCTTGAGTAAGCTTCTCCATCATGTAAGAACCTGCCCATGGATCCACCACGCTGGTGATATGGGTCTCTTCTTGCAAAATCAATTGCGTATTCCGCGCAATGCGCGATGAGGTCTCCGATGGCAAGGCAATCGCTTCATCAAAGGAGTTGGTGTGCAAGGATTGGGTTCCGCCAAATACAGCAGCCATCGCTTCTACAGTGGTACGCACAATATTGTTATAGGGGTCTTGCTCGGTCAAGGACCATCCCGAGGTTTGGCAATGCGTGCGCAACATCGATGACTTGGGGTTCTTAGGATTGAACTCTTTCATGATGCGCCACCACAACATACGCGCAGCTCGTAGTTTGGCTACCTCTAGATAGAAGTTCATCCCGATTGCAAAGAAGAATGAAAGGCGGCCAGCAAACGCATCCACATCAAGACCTTTTGCTAATGCGGTCTTGACATACTCCTTACCATCGGCCAGTGTGAATGCAAGTTCGAGTGCTTGATTAGCGCCAGCCTCTTGCATGTGATAACCCGAGATGGAGATCGAGTTGAACTTAGGCATGTTCTTGGCGGTGTACTCAATGATGTCGCCAACGATGCGCATCGATGGTGCGGGTGGATAGATATAGGTATTGCGCACCATGAACTCTTTCAGAATATCGTTCTGAATCGTGCCGCTTAATTGGGCTTGCGTAACACCCTGCTCTTCACCGGCCACAATGTAACCAGCAAGCACAGGGAGAACAGCACCGTTCATGGTCATCGAGACTGAGACCTTGTCTAGCGGTATGCCATCAAACAATATCTTCATGTCTTCCACTGAATCAATTGCCACACCTGCTTTACCGACATCACCCACAACCCGAGGATGATCCGAGTCGTAACCACGATGTGTGGCGAGGTCAAATGCTACGGATATACCTTGACCGCCGCCCTCTAATGCTTTGCGATAAAAGAGATTGGACTCTTCGGCGGTGGAGAACCCTGCGTATTGACGAATGGTCCAAGGACGAACGGAATACATGGTTGCCTGCGGGCCCCGCAGATAAGGCTCAAACCCTGGCAGGCTATTGGTATAAGGCACTCCAGCCAAATCAGCTTGGGTATACAAGGCCTTTAAATGGATCCCATCCGGGGTCTCCCAGCCGAGGCCATCGACATTACCATTTGGTGCTGATTTGCTTGCAGCTTCTTGCCAAGCCTCCTGATTGGGGGTTGGGGCGTCTGGCCAGACTGCTCTAGCCTTTGGGGATTTCTGACTCATGTGCTTTCCATCAATGGGTAGGAATACAGGTATTTTGCTTGACTTTAATCTATTTGTCTATAGAATTGGATACATAATTATGAATTCAGAATATTGATCATTTTAGAAAAAAATGTTTATAAACAGTACCTTAAGAGATTAATATGAGTAAGATACTCGCATCTAGGCCGCTCTACGAAGAGGTTGCAGACCAGCTGCGGGTACGGATCTTTGCCCATGATCTGGCTCCAGGCGCCTGGATTGACGAACAAAGTCTGGCTAAAGAGTTTGGGATTAGCCGCACTCCCCTGCGGGAGGCCATCAAGGTCTTGGCGGCCGAGGGGCTCATCACCATGAAGCTGCGCAGGGGTGCTTACGTCACCGAGGTTAATCGGGGTGATTTAGAGCAAATATTTACGATCCTTTCCCTATTAGAGGGTGAAGCCGCCAAAGAGGCTGCCAGCAAAGCGAAGGAGAAAGATCTCAATGACTTGGATGACATGCACTTGCGTTTAGAGAAGGCTGCGGCCGATCGCAATCTAGATCAGTTCTTTGAGATTAATGTACGGTTTCATGAACGCATCATTGCTATTGCCAATAATCCATGGATGACCAGTGTGATTGCGGATCTTCGCAAAGTATTGAAGTTACAGCGCAAGGACTCGTTAAGTCGTTCAGGTCGTTTGCAATCCTCCTTGTCGGAGCATCGTGAGATTCTGAAAGCCCTTCTCAAGCGTGACCCCATTGCGGCTGAGCAAGCCATGCGCACGCATCTAGCCCGAGGCTTAGAGGCTGCTAAATAGAAGTCAGAATATAAAAAGCCCCGACTTACGGGGCTTTCTGCTAATAAGTCTGGAACTTATTTCTTGACCACTAGGTCGCTTGGTAATGAAGCGATGTAGGCAGCCATATCACGTAGATCTTTATCGCTATATGGCTTCATTTGGGATTGCATGATCGCATTGTTTCGACCAACATTCGCATTATTTACAGTGTAAGACTTCAATGCGAAGTACAAATAGTCTTGGTACTGGCCAGCAATCTTTGGATACGCAGCTGCTACAGGCGCCTTTAAGCCAGCACCGTGGCAAGCTGCACAGTTGTTCTTTTCAACGAGTTCTTTACCTTTGGCAATATCGGCTGCATGCGCAATTCCTACAGAGGCGCTGAGTAAGGCAAGAATAAGAGCGGATTTAATCATGGTCTCTATTCCAATTACTTTAATGGGTTACGGGGTGAGTTCGCATTCTGCGCAGCATAGTAGGCAGCAATGTCAGCCATATCTTGATCGCTCAGGCTGCCAGCAATTCCGCGCATGGTGGGATGCTTGCGCTCCCCTGACTTGTAGGCTTTTAAGGAAGCAATAATGTACTCAGCGTTCTGTCCACCCAATTTAGGCACTCGGTAAACCTGTGGCCAATCGGCACGGTATTCAGGGATCGCATGGCAACCTACGCAGATCCATACTTTGGCTTGACCGGCTTGGGCAGTACCCTTGACGTCTTGAGCTTGGGCATTAATAGAAAATAGGCTAGCAATTAGTGCTGTGCCGATTGAGAAAATGATGGCTTTGTTCATATGCTTAAGCGTATTGCAACATGGTTAATATTTTGTAGGCTGAAGTATAGCGGAGAGGGAATTTGTCAGGTATTTTTGCCAATTTCTTATACTGATGGGTGTCTGAGCGCAAGCTCTAATAGCACCCTTATTCCCCCACTTATTTGAAAGGTACAGATGAGCGCTATTGCCCAACAATTATCCAAACTCGGAATCACCCTCAGCACGCCTGGCACCCCTGCCGCTGCCTACGTGATGGCAGTTACCAGCGGCAATCAGGTCTTTCTTTCAGGTCATATTGCCAAACAAGATGGCAAGCCTTGGGTTGGTAAGCTGGGTCTTGATATGGATACCGCAAGGGGTAAGGCAGCGGCTCGCAGTATTGCCATTGATCTTCTCTCAACCCTTAATGCCCATTTAGGCTCCTTAGATCGCGTCAAGCGAATTGTGAAGCTCATGGGTCTCGTGAACTCTTCCGCCGAGTTCACAGAACATCACCTAGTGGTCAATGGTTGCTCTGAGCTTCTTGGTGAGATCTTTGGTGATGCGGGCAAGCATGCTCGCAGCGCATTTGGGGTTGCACAGATTCCCTTGGGAGCCTGTGTGGAGATTGAGATGATTGTTGAGATTTAGTTGCTGCTAGTGAATTAGCGGCAAGCTTTTTCCTTGGGCATCAATTAGGATCGCCTTAATGGCTTTATGTGGGTAAATACGTTGCACCTCGACTTGGTAGTTTGTTAATTGTTCTGTGTATTGTTGGTAGAGCGGATCATCGAGCTTAGGGAGTGTGAGTTTGTAATCCAGAATCACTAAGCAATCACTAAGCTCGACTAGACGATCAATGCGCATACTTTTACCTTCGGTGCTCACCAGATCGAGCTCATTCCACGCTTCCTGATATTGCTTAGGATCAAAATAAGTCTGTAGCTCAGGTGCCTGGTAAACCGTGATGGCGCGCTGTAAGGCGCGCTCTGCATCTGCAAGCGAGATCATGAATGCACTTGCAATCGCTTTAGGCTCCGGAATAGTGTGAGAGACCGGTCGATATTGTTGTGGGCTGATGCGTTGCAATACCCCATGAAACCATAATCCTTCATCCAAAGCCTGTTGTCGCTCGGGGCTAATGCTGAGGGGATCACCCCCAACTAGTTCATCACCCCACCAGCTCAAGACCAAATCCCTTAGCTCAAATTGTGTTGATGGTGTATCTGGTGTTGGTGCTTTAGTTGCTATGTGCTTTTGTATCCGAATCGATGACTGCAGATCGTCATCGAGCTCGGTAAAGAGGGGAAGCTCTGCGCTGCGTGCGCGTGCGTACCAACTATCTTTGCTCACCCCAGCGTCCTCTCGATTCTGCGAGCTCTCCACACCACTCATCCAAAAACCTTGCTTAGCTCTGGTTATTGCTACATAGAGTAGGTTCCAGTTCTCTTTCAGGACAATCTCTTTTTCTTGTTGCTTGAGGTCTTCGCGTCCTGCACCCAGACTGAGTTTGGTGAACATGGATAAATGACTCGGTCCGGCTTGCTCGGGATCCCAATCGAGTAAGACACCACTTCCAAAATGAGGTGCAGCAGTGTTATTACTATCGAGCAAGATCACAAAGGGTGCCTCCAATCCTTTAGCACCATGAATGGTCATTAAGCGTACCCGCTGTGCACGTCGACCACTTTGCTCGTGCAACACATCACTCTGTTCATGGTCTGAATCAAAATCATCGGGGTCTTCGTTCTGAGCCTCTGCGCTCATCTCCCCTTCGTCTGGGGTCTCGTCTTCATCGCCGCGTCGCATCCGATTCAGTTGAGTAATAAAACGTCCCAAGCTTGGGTAGCGACCGCCATCAAGATTAAGCGCTAGCTCTAAGAAGGCATCTAGGTTGGCTAATACCTGATCGCGATCACTCTCATGACAATGACTCGCGTATTTAAGCCGGACATCCCCCGAGAAATACACATGATCGAGCAGATCATGAACCGGTAGGTGTTTGGCTAGATCAATCCATTGCTTGATGTGTTGGGTAATGCTTTGGAATTGGGCCTGATGGGAATGGCTCTCACCATGGGTCAGTGCCTCCCACCAATTGCGGTAACCCTGATTACTTTGTACCAACTCAGCCAAGGTTTGCATTTGTGTTTCATCGAGCGCAAATAGTGGACTACGTAAGACCTGTGCCAAAGCGAGATCATTACCAGGAGTTACTAATATAGTAAGTAAGGCAATTAGATCATCGACCTCAAGGGTCTCTAGCAATCCACCTAAGCGCGGGCTCTCATAGAGAAGTCCAGCGTCACGTAGTGCTGTCTCATACTCTGATAAGTAAGCACGGCGCTTTACTAATAGTAAAAAATCTCCTGGTCGTACTGGTCGCCAGACGATGCGCTTTACCTTGCTATTACTTGTGTCGAGCTCTTCGTCTAAGACCCGTCGAGTTTGCATTAGATGCGTAATAAGGCTCGCAATTCTTCGCCCTTCTTGCGCACGCTGTTTTTTTGCAGGGGTCTCGTGAGGATCAACCAAAGCTGCCTCGAGGGCATTGCCAAAGCGTTGATCTTCTGATGGCTCCTCATAGGGAATAAGGTTCAAGCGATAAGCCTCGCCGCTTTGATAAACAGCTGGCTCTGGCAATGACGGTGCGGTCCAATGAGTATCTTGCTCTTTAAATGGATAGGACTCGGGTATACGGTCTGCAGAAAAGATGGCGTTGACCGCTTCCACAATCTTCGGGGCATTGCGTCGGGTGGTATTTTGTTCTTCCAGTGCAGCGCCGTAGTGCTTTTCTAAGAAATGTGTGGCTGCTGTAAACAAACGTGGGTCAGCACGACGAAAGCGATAGATCGATTGCTTCGGATCGCCCACAATAAATACCTTGGGTCGATTAGCGTCTTCGCCATAAGCCTCTAGCCATGATTTGAGGATTTGCCATTGCAATGGATTGGTATCCTGAAACTCATCGATCAAAATATGTTTGTAGCGCGCATCCAAACGTGCTTGTAAGTAAGCTGCGATGCGTGGGTCTGCGATCATTTGTGCGACACCGAGTTCGAGATCATCAAAGTCTCGGACCCGCAGACGCTCCTTCGCTCTTTGGGTATGTTTAAAGATTGCGGCGCTCACTGCAAACCATGCTTGGTTCAGAGCAATTGCGTCGCGCTGTGTTCGCCATTCAATGTATTGCTCACACACTCGTCCCCAATATTGCCGAACTTGAATGAACTCTTGGGAGTTGTGCTGTTGCGCTTCGAGATAGGCCAAGATGGTCTTACTAGCACTGTCATTATCCTTGCGATAACTGGGTAACTCATTTTGGGTCATGAACACTGGAACAATTATGGTGACTGCGCTGGCAAGGTCATTGTTTGCGAGATGCTCGATCGTGAGCTCAAGATCAGGAACTAAATTTTGGTCCTTCTTGCCGCCGTTTTGTAAACCATCGAGTATCTGTTTTAGTTCTTCTAGTGCATGCTGATTAGCTAAGGCATCAAGGAGTGGGTTTGGGCTTTGATGGTCTTTGCAATAGGCTTTGAGAACCTCTAAAGGGGTCAGTCCTTGCGCCTTGCAAGCTTTCTCAAAGAAGACCCAAGCGCCCTTCTGTCGCAGCAAGCTACTCGACCCCAACAGAAATTGAGTAGTTTGGTAAGAACCTAGATGATCGAGCAAGACCTCATAGTGCGCTTCAATCTCTTTGGGTAATGATGCCCACCAATCCTCTAGACATTCAGTTTGTAATCGTTTTGCATCCTCGCGTAGACTAAATCCTTGCTGTGCTCCCATCGATACCGGTGCACCACTTAAGAGAGTACCAAACCAACCATGAAAGGTATCGATGACGACCGAATGCGGGTTTGCCAACAAGGTCTCATATAAAGCGCGCACCGGATGGATCGATTGCATTGCCTCGCTTTGAGTAAGGCCCCGTTCTTCCAATGCAGTGATTAAATCTTTGTCGGTCAATTGAGACCATTCGTGCAGAAGACTATAGAGTCGATCACGCATCTCTTGGGCAGCTTTACGGGTAAAGGTAAGAGCTAAAATAGAGCGAGGCGACTCTCCTGCTAACAGAATCCGAATTAAGCGCGCCACTAGCAACCAGGTCTTTCCACTCCCTGCACACGCAGAGACTACGACCGAGCGAGCGGGATTGCAGACTAGTGGGATATTGAGTTTGCTAGGCATGGGTATCACCACATTCCTTTTCTGCAAATACCACGGGCCTCGCAATAGCGGCAGGCACTCTCGGGTGCAAAGGCTTGCATAGCCGATCCTGACCAAACCGCACTGAGGTCTTGTTGTAACTGTTTCTCAAGGACCAAGACCTGATCCGATAAATGATTAAGCTTGAACGAGCGCTCGCTGGAATCTTTTTTCTTGAGATTCATTTTGAGAGCGACCCAATCGGCCTCGATGACCGGATGGTCTGTGGCCTTTTGCTCCTCGGTAATAGCCTTGGTGTAGAGCAGGAGTTGCGGGTCATCCATCAGTTGGTCTGCTCGTTTTTTGATCTTATCGGGACTCTGATGTTTGTAATCGAGCACCGCCGCTTGTCTGAGAGTTGTATTGATGTCTAATCGATCGGCATATCCTTCAATGCGGACAGTATGTTCTTGGTGGTGAGCATCAGCGAATGAAAACTCAAAGCCGACCTTGAGCTCAGCATCATGAAATTGCCAGCCATGACTCTCGCGCTCCAATTGCCACGCGACAAAGCTTGGGATTTGTTTTTGCCAATCCCGCAAGCTTCCTAAAATTCGTTTATCACCCTCAAGTAGTTTTAGAAAGCCCTGCTCTGAAGCATGGTGCAAATGCTCTTGCATCCAGGTTTGTCGGTATTGCGGATCCTGTAAACGGGGTTCACGGATCTGAGTGCTCTTAAGTTCTTGAAAGAAGTTGCGCAAGATCTGATGTAAGGTCTGACCCAGCAGGGATGCATCGAGCTCTTCGTCAAGTCCTTTGCGCTTACGTAAGCCTAATAAGTTGCGCACGTAGTATTGATAGGGACAGGATCGAAGTGCTCGGTAGGCACTGGGGCTCATGCGGGTTGGCATCGGAAGACCAGGTAGTCGATGTGCGCTAGCCATAGCGCTTGGTCTTGCTTGTGCGGTGCGTTGCTCTGCCTTTGCCTGAATGGTCGCCAATGTTGGTAAGTGATTTTGCAGTCTCTGTATCCACGGTGCTGCTCGCAATGGCTCTCCTCGAGCTCCCTCACTCTGCCAAAGAAGATCGATGTGCTCATAACTGGCGATTAGCTGTGAGAGATCTCTTGCTTGCTGACGGAATTGCCAAGCGATACTCGACCCTCCCAATACTTGGCAGAGCGTCTCCGAGAAAAATAAGGGGGGCTCTGAAAACGCGGGTAACTGGCGCTCATCGCAACCCACCATGACCACGGCATCAAAATAGCGCAAGCGGGTGGAGCTCAGTGGCAAGATCGATACGCGCGCACTGGTTTGTGCACCCTGCTCTCGATAGACCTCTTCCTCCATGACGGTCTTTAGCAAGATCAACCACTCGTTTAGAGGCATGCGCAACTGGCCTAACTTGCTTTGTTGCATTCCAAGTGTTTGCAGCATATGGAGCAACTGCAGGCCCGCAGCATCTTGCTCAAAGCCTTGCTTCATTCCAAAGGCTGATAGGTCTTCGTGAAGTTGTAAGAGAGCTTCTGCGCAATACGGTGTTTGCATTGCTTTGCTCTGCCATTGCCCCACGCGTTGCCGAATCACTTGCAATAGGGTCTGTAAGCGCGGATCGTATTCTGAGCTAGTTCCTGCCTCTATTGTTAGATAGAAACTGACCCAGGAGGAGTGTGCCTGTTTAATCAGTAAAGCGTTCTCTAACTCGGTGATGAGCAGATCACAATTACTCTCTTGGGTATTAAGAAGATGCTCGAGATCCAGAAAGGGATTTTTTAAGAACTCCAGTAATGTACTAGCGCTTGGTCCTTCGCTGGGAGAACGCAATAACTCAAGCCATGCATGCAGTGCCGCAGCAGCGCGTGTCGTAGACAGTTTCCAGCCGGTCTCATCGGCAATACTTAAACTAGGACCTAGGCGCGCCAATAGTGCACGGGTTCTTCTGGCCAACAATCGATCTTGTGCGACTAAGGCAATGTGTTTGCGCCCCTCTTTTAGATGCGTCTCAATCCGTCGTGTTGCCTCCCAGGCTAGATCTTCAAAGCGATTCGCAGTAATGCAGTGAATGGTTTTGGTTTTTAGGGTATGAATATTGTGCTGAGCTTGCGCCTCTTCTTGTGCACCAACTTCCGCGCTGACGGCCTCAGACCACAAGGCGACTGAGCTCCAATCCATTTGCAAGCGATGCACTGGTATGTAAGGTGTGCAGGCTTCCAAGAATTGGGTTTGCATACTAGCTTGCGCAGGTTGCGGCTCGACGGTATCAATCCAGATTAGGGGTCTGCGCGACTGTGGGTGTTGTGCAAACTGCTGCACATAAGAGGCTAAGGCCAAATGCTTCCGAATGATGGGATCGCGGACCGAGCCTAGGTATCTCCAGAATGCCAATAGGACATTTGCTTCTTTGCTAACCAAGGCGTGCGCTAGTTTTGGGTATGCTGTGTCGATTGCACTTTGCAAGACAGACTCAAGCTTTTGCATATCGCCCTTGAGATCGAGCGTATTCGGATCCCACGATAAATGCGGCATGATGCTTTGTGAGAGTAACTCACAGGCGCTCACAATGGCTTGCGCAAGACTCCACACCCCGCCCTCTCCTTCGGCAGCAAACCAAGTTTGTAACTCAGGGTGAGCATCAATCGAAGCATAGGTTTGTAAGATGCGCTCGGTTTGCGATTGTTGATCGGGTATTAAGAAAATATCTGGCGCCAGCTCTAACCAATCACTAAGACTGTGCACCTCTGGCAAAAAGGGAACATTTGCTTGATCCAAGGAAGGCCGAATGCGCTCAAGGGCTTGGCGCAAACTGGCATTCGGTCCAGCAGTGGGCAGGATCACGAGCGGTCTAGTCTTGCTGCTCTTAGCAATCTCCCAAATATGCTCCGCCATCTCCAAAAGGGCATTTTGATTGGGGGTGATCGTCAGGGTTTGCATAGCGAGTGCTTATTTTGCAATCGTTCTAAGGGAATTGGGCATGGTTCACAGCTTATTGATAATATAAGGGCTTGGGACGCTTTCGAATGAGAGCAGTTCCAACCCGATAAATTGATAAGGAATATTCATGAGTGCCGGTGTTAAACATGTAAGTGATGCATCTTTTGAACAAGACGTTCTAAAAGCAGACAAACCCGTTCTTCTCGACTTTTGGGCTGAGTGGTGCGGCCCCTGCAAGATGATTGGTCCCATATTGGAGGAACTTTCGGCTGAGTACGGCGATCGCATCCAGATTGCCAAGATGAATGTGGATGAGAACCAAGGTATTCCTGCCCAGTTCAATATTCGGGGCATTCCAACTCTTATTTTGTTCAAAAATGGCACCGTTGCAGCCCAGAAAGTGGGTGCATTAGCCAAATCCCAGCTCTCAGCGTTCATCGATAGCAATATTTGAGGCAGTTCTTAGTCATTACAATTTACCCGCTAGAATGACCGATATCAGGCTCAGGAGTTGAGCCTGATGTTGTTTTTAGGCCAAGCTTCTTGAAGTATTCTGGTTTTGGGCGTTTTTAGTGTAAAATTACATCTCATTGCAGAGTCCGCTTGCGGCTCTCCCCAAAATTTCTAGTTTCTCTCCCAATCTACCTTTAATACCCTGATTACTCATTTCGATTTAAGCTAATTTCGTTATCACTGTTTTGCATTGCCGTCTTGTATACCCGATTGGCGATCCCAAAACCCCTCTAATTTCTCCCCCTTCCTCTTATTTCCCTTCCTTTTTCCTGTTTGATAGAACCATAAGCACACCATGCAACTGACTGAACTAAAAGTACTCCACGTTTCCCAACTTCTTGAGATGGCTGCTAGCCTTGAGATCGAGAACACCCAGCGCATGCGTAAGCAAGAGCTGATGTTTGCTATCCTTAAAAAGCGAGCCAAGGCAGGTGAACAGGTATTTGGGGATGGGGTCTTAGAGGTTCTGCCCGATGGCTTCGGTTTCTTACGCTCTCCTGAATCCTCGTACATGGCCTCGCCTGATGATATTTATATCTCCCCTGCTCAAATCCGTCGCTTTAATTTACATACGGGTGATGGCATTGAGGGTGAGGTGCGCACTCCCAAAGAAGGTGAACGTTACTTTGCCTTGGTGAAGGTAGACAAGATTAATGGCATGGCCCCAGAAGATCTCAAAAACCGCATCATGTTTGAGAACTTAACACCGCTCCACCCCAATCGCACTATCTCTCTAGAGCGCGATATCAAGGCAGAAGAGAATCTGACTGGTCGCATTATCGATATGATCTCGCCGATTGGTTTTGGTCAGCGTGGCTTGATTGTTTCTTCTCCTAAATCAGGTAAGACCGTGATGATGCAGCATGTGGCGCATGCGATCTCCCAGAATCATCCAGAAGCCATTTTGATTGTTTTGCTGGTTGATGAGCGTCCTGAGGAAGTTACTGAGATGCAACGCTCGGTGCATGGTGAAGTCGTTGCATCTACCTTTGATGAACCTGCCGTGCGTCACGTACAAGTTGCAGAGATGGTGATTGAGAAAGCCAAACGTTTGGTTGAGATGAAAAAAGATGTCATTATTTTGCTCGACTCGATTACACGCTTAGCACGTGCTTACAACACGGTAGTGCCTTCATCTGGCAAAGTACTCTCAGGCGGTGTCGATGCCAATGCTTTGCAACGTCCAAAGCGTTTCTTTGGTGCGGCTCGTAATGTTGAAGAAGGTGGCTCCCTCACTATTTTGGCAACCGCCTTAATTGAGACCGGAAGCCGAATGGACGACCTGATCTATGAAGAGTTCAAAGGCACCGGCAATATGGAAGTGCATTTAGAGCGTCGCCTAGCTGAGCGCCGTGTCTATCCTGCGATCAACCTCAATAAGTCGGGTACCCGCCGTGAAGAACTCCTGGTTAAACCCGAGAATCTCCAGAAAATTTGGGTGCTTCGTAAGCTCCTGGCTGATATGGACGAGATCGAGGCCATGAACTTTATTGTGGATAAGCTCAAATCAACCAAGAATAATGCTGAGTTCTTTGACCTCATGCGCCGTGGCGGCTAAGGGCCTGGGAAGGCATTTTCGATGCTTTCCTATTGATTTTGTGGCATAATTTCGCTTTTGCTGTATTGACCACCTGGGCAAGTATTGAGGGAATCCCTTTTTTGACCTTCAACGGCTACCCGTACCAAGGATATTGATTATGAAACCAGGCATTCACCCCGAATATCGCGAAGTTGTTTTTGTTGATGTTTCCAACAACTTTAGCTTCAAAACTCGCTCTACCATCAACACCAAAGAGAAAATCAAATGGGAAGATGGCAATGAGTATCCATTAGCTAAGATTGAGACCTCTTCCGAGTCACACCCCTTCTTTACCGGTACCCAGAAGATTATCGATACCGCTGGTCGTGTTGAGAAATTCCGCCAGAAATTTGGTGGTAAGGCTGCTGCGAAGTCCACTGGTGACGGCGCTGTTAAGACTGCTGAGAAACGCGCTGCAGCTGCTGAAGCCAAGAAGACCGAGAAACCTGCTGCCAAGAAAGTGGCTACCAAGAAAGCGAAGTAATTGCTTCGGCATGGTTTTAATCTTGACTTGATGTACACAAGGCAGCGTTTGCTGCCTTTTTTATTTCTGTTTTATTCTTTTTAGTATGGTCAAACTCACTGCTGCCGCCACCGTCTCAATTCCACGCATTGTGATCTTTGCGTTGACCCTCGTTTATGGTTTAGCGGGTCTCTTTGGTCGTGATCCTTGGAAGAATGAAGACTCCATTGGTTTTGGGGTGATGTGGAATTTGCATTTAGGTTCTTGGCAAGACTGGTTGGTTCCGGGGCTTGCTGGTCGTGATCTTTCCATGGGTGCACCACTGCCCTACTGGTTAGGTGCAACATTCATTGATCTATTTGGTTCAATAATCGGTGACGCCAATGCAGCCAGACTGTATTCAGCGCTTTGCTTCTTTACTTCTGCCATTGCGATTTGGTATGCCACGTATTTATTAGGACGTCGTCAGGAAGTGCAGCCCATGAGTTTTGCCTTAGGCGGTCAACCTAATACACGCGACTATGGCATGACCTTAGCGGATGGGGCATTGCTCATCTTCTTAGCCTGCATTGGTTTGGCACAGCGTTCTCATGAGACCACCCCCATGATGGCTCACCTGATGGGGCTCTCGATTATTTTGTATGGCACTGTGCGTGGCTTAGATAAGCCTTGGCAAGGAGGCGCTTGGACCGGATTGGGCTTAGTTATTTTGGGGCTCTCAAGTAATTGGGCGCTGACTGCTTTAATTGCCCTGGCCATCGGTCTTGCAGTTTTGCTGTGTCAGGTAAAACTTCGTTTTCGGTGGACCCTTAGTTCTATTGTGATAGCAATTCTTGGTATTGGTATTTGGCCCTTACTGTGGCACGTGTTTCATCTCAGTCCAGAGTTGCAAGATTCCGCCCTAAACGCGTGGGCTAACACGCCGCCCATGCATCGCTATCTTGCTTGGGGCTCCTTGCAGTTTATGAGCATTAATTTTTGGGCTTACGCATGGCCTGTTTGGCCTTTAGCCTTGGTATCTTTGGTTCACTGGGGTCGCAACCACGATGCAGGCACATGGCGTGCTCCACACATTTGTATTCCGCTTGGTTTATTGCTGGCTGGTTTTATTTATGTGCTATTTCGCGTTGAGGCTAATGAACATGATCTGATTGTGTTGATACCGCCGATGGCTATTTTGGCTGCATTTAGTTTGCCCATCTTGCGTCGTAGTGTCATTAGCTTTATTGATTGGTTTGCAATGTTGAGTTTTACGATCGTTGCTATTGCGATTTGGTTCATTTGGTTTGCAAAGACCACTGGCTATCCTGCACCGATCGCTGCTAATGTGGCGCGCTTCATTCCTGGCTTTGAGGCTCAGTTTAGTGGGCTAACACTTGTGATTGCCCTCATCATTACAGGACTTTGGTTATGGGTAGTGCAATGGCGTACCTCACGCGCGCCAAAGGTTATTTGGCGCTGCTTGGTTATCTCAGCAGCTGGCACAACCCTGATGTGGGTTCTTTTGATGACCTTATGGCTTCCTACGATTAACTATGCCAAGACCTATCGTTTTGTGGCTGAGCGTTTGGTCAAGGCGGTACCGGCAGATGCTAAGTGCATTGATACCAGTTATTTAGGCCTAGCCCAGCTGGCATCCTTTAGTTACTTCACAAAACTAGCCTTGGCCGACAACCCCAATTGCCCCTATATGCTGACTCATAATGCCAGCACCGCCTCTGCGTTCTCGGCCCTCAACGATAAGAAACTCAAGCTATTGTGGGAGGATCGTCGGGCATCTGACCGCACGGAGCGTTTGCGTTTATATCAGGTCTTGTCTGAGTAACTGATCACGATGTCCTTTTATCGAATCTCGCGATTGCGAGAAGATATTCCTGAGCTTCTCAAATTAGCCGGTCCTCTTTTGGTAGGCCAACTAGCCGTCATTACATTTGGGGTCTTAGATACGGCAATGACCGCACGCTATTCCTCAGAAGATCTTGCGGCATTAGCGATGGCAAGTGCAATCTTTATTAGTGTTTATGTAGGTTTGACCGGTGTAATTGCCGCCCTCACCCCCATTGCGGGTCAACTCTTTGGGGCAAAGCATTATGCGGAGATTGGTGAAGAGGTTCGTCAGGCTGGCTGGCTGGCGGTCGGCTTGACGATCGTTGGCACCCTGATTCTTTTGAACGCTGACCACTTGCTAGCGATCTCACAGGTCAATCTTGATTTAGAGAACAAAGCCCGCTTATATCTTCAGATCCTTGCCTTAGGCCTACCTGCCAGCATGGGCATGCGGGTTTTAATGTCTTTTCATAATGCCGTTTCCAGACCAGGCATTATTACCATCCTTCAGTTGATTGGTTTAGCCGCTAAGTTTCCGCTTAATGCGCTCTTCATCTACGGCGGCTTTGGCATTGATGCAATGGGAGGCCCCGGTTGTGCCGTTGCCACCGTCATCATTAATTGGTTGTGGTTTTTCTCAATCTTGATCATTGTGCTGTGGGGTCAGTTTTATAAGCCCTTTAATATTTTTGAGCGCTTTAGCTGGCCTAAATGGCATCGTATCTGGACACTATTACGCTTAGGCGCACCCATTGGTTTAAGTTATTTCATTGAGGTCACCTCGTATACCTTTATGTCCCTATTTATTGCTCGTCTGGGAACTACTACCCTTGCAGGGCATCAGATCGTGGCTAATTTAGGTACGGTAATCTATATGGTGCCACTCTCATTAGCAATTGCGACCATGACTCTTGTTTCCCAATCGATTGGGGCAGGCAAACAACATCGCGCAGAAGAAATTGGTTGGTCGTCCGTTCTATTCACTGGCGGCTTATGTATTGTGATTGGTCTATTAGTTTGGGTGCTGCGATTTCAGTTGCTTGATCTGTACGACCCAACTCCCGATGTCAAACTATTAGCAGCGCCTCTATTCTTATTTATTTGCTTTTATCAATTGGTAGACTCAGTACAAGTTGTAGCTGCATTTATTCTGCGGGCCTATCGCATCTCTTTCTTGCCAATGATTGTGTATGCCGGCTCTCTCTGGTGTATCGGTCTAGGCGGCGGCTATCTCTTGGGCTTTAATGTGTTTGGTAATACGCCAACACTATTACAAGGAGTCAATGGATTTTGGATTGCAAATAGTTTGAGTCTAGCTGTAGCTGCTGCCCTATTACTCTGGATTTTTAGAAGAACGGCAGCCCACTATGAAAGAACTAAGCCGCCGGTCACGGTCTAGTTCTTCTTATCTTGAATGAGTAACATGCCAAGCTCTTTATAGAGCTTCATTGCTTTCTCAGTGGGTATTAATTTTTTTACCCTAGCATCTTTGGCACACGGCCTGTTCTCAATCAATTTTTTCTCGATCAGGGCCTTCAAAGAAGCATGCGAAGTTGCAGGTGAGGCAATCGATTTCATCTGAATCACATCAGACACTGTTAATTTATGACCCTCATAATGGGCGCTAGCTATCATGCGAAGAATGATGCACTCACGATGACTTACCTTGTACTTAAGATGAATCTTGTCACGACTTTCAGCAAAACTAAAGTAATTAGACAGTAGGTCCATAGCAGTCCCGTTAATAGTAATTATGGGGAAATATAAGTTGGATTACCAAAAATAATAAATCAAATTTTACACCTGATTAGCCCTTGGGTGTATGAACGATCCTTTTCTTACCAAATCCCCCCCCTCTTCAATTATTAGCAAAGACCTAAGCATTGCAGGCTATTTATTTGTGTATCCATGGAAAATAATATAATTTTCATAAACTTATACAAATTAAATAGAAATGTGGATTTATGCTGGAGCGATTTTTTAAGAAAACTAGTCCATTTGTCATTAAATCTATTGACTCAACCAAAAAAGTAGCCGTAGTTGAGGATAAAGAATTAGGCCTCGTTATTGAAGTGCCCTATGGTCCTAGCATATTGAAAAAGGCTGAAATCATCAGCGAATATGAAATCCAGTTTCTCTACGAAGATGGAAGCTCAAGAATCTCTAAAATCCTAATGTAGTGTTGCAGTAAGACCACTCACTTAATCGGCTTGAACTCATTAACCGGTTTAAAACCAGGAACCTGATTACCTTTAGCGTACATACATTGCTGATAAGCAGTGTTGTATTGAGTTTGCGCTTGGGTCTCCTTATTGGATGCACCCATTGCTCCAACAGCAGCGCCTCCTACCATTCCAATCGCCGCTCCTGTGCCAACGTTCGGACCACTTCCGCCTTGATACATCGCCCCCGCTGCTGCGCCAATGGCTGCCCCAGTTGCTGCACTAATGGCTCCAGCCTTGAGAGCAGCTGCATTGCCATCTTGAACAGAATTTTGAGCAAACTCTCGACACTCTTGATCTTCTTTTTTAAATACTTCAAAGGGCTTTCCTTCTCTAGGCATAACAGTGATGGTCGGCCCTGTTGGGGCAGAGACGCAAGCGGTCAGAACCAGATTGGATAAGGTAACGCCGACTAAAAGAATGGAGTGTAGTTTCACGAGCAACCTAAATTAGTGATTAGTAGATGGATGATAAGGGTTTGTAGACTGAGGCGGTGTTGCTGGTACGACCTTCCATGCTTCATTGCACGAACTTGCAATCGGGTAGTACTGCTGCTGTGGTTCGCAGTAATACCAGACGGGCGGTTGTGACTGTGAGATCAAGGGAAGCACTGCGGGTGCTACGTAATAGGGTGCGGGGTAATAAACAGGTGGCGGCGAATAATAAGCTCGGTAGTAAGGATTGTAGTGACGTCCATAAAAGGGTCGAGGGTAATAAGGCCCCACATATGGCCTGCCGTAATAGCCAACCCCAGTTCCTACTGAAATATTCCATGAATACTGCGGTGCTGCTTGTGCCAATGAACTGGCTGTGATGATGAGCAAAAAAGGCAGATACCTGATTAATCTCATCTTTATCTCCTATTTGGGTGATAGCAAGGTCTTATACATACTATTAACGCCCGCTATCCCATGTTGGCTGACATGATTACCTTTATTTTATTCCGCCCTTGCACCAGACTGCTGAACAATCTTGCGCCATTTAGAGGCTTCTTGCTGAATATAGCGACTGAGCTCTTCAGGGCTGCCTGGGTTAGGATCTAACCCCCCGTTTGAGAGACGAGACCGAATCTCTGGTTTTGATAAGGTCTGAACGGTTAATTGATTGAGGCGAGCTTGTATCTCTTTAGGCAATTTAGCTGGGGCCATCAAGGAGAACCACGATACCGCCTCAAACCCTCTTAATCCCTGCTCTGCCAAAGTCGGAATATCTGGGGCTGATGGCGAGCGCTTGAGGGTTGTTACACCTAAGGCGATGACTTCATTGGCTCTAATTAATGGTTGTGCTGATGCCAAGTTATCAAAGAGCATGGAGATGCGTCCGCTTACAAGATCGGGGAGAGATTGTGCTCTGCCTTTGTATGGAATATGACGGATCTGAACACCTGCCAGATCTTTAAAGAGTTCCCCGGACATATGGATTGAAGTTCCCGTACCAGAGGAGCCAAAGGTTAGCTCATTGGGTTTTGACTTGGCCAGAGTAATAAGCTCTTTGAGCGATTGAACACCTAGCTGTTTGTTAACAATCAGCACATTGGGGGTGCTTGCTAGAAAACTAATGGGCGTGAAATCCGCAATCGGGTCATAGGGTAACTTCTCGTAAAGAGCGCCATTAATCGCATGAATACCTACGGTTCCAATCAATAAGGTATAGCCATCTGGATTACTTTTAGCAACTAGATCTGCGCCAATATTGCCGCCATGACCAGGGCGGTTATCAACCAGAATGGGAACACCTAAGGTCTTTTGCCAATCCTCCGCCAAGACTCGCGCCAAGGTATCAGGCGCACCACCCGGGGTAAAGCTCACCACAATCCGGATGGTCTCTCTAGGCCATGATGAATTAGTCTGAGCATGAACAGCAAAACTACCAAGTAGTATGCTGAGCCCTATGAGAGCTCTTTGTATTAAACCGCTTCGATTTCGACTTAAATCACTAGGCATTGCAAACAATTAAAGGAGGGGCACATTGTTGCAAATGATAAGCAAATTCTCATGGGGTGAATTTTACAAGAGCAATGTGTATTAACCAAAAGGGTTTTATGTTTAGAATGCTGTGATGAATTCTTCTACAGAAAGCACTAAACGCCCCCTTCCTCTGGCTGGTGTCAAAGTTCTTGATGTGAGTCAAGTGATGGCCGGTCCCTACTCCTGCATGTTACTGGCGGATATGGGTGCCGATGTTATTAAGATAGAGCCTCCGGGTGGAGGCGATCAAACACGCGGTGCGATGGGATTCAAGATGAAGGGTCCCGATAGCATGGGATTTCTCAATATGAATCGTAATAAACGAAGCATTGCGATCAATCTCAAGTCGGAAGCAGGCAAATCCGTTCTGTTTAAGCTGGTTAAAGAAGCCGATATCTTGGTCGAGAACTATCGTCCTGGTGTCATGAAACGCTTAGGCGTTGGCTATGAGGTCATGAGCAAGATTAATCCTGCGCTCGTTTATGTCAGCATCTCGGGCTTTGGTCAGAGCGGTCCTTGGGCTGAGCGCCCAGGTTTTGATTTAATGGCTCAGGCGATGTCAGGGATCATGAGTGTCACCGGGCATGGTGATGGTAAACCCGTGAAAGCGGGAGTACCGGTTGCTGATATTGGTTGTGCCCTCTTTGCAACGTATGCCGCTCTCTCCGCATATATTGGGGCGAAGAATACCGGTCAAGGACAATACATCGATGCCTCTTTATTTGATTCTGCTTTGGCCTTCTCCATCTGGGATACCTCCGAATACTGGGGCACCGGTCAACCACCAGTTGCACTAGGCACCGCTAATCGCATGACCGCGCCGTATCAGGCGGTTAAAGCCAAGGATGGTTATTTTGTGATGGGTGCAACCAATAACAAACTCTGGCAGAAACTCTGTGAGATTTTGCAACGGCCTGACCTGATCCAAGATCCCCAATACCAAACCATTGCGGGTCGCCTAGGTCAGCGCGAGCAATTAATTCATGAGCTTGAGAGCTCTTTTGCCTTAAAGACTGCGGATGAGTGGATTGATTTACTCTTGGCGCAAGGCATACCAGCGGGTCCTATCCTAGATTATCCGCAAGCATTTGACAGCGAGCATGGTAAGCATCGCCAAATGCGTATCGAGATCGATCACCCGCTTGAGGGTAAGGTCCCCAACATTGGTTTTGCGGTCAAGATGCAAGGTACTCCGCAAGAAGTTCGGCGTCATCCTCCTCTTCTGGGTGAGCATACCCAAGAGGTCCTAATGCAAGCAGGATTTACAGATGATGAGATTAAATTATTAGAACAACAAGGAGCCTTTGCCGCATGAATGCCAATGCTCGCGTCTATGTGGAGATCAAAGGGAAGTTTGCGCATCTCTTTTTTGATCAGCCCGCTGCACGCAATGCAATGACCCAAGAGATGTATGAGCAATTGCGCAGTATTTGTCTGGAGCTTAATCAGAACTCTCAAGTACGTGCAGTTATTTTGCGAGGTATTGGCGGTAAATCCTTTGTTTCTGGAAGTGATATTGCGCAGTTCACTGCTTTTAAGGATGGTGAGGATGGAGTTCGGTATGAGAAACTCATTGATCACTACCTAGGCCCTCTCCAGCAATTATGCATGCCCTCCATTGCGGTCATTGATGGTTTAGCTGTCGGTGGCGGCTTAGCAATTGCATCTCTGTGCGACTTCCGAATTGCAACGCCTACCGCTAAGTTCGGAGTTCCCATCGCCCGTACTCTTGGTAACACTTTATCGCCGAGTAATATTGCTTGGTTAGTGGCCCACCTTGGTGTTGCTATTGTTAAACGGATGTTGCTCCTAGCAGAGTTAATCCCCGCATCCGAGCTACATACCCAAGGCTTCGTCTACAAAATTGGTGAGCAAGAACAACTTGAGCAAATGGCACTTGACTTAGCAGAACAGCTCTCAGCCTTGGCTCCCGTGACTCAGAAGGCATCGAAGCAGATCATGGCACGGGTAATCCATCACTCTTTACCTGATTGCAGTGATTTAATCCGTGAGGTGTATGGCAGCTCTGACTTTAAAGATGGAGTGCGTTCGTTTTTAGCAGGTGAGCCTGCGCAGTGGAAAGGAAAGTAATGCCAGATATCGTTCGCAATGTCTTTGGACAACCTCTGGTTCCCTGCTCGTTTGATCCTCTAACAGGATTTTTTCGGGATGGCTGTTGCAAAACTAATCAAGAGGATATTGGTTTGCACTTGGTGTGCGCCATCATGAGCGAAGAATTTTTAGAGTTTAGTTACCAACGGGGTAATGATCTCATTACACCTCGTCCTGAGTTTCAGTTTCCGGGTCTAAGAGCTGGTGATCAATGGTGCCTATGTATCACCCGTTGGCAAGAAGCACTTGCCAACGGCTGTGCGCCTCTTATAAAACTTGAGAGCACTCATCTGAATGCTCTCGATCACGTTGATCTGGATACCTTAAAACTGTTCTCGATTGAGAACCAAACCGAGCTCTAGTCTATTTAGACCAGCGTGGTCTTGAGTGTTGGCAGGCCATCGATATGTCCTTCCAGAACATCACCTCGAGATACTGCAGCAACGCCCGCTGGGGTTCCTGAAAATATTAGATCACCAGGCATCAAAGTAAATAAGGTCGATAGATAAGCAATCGTATCGGATACGTTCCAGATCATCATCGCTAGATCTCCGTCTTGCTTCACGTCTCCGTTTACCTTTAAATGAATCCGTCCCTTCGCAAGATGTCCGCATTGGCTAACTGGTACTAGCGCCGAGCAAGGTGCTGATTGATCAAATGCTTTACCAGTATCCCAAGGGCGCCCCATCTTTTTAGCCTCGCCTTGGAGATCACGGCGGGTCATATCAAGACCAACACCATAACCCCAGACATGCTCGAGCGCTTTATCCGCAGAAATGTTCGAACCACCCTTACCGAGTGCAACAACCATCTCAATCTCATGATGCACGTCTTTCGATAAAGCGGGATACGCCATACTCTTGCCATCAGCCACAATTGCGGTAGCAGGCTTCATGAAAAAGAATGGTGGCTCGCGGTCTGGGTCATGCCCCATCTCGCGCGCATGGTCAGCGTAGTTACGGCCAACACAATAAATACGATTAACTGCAAATCGTTTAGTGTCCCCCTGTACAGGGAGAGATGGGATCTCTGGGGGATTGATAACGTAAGTAGTACTCATGATTACTTTCTATTTTATTGTTGGCAATACTCAATGATCAATATTGTAATTTACGATTGTATTTTTAAGAGATCAGCTGTTTTAACTGTTCCATAAATAACTCTTCACCATGGTTGATCTTCTCATGCCACTGCTCGCCTGCTTTGCTATCAGCAGAGTCGCTAATAAACTTAAATGATAGCCAGGGGATGTGATGCTGGTGAGCAATTGCTGCAATAGCAAAGAGTTCCATATCTACTACATCAATCTTCTGCTCGACCAACCAAGGGTCTGTGCTGGTGACAAAGCTATCACCAGTGCCACAGGTATATAGGCCAGATTGCGCCTGATACTCCGCTGGCTTTGAGCAAAATGGCGTAACGCCTCTGGGGGCCAATGGCTCTGCGTTCATGTCACGCTGCACAACGCGCTTGATGGTGATGAGATCTGATAGATCTGGATTGATTTTGCCAACAGTGCCAAAGTTAATGATAAGTTGCGGCTGATGATGCGCAATTGCGGTCTGAGTTACAGTCGCTGCATTAATCTTCCCCACACCGGTATATGCAATAGGAATACTCTTTGGTATTGAAATCGCTTCTAGTTCATTTTTAAGCGCCACTAGCAGTAAGATTGGGATTTGATTGGCAGTCATACTGAGAGTGTAATCCCATGAGACTTGAAGACTTTTTACCAGGCGTTCCTGACTTTCCAAAACCGGGCATCCTGTTTAGAGATATTAGCCCCCTACTTGCCAATACTGACGCCTTTGCCTCCGCTATTCAGGGCATGGGTCAACTATCTCAGGCTTATCCATTTACTCACATTCTCGGTATTGAATCCCGCGGATTCATCTTCGCCGCGGCCTTAGCAAACCATCTGAACAAAGGCTTAGTATTGGTACGCAAGCCAAATAAATTACCACCCGAGACCCATCGCGAGTCTTATGGCTTGGAATACGGCAACGATGCCCTAGAAATTAGCACCAATGTATTAAGTGCCAATGATTCTGTCTTGGTTGTCGATGATGTATTGGCTACCGGCGGCACCATCATGGCAGCTCATCAACTGATTGGGCGTACGGGAGCCAAAGTGAGTGGAGCGATTTGTTTACTTGAGATTGCAGGCTTACTGGGCGCAGAGCGACTCAGGAATGCTGGTGTTTCGAATCAATGTCTTCTGAAGATGTAAGGGTGTAATTAAATCACGCCCTTTTTCTTAAGAATCTCATCTACCCATGGCGTAGCATACTGACCTGCCTGGATCGCTTTGAGTATCTCTTGCTCCTGTTTAACTTTTTCCTGACCGAGTCGTGCTGCCTCTAATGCCTGGCTAGGCGGCACTGCAATGACGCCATCGCTATCAGCCAAAATAATATCGCCTGGATGAACAATCATTCCGCCAATAGAGATCGGTACATTAATGGATCCCGGTCCTTCTTTGAGGGGACCACGCAAGTTGACCCCCTTGGCCCAACAGGGAAATGAATTTGTATCAAAGGCATCCACATCGCGCACAGCCCCATCAACCACAATACCAAGCACTCCCCTACTCTTAGCGACGGTCATTAAGATCTCGCCAATGACTGCGCATCCAGTATCACCCTCCACATCAATCACCATCACATCGCCCGCTTGCACCATTTGCAGTGCTTTGTGGACCATTAAATTATCAGCAACATGTAGTTTGATCGTGAACGCATTACCGCATATAGACATGGGAGAGCGATGAATGGGTTGGATCCCATTAGCCACTAAGGTGCGCCCCAACATATCACTAATGACTGTGCTGGGTATGCCTCGTAGGGCATTGATACCAGCGGTAGAAGGTTCAACACGGGGGGAAATATGAATACCATGGCTCATCAATACAATCCTTTACTGGAGTTTAGGCAATTGTATTGCTTTGCTGATTGCTTAGGATCAAGGGGTAAGTTCCAGTATGATACTCAGCACTACTTAAAGGAGCCGTTATGCCTACCCTAATGAAAAAGATCGTTTCTGTCTTGTTTGCCCTTTGCGTGATTACTCCTGCAATTGCCCAGAGTGATGTAGGTAATTGGCCAAGCCAACGCCCCATCAAAATTATTGCGGTCTTTCCTCCGGGTGGATCGGTTGATCAAGTTGCTCGTATATTGGCACCGGTTTTGCAAGCGGAGCTTAAGCAAAATGTGATTGTGGAGAATATTGGTGGCGCGTCGGGTGTGATTGGTACCACCGCGGTTGCTAGAGCCACTGGCGATGGCTACACCTTTGGTCTGGTATTTGATACACATGGCGTTAATCCATCTCTTAAAGATAACCTGCCCTATGACACGCTCAAAGATTTGGTCACGGTCAATATGATTGGAACTTCACCCATGGTCTTAGCAGCCAGTAAGAAATCTGGTATTACCAGCATGAAACAGTTAATGGCTGACTCTAAGGCCAAGAAACCATTTACTTATGGCTCTATTGGTATCGGTAGCTTAGGCCATCTTGCAATTGCTGACTTTGCCAAGAAAACAGATGTTGATTGGGTGCATGCCCCCTATCGTGGAGGCGGCCCAATGATTCAGGATGGTCTTGCTGGTCAAGTTCCTCTAGTGGTTGGCAGTATGTTCTTAATTAAGCCGCATGCTGATAGTGGCGGCTTGATTCCTTTGGCTGTGACCACTGCAAAGCGCTCACCCGATATGCCAAAGGTTCCTACCTTGGCGGAGAGTGGATACCCAGGCTTTGAGGCACCCGCTTGGTGGGCCGTGATTGCCCCATCAAAGACCCCGCCTGCTGTTGTAAATGCAATGTATCGTGCGGTTGATAAGGCTTTGAAGACCCCTGCTGTGGCCGAGAAGCTAAAGACCCAAGGCATTCAGGTGCAAAGCTTGAACCCAGAAGCAGCTAATGCATTTGTGGCAAAGCAGATTGGTATTTGGGGTAAGTTTGTGATTCAGAACAACATCAAAGAGTAAGTCGATTAACGGACTCGCTAATGATTTGATTCTTGGGCGCAATCGCGCAGAGCGCTAGCAAACATCTCAGGTGCTTGCGCCCCCTGAATCATATATTTGTTATCCAAGATGATGGCTGGTACTGAGTTAATACCTAACTCGGTGTACTTCTTTTTTTGATCCTTGACCGCTTGCGCATATTCATCACTTTCCAGAATAGCTCGAGCACGCTCACTCGGTAATCCTGCACGCTCAACCGCAGCCAGCAGATTATTAGGATCATCAACGCTGACCGCTAAGGTGAAATACGTTGCGAAGAGTTCTTTCTTGAGCATGTATTGGGCATCAAGCCCGTGCTCAGCTTGCGCCCAGTGCAAGAGGCGGTGGGCATGAAAGGTGTTGTACACGCGCTTGCGCCCTTCCGGATGAAACAGAAAACCCATCTCAGCGGCACGTTTCCGAATATTCTCTTGATTAGCTTTTACTTGACTAACAGTGCTGCCGTATTTCTCGGTAAGGTACTCAATCACATCTTGCCCACCGAGGGGCATATGAGCATTTAACTCAAAGGGTTGAAAGTAGACTTCAACATTCACTTCGCTACCAACATCATCCAAAGCCTTTTCTAGGGATGCCAAACCAATGGCACACCATGGGCAGGCGATGTCAGATACGAAATCAATGCGAACCGTTTTCAATTATTCCCAGCCGCCACCTAAGATGGCATGTTTTTTATATTCCGCACGGGACTCTTCCCAAGCTGATGCAATGATACGCAAAGTAGCGATGACGGTATTGATTGCTTTGCTACCAGCGGAAATGGTGTTGTTAAATGTTTGGCTTACAACTGAGGTGTTGATACTAGCGGCTTGGGTCAAGATATTCTCCATATATTAGGGTTAATACTTAGGAGTATACCCGTAATTATATTGCGCTGCACAATACCAAGAATTACTAAAAATCCCTTAAGAAACTGGGTTTAAGGGCAAGTTAAAGATCACATTCTGGGGTTTAAGCTTCAGAAGGGATTCTCCATTCATGGCCATACCAAGATAGATAGGTTTGCCGCGGATTTGGCTTATGACCGTATTAGGATCATTAAAGTCGAGCTTAAAGAGGCAAATAATCCTGGAAAGAGTAGCTTCATCAACCCGCTCTTTGTTGTAGAGGGAGTTCAATATCTCGGTTGCAGAGGCATCCAAACCAACATGCCAAACCCACTTGGGATCATTAATCTCTTTTAGGGGAGTAATCGTAGTTGCTATCCCCAAGAAATGATTAATCCATTTCTCCAAGATTTTTGCTAATGCAGGCAATGTCGCTTGATCAAAATTAAGTTGGATTGCAAAATCATGTGCTTGATCCCTACCCCAATAGGATTTGGCATTGTCTTCGTGGAGGACATCTAGATCTACCGTGCGCATGGCGATGGACTGACTCTTTAGAAGGTCAATAATATTGCCGAACTCACTCGCCTGAGCATTACGCTCAATGGTCTCATGGTCAGCTGCCATAACAATGCCATCCTCTAAAATGGTGATCTTTTGTGGTCGAAAGAAGAGCTCTGCGATTCGGGCATCAAAAGGGTTTACTTCGGTACCAAGGATATGTCTGAGAAAGATTTGGGTGAGTTGTGCAACGAATAAAGGTGGCACATCAACACCCTCACCTTCAAACAAACTCATGTAGAAGTTCTCAAGCGAGCTTGCGGCTAATAGTTTGGTGCGGTAGCGAAACCAAATCGCATAATTAGCCTGAATATCTGCATCAGCCATCTGCTCAATCTCTGCTTGTGCCACTTCTTCACGGGGATTATTTAAGAGACGCTGATGAATTGCTCTTTCTTTGGGACAAGATTCTGGAACCAAGGCCAACTCAGGTCTTGATAAATAGGTTCTTAAGAAATCATCGGTCACCAATAGTTGGTTATCGGGACTAACTTGCAGGGTATCAAAGCCACAATGGGCCCAGTAATTTGGCATAGGGTCAGTAATTAAAATAATCAGTGCTATTGTCCACTAGATCAATGCCGCATGATTAACAAGGTCATCCCCGCATTCCCCTCTTTCAATTGCTTGAGGTGCTGCTTTAGCGTGGGGCGACGTTTTATGAGGGTCTGATAAAGCTCACTACGATGCACTAAATCTTCTCCATGATAGTACTCATCAACTCGGTCTGAGAAAAAGTTGTTCTCAAGAGCTTCTCGAACGGTGCGTCGTATGCCTCCTCCCTGTCCAGATGAGCCATAGCCGTGGATGATAATCAATGCACGTATTTGCACATCAGCAGCAGCTCGTATATGGTGAGTAAGGGTATCAAGCGCCTCTTCACGCGTCGGTCCACCGATCTCCAGATTTACGATTGCAGTATCCGTATTCGCACTTGGTGCTTCTTTGCTTTCGCAGAAGGGGCAATCGCCCAGCATCGCTCGGGGGTTACCGCAGGTGGGGCACTCAAATGAAGGCTTCACGTTTACTTCACCGCTTTATAAACGCCCATCTCCTCTAGTAACTCATTGACCAGATCAAGTCTGAGTCGGGGGTTCTCTTGTTCGAGGAAAAACTGTTTTTGCCCAGGGCTAAGTTGCAGGAGTTCGCACCAGCGATTGGCAACCCAACCGCATTCATTAAAGCGATAGGGTTTATGAAAGGGTAATTCTTTACCGACTGCAGCACCCTGCTCCTTGAATGACTGGATTACTTTACCCAAAACCTCAGAGGCGGGTTTGAGCTCGTCAGGAACTTCGGTAGGTGCATCTTCTTTCAGAAACTCTACCTCGGCAGTGATCAAACCATTTTTTTGGGTCTGACTACTCTTCACCCGAAAACGTTGCTCGCCATGGCACTGGATCATAAAGAGGCTAGGTTGTACTGGATCAAATTCTTTGATACGAGCAAGAGTACCGACGTCATTAAAACTAACCTGCTCCCCGGGTGTTCGTACTTCAGTTCCACCATTTAGGGTAACCACTCCAAATCCAGATCCCTCACGAACGCATTGCTTGACCATATCTAAGTAACGCACCTCAAAGATCTTTAATAAAAGAATACCGTCTGGGTAAAGAGCGGTTCCTAATGGAAAGATCGGAATAGTTTGGACGTGGGTATAGACGGACATAAACGATTTACTCTATTTAACGAACACATTGATAAATATAGATCATTGGAAACTGATCATTGTGGGTGGTCTTGGCCTCAGAAATCGCTGCAGACGATCTGCCCATCTTTTTGCACTCTTTGACTGCCAGTTCATGGGCCTCTAGTTCTTTGGCGCCCTTAATTGCTTGCACACCAATCATGCCATCGGACCGATTCACAACCCGAAATCCACTTTGGGGAGTGCCGCAGGCCGTCAGCAGGAAAATCAAGGCTAAAGAAACGAGGCTTGGGGTGCTGGGCTTATGCATGATTATTACTATACTGCTATTTGTTAAACACACTGGGAGACGAACATGAATCGCGATGCATTTGAGAAGGGTTTAAAGACACGCCGTGAGGTTTTGGGTGCTGAGTATGTGGATCAATCAATCCAGAATGCGGATGAGTTCAACCGACCAATGCAAGAGTTGGTCACTGAATATTGCTGGAACGAGATTTGGAATCGTCCTGGACTAGATCGTAAGACCCGCAGTATTGTGAACCTGGCAATGATTACTGCACTCAATCGACCCCATGAACTGAAATTACACATCAAGGGCGCTATCAACAACGGTCTTACCAAAGATGAGATCCGTGAGATATTTTTACAAACCGCCATCTACTGTGGTGTTCCCGCAGCAATTGATAGCTTCCGAAATGCCAAAGAGGTATTTAAAGAGATGGGCATCTAATTGGCATCAGCCCATTCTGAACCAATCACCCAATCTTGACGATACGAGTTGAGTTTGCTTTAATGGATCAAAAGGAGGCCTCTATGACCTGGCAGCGCTCTCGCCTTACCATCTCTCTAATAGCTAGCGCCGTACTTCTTACTGCGTGCGCCGGTGCCGAGGTGCGCCCAATTGTGGATATGAATGGCGTAAATGAGGCGCGCTATGAGAAAGATTTAGCCGAGTGCCAAGATTATGCAAAGCAGGCTACTGGGATGGGCGGCACCGCCGCAAAGGGCGCAGGAGCAGGGGCAGTTGTTGGCGGACTTCTAGGCTTAGTAACCGGAAGTAATACAACAGGGATCGTTCAGGCAGCTGGTGCAGGTGCGATCATTGGTGGTGCTGGTGGTGCTTATAAAGGGAATGACTCGCAAGAAGCAGTTGTTAAAAAGTGTCTCGTTGGTCGCGGATACAAGGTCCTTAATTGATGTAAGTCTGATCTGTTTAGCTTATGCGTCTAGTTATTGTATTTACTGCCCTTCTTACCTGTCTGCTAATAAGCCCTGCGCACGCTGGTTTATTTGATCGCCCAAAGGATCCAGCCGCCATGATGCTCAATCAGAAAGACTGCACCTATATGAAAACCTACCGGGGTAAGACGGTCAATGGCGAGTTTATTCGTCCTGACCGTTGGGTCGGATCAAAATTTAGCATTGGTGAGCCCACAATCATTGCAAATTTCAAGCGTTTAGATGAGAAGACTGCCCACTTTACGAATGTGAATAATATTGGGGATGGCCAAGGAGTGAGGGTGTATGTGGGCAAAACGACCGATGCTTTAGAGGCTCGACTATCCGATGGCTCACTGATTCTGGTGTGTCACCTGAACAAGTAGTTATATTTTTAGCTGTGGCTCGGCTGCCACAATCTCCTCTCGGCCACACAAGCGCATCGACCAATTAGCAAAGCGCCGAGTATTAATTTTCTTCATACCTAAAGAAACTACATTAGTATGACGGGGATCATTCAGAATTAGCTCCCAGATTGCCTCAACATCCTTGGGCTTCCCTTCTAAGATTTGTCCAAAGCGTCCATGATCAAAGGACAGGACACCCGTTACATTTAGAGCCTTATTGCGGCGCGAAGCCTTATCAACCATTTGCATCAAACTCAAAATACCGAACTCTTCAGCCGCATCACTAACGTAGGATAGGCTGACTAAATCCAGTTCGGTGTAATTTCCTTCCGGAAAGTATTTGGTGGCTGGTTTTGGCACAATGGCTTGATATTAGCTGAATCCTTACAATACGCAATCACCTTAGGAAAAATTAATTTTTATTTCCTTTTAATGCGGTCTCAAGCTCATTAATCTTATTTTGCATCGCAGCAATCCTAGCGTTGAGCATCCCAACGTTCAGATAGGTCTCATCAGCAACGGGGGAGGCTAAATGACTGGCCCACCCTAACCATGACGAGTCATATATCTTGACGTTCTTGTATCCAAGATTTTGTAGAACGGTTGCGGTCTCAGCGGCACGTACCCCACTTTGGCAATAAACCACTGTCTCTTTATTGGGGTCTAATTTTGCATACAGCGCATTGAGCTCGTCTTTTGTTTTTAAAGACATCCCGGCATTTGTTTTGACTTCTTTCTTGGCAAGCTTTAATCCGGTGGCTGGATCTTTCCAGTTTTGCTCATACGGAATACTAATCGCGCCGGGTATATGCCCTCCCCGTATCGCACGAACATCATTACCCTTAAACTCATTAAAGGTTCTCGCATCCACCACTTGAACCGATTGATTGTTATAGAGCTTACGCATTTGCTCATTGCTAACCACTAAGTTTTCCTGAGGGGCTAACTTGATATTTATAGATCCCAAGGTAGATGATGTTTTCTCAATCGGTAAGCCAGCATCTGCCCAGCCATCAATACCATCATGAAAAACTTTGGCCTGCTTACCCCCAAAATAATGGATTGTGAATAGGCCAAAATAGGAGTAAGGATTACCTCTCGAGCCATACACCACGATCTCTTTATAAATATCTAGCCCAGCCTTATTAAAGATTGCATTGATCTCCGCTAAATCAATAAAATCCTCGCGATTGGGGTCTCGTAAAACAGTTCCGATATCCCCGAAATTGATTGCACCAGGAATATGTCCTTCAAGATACTGATTACTGGCGCGCACATCCCAAATAATCGCACCACGTTGCTGGGCCGCTTTTACATACTGGAGATCAACAATGGTGCCTGATTGAGCCCAAGCCGCCCCTCCAAAAGATATGAGTGATAAAAGAATGACTGCAATTAGATGTTGAATGGTTTTCATAGCGACTCCTTCAAGGTGAACTGCTATTTATGTATCGTGCGCTTTGTCTTGTAATTTCTTCTTCTCATCCTTCTCACGCTCTTTTTTAAGATCGCGCAACTGCCACCAGGCAAATAGTAAGACGCCACCAAACACGAGCACTACTTCAATCAAGATGATGGGACCAAAGTTTTCCATCATGAGGCCTGCGTGTAGGCGCGCGACAGGATAGTTTTGATGGCTTGCAAGTTTTTATACTCCAATACCGCATCGCTCATGGACGAAATGCTGTCATAAATAGTTTGTCTTTGCTCTAGATTACTCCATAAATCGGCCAAAGGACATACCTCGACCTTCACCAAGAACAAACTTGACCTTCCTGTATTGCTTGGTAGGGGTAAAGTCGTTTGGGTCTCTACGCGGTAATAGAGATCATCGATTGTTTTGGGGGTACTTGGGTTCTTGTATTTAGGGTGCTGGCTTAATTTGGGGCTGTTTGTAATGGTCCATACATAACGTCGGAATGAGCCCTGTTCTAGATCGCCCATCACATGGGCTATTTTGGGACTAGCAGCCACCAACTTTTGCCCATCAGCAACATGAGCGTGAATTTGTCCTAAGGGCATCCCAATGCGTTCTGCAGGCACCCAACTACTCGGGAAGCAAAAACAGATAGCGCTCAAGACCCCGTCTTGCATCAAGGCCACATCTTCCTCAAGGCACAAAGCCAGATCCTCAATTGACTGGATCTGCTCAGGCTTAGGCACGTGTAGAACTTGAGCAGCGTGCTGAAGAAGTGGAGTCAGGGTGGCATGAGGAATTTGTGCGCATAGATCGGCACCCAGCGAGGCTAGCTCTACTCTTTTTGCCTCAAGATACGAAGTCCTTGCTGGTAAATGAGTCAGTGCGCCTTGATGTCGCACCATGCGTGGTGCCGTGCTGTATGGCACCTCAACAATAAAGGGTGGTAGCGAGTTCTTATCCTCCATAGGACTCTGACTTAAATACGTTCTATTTTGATGCGATTGATGGCAAAGAATGAACCAATAAATGCATTAAGGATAGCGATGAAGATACTAGCAAAGAAGGCGGTCCAAAATCCGGCCAGCACAAAACCACTCACCAGTTCTGCTACAAGCATTAAGACCAATGCATTAATCACCAATAGAAATAATCCCATGCTTAATAGCGTTAGTGGCAGAGTAAACAAAATGAGTAAGGGGCGCACAATCGCATTCGCAAGGCCCAATACCAAAGCAGAAATAATCAAGGCGCCTGAGTCATTAAATTGGAGACCATCGAAGACATAACTTGCAGCCCATAGCGATAGCGAGGTGATCGCCCAGGTCAACATGAATAAGGTCATAACACCCCGCCCTTCCTGATTTAGAGTTTTAATGAGTAATATACCGATTATTAACAAAATAGAGTCTGATGCCAAATCCCATCTCCAAAAAATTATTGCTCTCGAAGTGGACTGCTTGTAAGCCCAAGAATAAAGAGAAGCACTTTCTAGTGAGCAAAATCCATGATCCCAATGCGGAGGAATCCAATACGATCCCCGCAGGCTTTGTCGAGCTCGAAGCTGTTATGAGTAAGCGTTGCTATCTTCTGCCGATTGAGGAACTAAAGAACCAAGATCAATGGCAAATCGGCTGGAAGCATTAAGTTAATATTGTCTTGTTCTGCTTTATTTTGGAGATATTTATGACCCGTCGCTCATTTATTAAACAAACCGGTGGTCTCGCGATTGCTGGTGGCGCCACCCTCTTATCCAGTTCCGCTCTTGCGCAATCTGATACCGTTCGCTGGCGCTGTGCCTCGAGCTTTCCAAAGAGTGTTGATACCCTATATGGCACTGCAGAATTAATTGCCCGTCGTGTGGGACAAATTACGGGTGGGAAGTTTCAGATTAGTGTGCATGCTGCCGGTGAGATCGTTCCTGCATTACAGGTTCTTGATGCTGTAGAGAAAGGTACGATTGAGTGCAATCACACTGCCCCCTACTATTACATTGGCAAAGATCCTGCTTGGGCATTTGGTACTTGCATTCCCTTTGGCCTTAACAGTCGTCAATACAACGCTTGGTGGATCCATGGTGATGGAGAAAAGATCTTTAATGAGTTTGCCCGACAGTCTGGGGTCATTAATTTTCTGGCAGGTAATACCGGCACCCAAATGGCAGGCTGGTTTAAGAAAGAGATCAAAACGGTAGATGATCTAAAGGGGTTAAAGTTCAGAACCGGTGGTATGGGTGGTCAAGTTCTTACTAAACTCGGGGTCGTTACCCAACAATTACCTGCCGGAGAAATTTACTCTGCACTTGAAAAAGGAACTATTGATGCAGCAGAGTTCACGGTTCCCTACGATGATGAGAAATTAGGTCTCAATAAGATTGCCAAGTACTACTACTATCCAGGTTGGAATGAAGGCAGTGCGGCATTAGCCTTTCAGGTTAATGCCAAAGCGTATGACGCCTTACCAGAGGCTTATAAGATGGCAATCCAAGCCGCTACTTCGGAAGCCAATACCTGGATGCAAGCCAAGTACGATGCATTAAACCCAAATGCATTAAAGCGTCTTGTACAGGGCGGCGCCATCTTGCGTGCTTACCCACAATCGGTCATGGATGATTGCTTTAAGGCCAATCAAGAGCTTCTTGAAGAGACCAGCGCCAAGAGTGCAACCTTTAAACGGATTCTGACGCAAATGCGTAGCTTCCAGCGTGATCAACAAGCCTGGTTTAGGGTTGCTGAGGGTAGTTACGACAACTTCATGTCTAGACAAAAACTCTGATCTACTTGCGCTTGAAATAATCAGCAGGATCTTCTGCGGGGGCAGCCCGACTTGGTTGCGCCCCACTGTCACTCTCGTCAAGCTTGATCTCGATCTGCTGTATATCTACTTCGAGGGGCTTATCCAATAGGCCCGTCACGATCTGAGGGTAAAAGATTAAGATCAAAACCAACAATAGTTGTAAGCCTAGCCACGGAATTGCTCCAAGATAAATATCACTACTCTTAATACTGGGTGGTGCAATGCCGCGGAGATAAAACAGAGCAAAGCCAAATGGTGGATGCATGAACGAAGTTTGCATATTGACGCAGATTAATACCCCAAACCAAATGAGATCAATCCCAAGATCCTTAGCAAGCGGTGCCAATAGCGGAATCACAATAAATGCGATCTCAAAGAAGTCAAGGAAGAATGCCAAGACAAAGATGATGATGTTCACAATGATCAGGAAGGTCACCGCATCATCGGCCCCCATCGCTGAAAACAAATGCTCAATCCACTTACCCCCATCCACTCCCTGGAATACCAAGGTAAACACCGTGGCACCAATCAGAATAAAGATCACCATCACGGTAATGTTCATGGTGGACTCCATACCTTGCCATAACATCTTCCAGTGAAGTCGGCGATGCATGGCTGCTAAGACCATCGCACCAACCACTCCCATGGCCCCTGCCTCTGTGGGCGTTGCGAGCCCCATGAAGATGGTGCCCAGTACTATAAAAATAAGTGCCATGGAAGGCAGAATCGCAAGTACTACGGTCTTGATTAAGTCCCAACCCATTGGTGTTCTAGCTTCTTTAGGTAGGGGCGGCATTAATTTAGGATTAATGAATGACAAGATCAAGATGAATAACAAAAAGATTAAGATTTGAGCAATCGATGGTCCAATAGCTCCTAAATACATATCCCCTACCGACTTACCAAGTTGATCTGCCAAGACTATTAAGACCAATGAGGGAGGGATCACCTGCGTAATGGTTCCTGAGGCAGCTACTACACCAGTCGCTAAGCGCGGCTGATAGCCATAGCGCAACATCACTGGCAAGGCGATCACTCCGATCGCAATCACTGATGCTGCCACGGTACCGGTGATTGCGCCTAAGATCGCCCCCACCACAATCACAGCGTAGGCTAGTCCCCCAGGTAATCCACCAAAGAGTTTTGCAAAGCCATTAAGCAAGTCTTCTGCAAGGCCACTGCGTTCCAGAATAGCTCCCATCAGAGTAAAAAATGGGATGGACAGTAAAAGCTCGTTCGATAAGATACCAAATACACGATACGGCAGATTAGCCATAAACTGAGCAGGAAAAATACCAAGCTCAATCGCAATTAGTCCGGAGACCAATCCAAGTGCAGCTAGGGAGAATGCAACCGGTAGTCCAATGATCAAAAAGACCACAAGGGCTGCAAACATTGCAGGGGCCATAAACTCAAGAGCTGGCATTATTGGTCTGGGCGTTGATACTGCATATCCAATGTGATCTTGCCTTGTAATGCAGCAAGCCGCTTAATGATCTCTGAGATTGCCTGCAAGATCAGTAAGCCAAAGCCAATGGGCATTAAGATTTTGACAGGCCACCGTATGAGCCCGCCTGCATTCGCAGAGCGCTCTCCAATCGTCCACGCTTCTAGGTACCATGGCCAGGCATAGAGAACCATCATGATGCTAAAAGGAATAACAAAAAAGAGTAGGCCAAACAGATCGAGCATCATACGTTGGCGTTGAGCAAGGCGCAGATAGAGTAGATCAACTCGAATATGACCGTTAATACAGAGTAAATGGGCAGCCCCCAACATCACGATGCCCGCAAAGAGATACCACTGCATCTCTAACCAAGCGTTTGAGCTCAAATCGAATGCATACCGTGATAAGGCGTTCCCCACTGAAATGAGCGCACAGACCAAAACCAATAGCACTGCAAGCTGGGCGGCAGTTCGACTGATACGATCAATCTGACGGGATAGCGCGAGTAAATGGTTCATGAATGCATGGGCAGGAACAAAGGTATGAGTGTATTGGATTTATGCCATAAGATACCCAAGATGAGCTCCGAGCGCCTGATTATCGATACCAATGTATTACTGGATTTATTTGTCTTTGCTGATGAGAGAGTCCTTGCCCTGCGTGAAGCAATTGAAGGCAAGCGCGCACAGCTGTTTTACTCGAGCGCGATGCTTGAAGAGTTTAAAGATGTGCTGGGTCGTGCGCAATTTGGTCTTGGCGAAGAAGTCCAGAGTTCTATTCTGCGGAATTGGCAAGACTTAGGAACGCTATTATCAATCGAGCAAAGCGCCCCAATTCGCTGCTCGGATCCTGACGATCAAATCTTTATTGATCTCGCTTATCAATTAAGGCCATCCGTTTTATTTAGCAAAGACCTTGCTTTGATCAACTTAAGGGGTAAATTGCATGGCCTAGAAATTGAGTTGCGAACCTATTAGGATTTTATTCTGCATTGCAATAAATAAAAGAATTCATTTACTTAGACCGATTTGCTCATAGCAACTCTCGATAAATAAATTTCATGAGATCCTTGATTGACTTCTGCTGTGCGCAGGAATAGGATAAAAACGTGGTGTCATAGATTGTGTGTGATCCACACTGGTAGCAATACCAGTTCTCATGAGGGTACATTCATGCACCCTTCTTCAATACAGGACATCAGACTCCTGTGGCGATGACAACCACTCAAAAGAGTGGTACAGCCCGGCGGCATACCCGTCGGGCTTTTTGTTTACTTACAGCCCAATTGTTTCTGTGCCAGTCGTTGCGTAGCATTCTCTGCCATTGCCTCAAATCGTTTGGTCATTTGATTTTTAATGAAATACTCCACCACAATCTGGGGCACGATTGAACTGATCTCTACATTGGCCCGAAACTGGAATCGCGTTCCCTCGCCTTCAGGTTCAATGCGCCAGCTACCTTTATATAGCTTTGCATCTCCACTGATTTGCTCAAAGTCGATGATTTGCTCTGATAGCTCTTTGTACTGAACGACCGAGCGCATGGTAATCGGTATTAGCATGATCCGGTCTTCCACAACACGCTCTACTTTCACTTGATTGCCAGAGCGACTAATAATCTTAGACTCTTTAATGCCTGGAAGGGATCTGGCTCCCTCATAATCTTTGAGATAAGCGCTAGCCTGGCAGGGACTCAGGGCAACCTTATAGTCTGCAATGATTTGAAACTGATCCTCATTAGGGTAGACCTGCAGATGCAGATCAAACGTATTACTGATGGCATACACTGGATTCAGTAATGCCTGGCAGGATACGAACAAGAGAGAAAAGAATAATTTATTTAACATTCAAGCACGGCTCGAATTCTACTTAAACGGAATCGTAATCAATCCTTCTCGAGGATTCAGGGGCTGTGCGGAGTCCTCCCCCAAGGCTTTAGCCTCTGCCTCACCGGGCTGATCCGAGGTGTAGTTGGGTCCAATAATGACTTTCTTGGGTGCGCTCTCAGGGGCTGGAGGCTTGGATTTACCCATGACGCCTTGAGGTGGCACGAGGGGTTGCTGATTTATGGCTTTAAGCTCTTCGGGTTGAAAGGGAGAAATCGATTGAGCTAAGACCGGCATCGCCATGATTGTTGTGACAATACCAAAGGTCATTAAATAGGTCTTCATAGGGAATATTAACCCACTCTTTATACCTGTGTCTCCCCTAAAATAGTGAATACATTTAGCCATAGATAGGGGTTTCAGATGCCAGCTAGTCGTGAGCAGCTCACAGAGTTCTTTGCCAAAGACTTTCCACAGACCAAATGTCAGATCGTTTCAGTGGAACAAGGGAGTGCCGTAGTAACCCACCCCGTTGGAGTTGATGAACTTCGACCTGGTGGAACGGTATCGGGGCCCACCATGATGTCCTTGGCAGATGTTGCCCTTTATGTCGCGATCTTGGGGGAAATTGGGATTGTGCCGCTGACCGTGACCACGAGTTTAAATATCAATTTTCTGAAGCGCCCCCAACCGTCTAATAGCATTCGGGCTGAGAGCCGTTTACTAAAATTGGGCAAGACCTTAGTGGTTGGCGAAGTTCATATCTTTTCAGGAGATGATCCCAAGCCAGTTGCACATGCCACTGGCACCTACTCTATTCCGCCCCAGAAGTAATATCAGTCTTTACGCTTAAACATACCCACCACCCCAGCGAATATTTTGGGTGAGAGCGATAAAGCAAATAGTAGATCAACAATAAAGAACCATGAGCCACGCGTCAGCTCAACGATCGCGAGTACTACAAAGACCGCCATCATCACTCGGCGTAATGTATCTTGTGGAAAATAACCCATTGCGTAATCCTCTTTGGTTTATTGCTGCAGTTTAGATGATTTGTACGACATCATCAAAAGCCAATCGTGGTCCACGTGCATAAATACCTGCAGGATCAGCGACACCAATATTGAGTAAGAAGTTTGCTTTATAGCGACCATCCGTAAAGAACTCTGCATTGACTTTGGCAGGATCAAATCCCGACATCGCTCCACAATCAAAGCCCAGACTGCGAACCGCCATGATTAAGAACGCACCCTGCAAAGAGCTATTCCGCAGACCAGCAACCTCGGTCACCGCTGGCTTACCCTCAAAAAATGGCTTAGCATCCACTGCTGGATATAAGACAGGCAAGTGCTCATAAAAGAGAGTATCAAAGGCTACGATGACCGTGAGGGACGCGCTTTTGACCTGAGGGACATTGCCGGGGCTTAGCGCTGGCAGTAAACGCTCTTTTGCAGCATCACTGCGAATAAATACATAACGTCCTGGTTGGGCATTAAATGCGGTTGGAGCCCACTTGAATAACTCATAGAGCTCCTGAATCCGTTCATCACTGATGTCGTGTTGTTTAAAAGCATGCACAGTGCGTGCTTCGGTAAATAGTTCTTTCTGGATATCAATGGATAGAGGTTTTTTCATGGATTGGCTCAACAGAATTAAAATAGAAACATTCTTCCATTATCAATCTTTTTACTATGAGCTCCCCCAATCCTATTACTGCAACTCTGATCCCTGGCGATGGCATTGGTCCAGAGACCGTTGAGTCCACCATCCAAATCCTAGATGCCCTCGGCAGCCCTTTTCTGTGGGATGTACAGCAGGCGGGGGTGGCTGGCATTGATGCCTTAGGTGACCCATTACCAGAACAAACCTTGGCGAGTATCCGTAAACATCGCTTAGCCCTCAAGGGTCCTTTGACCACGCCTGTGGGTGGAGGCTTTCGGTCTTCCAACGTGCGCTTGCGTGAAGAGTTTGAGCTCTATGCCAATGTGCGCCCTGCCAAGACACTGATACCGGGTCGCTTTGAGAACATAGATATTGTTTTGGTGCGTGAGAACTTAGGTGGCTTCTATGTTGCCCATGAGTACTACATCCCTGTGGGTAATGATCCTAAGGCGGTTGCTGTGTCGACCGGAATGAACACGCGTGAGAGTAGCAAACGTATCGCGCGCTTTGCCTTTGAATATGCTTTGAAGAATGGTCGCAAGAAAATTACCGTCGTTCATAAAGCCAATATCCTCAAGTTACTCACCGGCATCTTTTTGGATGCGGCTCGTGAGGTCGCCAAAGAATATGAAGGCCGAGTTGAGATGGATGACATGATTGTGGATGCCTGTGCCATGCAATTAGTACTCAATCCATGGCGCTTTGATATGTTGCTCTGTACTAATTTGTTTGGTGACATTCTGTCTGATCAAATTGCAGGTCTCGTGGGCGGTTTGGGTATGGCGCCGGGTGCCAACATCGGTGAGAGCGCTGCCATCTTTGAGGCCGTGCATGGCTCTGCTCCCGATATTGCTGGCAAAGGGGTTGCTAACCCGATCTCGATCTTATTGGCCTCTGCCATGATGCTCGATCATGTAGATAAACAAGATCTTGCAACCCGTTTACGCAAGGCCATTACAGATACCTTAAATATCGACTCGATACGCACGCGTGACCTCAAGGGGGAGGCAACGACTAAGCAGTTCACAGATGCGGTGTGCAAGCGTTTAGCGAGTGGCTAATAAGGTAAACCACTAGCGATATCTGAAGGATTTAGTGATAAAAAGAGAGCATGACATTGACTAAGGGATTAATGATGCGTCATATTATTACTTCGTTCACTTTAATTCTGATTAGCTTTATAAGCTTTCATGTACATGCTCAAAGTTATCCCAATCGCGCTATTAAGTTAGTTGTACCCTTTCCTCCGGGCGGCTTAATTGATAATGCTGCGCGCCTCATTGGTCCAGAACTCTCCAAAGAACTGGGTCAGCCCGTGGTGATTGAGAACAAACCAGGAGCGGGTGGCAATTTAGCAGCAGCCGACGTTGCAAAAGCGAGTCCAGATGGCTATACCCTTTTAATGGCCTCCGCTCCACTAAGCATTAGCCCTGCTCTGTATAAGACCTTGCCTTACAACCCAGTCAGCATTGAACCCATTGCTGTTCTCGGACAACTTCCCAATGTCTTATTGGTCAACCCAGAATCGGGGATTAACACTGTTGCCGATTTAGTCAAACGAGCGAAGGCAAATCCCGGAAAACTCAATTACGCCTCCAATGGCAATGGCACATCACTGCATCTCAGTGCCGAGATGCTTAAGAACCAAGCGGGTATCTTTGTGGTTCATATACCCTATCGTGGCTCGGCGTTTGCAAATGTTGGGCTGGTATCAAAAGAAGTGGATTTTATGTTTGATAACCTACCACCTGCTCTTGGTCTAATTAATGGCAATAAGTTAAAGCCCCTAGCAGTTACTACTGCGACACGTAATCCCGCCCTTCCCAATGTGCCGACCATGATTGAATCAGGCTATCCCAACTTCGATGTCTCTGCTTGGTTTGGCTTAGCTGCCCCAAAAGGAATACCTGATGGCGTTAGTCAGCGTTTGCAGGTTGCTTTAGAAAAGATTGTGGCTCGCAAGGAAATGGTTGAGGCAATCTCACGTTTAGGTGCTACGGTTACATACATGAATGCGCAACGTGCCGCTCAATTTATGAAGACCGATACTGATCGCTGGCGTAAGGTGATTGACTATGCCAAGATCCAGATGGATTAGGCAAAACCTTAATATATAAAGGGGGTCAAGTGACCCCCTTTATTCTTTGATGAGAACCGCTGATTACTTAATCAAACCACATGCAATTCGTGGCCCTGAATTACCTGCTGGCTGGGACTTATAGTCGTCTGGGTCACGATGCACCACTACAGAACGACCAACAATACCTGCTGGACCTGTGTTGACTGTGAACCCAGTTAATTTGGCAGAGTATGTAGCATTACCATTGGCATCCGCTTTGATATTGGGCATGTCACCAGCATGGCTGTGTGAGCTACCTGGCTGTCCGTGCGCCTTACCATCTGGATTGAAATGACCTGCCGCACTCATTGCATCGGGTGCGGAGCAATCGCCTTTTTCATGAACATGAAATCCGTGCTCTGAGTTTGGCTTAAGGCCGCTTATCTTGGCGCTTACCAAGACATCATTACCCTGCCACACAAAATTAACCTCACCTTTGGTATTTGATCCAGAACGGGACTATAAATTAGCACTCGCCTTTTGCCCAGTACCACCACCCGATGGGTGACAGGCCGTTAATAGCCCAACAATTGATATTCCTAGAATGGTTACGACATGTTTCATGTTTTCTCCCTATTTTGAAAACACTTGTCACGTCTTTCTTTTTACATCGTTTAGAGACCCCTAAACCGAATAATTAGGGTTTAAACCGATATAACAGCTTATAGCGGCTTTGTACTTGAACCCTTTTTGGATCGACAAGCGTCAGAACAGTACTTAACGCTCTCCCAGTTCTTGGCCCAAGACTTACGCCAGACCATCTCGCGGCCACATACAGTACAGGTTTTACTGGGCAGATAGGCTTTGTTACCTTTGAATGTGTTTGCAGACATGACAACAGACTTGACTACGGAGACTTCCAAAAACAAGACAAACGACGATCAATGCCAGCTGCAAAGTCATGGTAGACCCACTGATTACATATCCATGTGTCTACTACAAAGAATAGGCAAACAAGGATTACTACAAAAGAGATTAACCACTTATGGGCAGCGCTCATCTAGCGACTCCGGGAGGAATATTGATGAAGATAAATTGGCGGAGACGAGAGATTCCATTCCGTAATATCAGGCAGTTTCATACCATTTCATAACTATGTCAATAAGCTTTTAAATATATGGGTTCTTTGACTTATATAAATTCAAGTCATATCATCTAATATCACTTTTTTTTGGTACAAAGATGGTACAAAATGCCAAGACTTGCTAAGCCACTAACTGCAATCGAGGTTAAACGCCTTTCAAAGAAAGGTTTTCATGCTGTTGGGACTGTTGCAGGTCTTGGGTTAAGCATCAATCTCAATGGCTCTAAAAGTTGGGTTTTGAGAGCGACCTATGGTGGCTCAAGAAGAAAAATGGGGCTTGGTGGCTTCCCTGCCACTACCCTTGCACAAGCAACTGAGAAAGCAAGGCAAATCAAATCAGAGATTGAAAAAGGCTTAGACCCGATTCAAACCAAAAAAATCAATAAAAGCAAACTAATTTCAGATAGAGCCAAATCTAAGACTTTTGAGGAGTGTGCAAGACTTTTCCTTGATAGCAGAACCTTCCATAACAAAAAGCATGCAAAACAATGGGAATCTACTTTAAAGACATATGCATATCCAAATATTGGAAAGCTTATAGTTTCTGATATTGGCATTGAGAGTATAAAAGCCGTTTTAGACCCTATCTGGAAATCAAAAACAGAAACAGCTTCTAGGCTTCAAGGAAGGATTAAATCCATCATTGACTATGCAATAGTAAGTGGCTATAGAGAAAAATCAAACCCAGCAATATGGGATGGTTTTCTCGATTCAATATACCAATCTCCCAAAAAGATTAAAGTCGTAAAGCACATGGATTCAATGCCTTATTCAAAGGTTTATGAATTTCTGCAGGTATTGAAAAAACATAAAACTATAAGTGCTAAAGCACTTGAATTTCTAATTTTTACAGTTGTTCGCTCAGATTCGGTTCGGTCAGCCACTTGGTCACAAATAGACCTTAATAAGGGTATCTGGACAATACCAAAGTTATTAACAAAAACTAAAAAGCGAAACCATACTGTTCCCCTCTCTAGCCATGCAATCACCCTCCTAAATAAGCTGGAACGCTTTGTAGGAACTGATTTACTGTTTCCATCGCCACAACTCAAAAAAATAAGCGACAACACAATTAGTAAGCTAATGCGTGATATGCGATTTAACAAAGAATTTAAAGGTGAAGGTGTGCCGCATGGCTTTAGGGCAACCTTTAGCACTTGGAGGCTAGAAAGAACAAACTATACCCAAGAACTCGGAGAATTAAGTCTAATGCACGAGGTTGGAGATTCTGTATATCAAGCCTACCAAAGAAGTGATGGTCTAGAAAAACGAAGAAAAATTATGCAAGACTGGTCAAATTTCATCAATAAGCCCTACCAAGACCTAGAAAAATATAAATCAAAAGTTATATCTCTCAAAAGGAAAGTTGCTTGATAAAACCTAAAAAACCCTCTCCTTTGGCTGATGATGCCACCCTTAATGAATATAAAAAGGCTCAAAGTCATTACATTGAGAAAATGTTTGATACGGTAGTTCGTGAGTCAAAAGCAAAAACAACTTCAGAGGTTGTGATTTATCTCTGCGAAAAATATCACCCCGATTTCAAAATTAAACAAACAAGGGGGGCAAAAACAAAATGGGGTGATTACCTCAAAGCAATGCTTGCAGTCGAGGTGGAATTTAGAAGGAAAGAATCAGGTTCTACAAAAAAAGCAATTCGTGACCTTATAGATGACCCAATTTGGCAAAGAATGTTCAGTAAAAGCAAAGATTCCGTTGGCTTAGCAAAGGAGATAATAAAAGATGGAAAGAAGGGAATCTACTACAAAATTGCTAGATTTGAATACTTAGAAAGTGTAAATAAAGGGTATGCTGTATGGAGCAAAGAGGTAAAAAAGATAATTGATGAAGCATTATTTAGAAAATAAATTTTCAAATAAATTATTTCCTCCTAAGATGATTCTCAGTGCCATTACTGGGAGTATCAATTGGACAATTTTAAGGAAATAGGCTTAATCAGACAGAAACAATTATTACCTTTAGTAGGTTTTTCTGCACCTACTTTGTGGAGAAAAGTTAAGGCTGGTTCATTTCCGCAGCCAATAAAAATTGGCGAAAAAATGACTGCATGGCGAATGGAAGAAATTCGCATATGGATGAATGGGCTGAACTAATGAATCCGACCAAAGAGGATTTTTCAAGATTTTTAGTTGGGCAAGGCTCATTTGATTGGGCTGTGACAATGAATCTCATGAAACGACACCCAAAATATCAAACCTACATTACTTCTGAAATATTTGAAAAGACTGGTCGCCACTACCTATCTTTGGTAAATAAAAGACTTTTTAAGCGTCAATACCGATATGGTTATATCAAGCTCAATAGCATTTTTTGCATGGAATATGGGGAGCAAAAACGCCCTCATCTTCACTTTGCAATTGGAAGCCCGCCACAAATAAATAAGGATTCTGTACTTACTGAACTTTATAGGTCATATAAATTGATGGACTGGGTCAAGGGTGAAGTTCATATCACCCCGTATCACAGTCAAGGTTGGATTGATTACATTCTTAAAACAGGTTTTGACAACATTGCACTTCACTAGGAGGGCTTAATTGACATGGGCTTGAGGAGTCGTGTCATGGTGTACAAAAAAGGCTCTATCAGGCTTTAATCCCTTCCCACAACCATCTCCAACACAACTAAGAACTGCACAACAAAAAGACCCGAAATGCACACAGATACTGAGATTCTTGAAGACTCTACCCCCCGTATAAATCTAGCAACCTCAGATGATATTCGCAGAGAGATGGCTAAGGTTTACCGAGAAACTAGGTTTAATAAAATCCTACCCAATAACGGCTCAAAGCTCGTTTATATGCTTATCAACATCCTCAAGGCATACGAAGTCACCGAAATAGAAAAACGCCTTGTAGAGCTTGAAAAAGCCCATTTAAAGGGGGATAAATGACCGCTCTATCCCGCCTTGAAAAGCTGGAGCAAAAGCTACTACCAAAAGTCAAACAGGTACATTTTGTCGGATGGGCAGATTGCGAATGGAATGAGTGTGATGGCTTAGTCAGACAGCCCAATGAATCTAAAGAGCAGTTCTTTAAGCGAGTAAGGTTAAATAACCCCGATAGACTAATTTTTTGGTGCGAATAAAAAATTTAATTACTAAATTTTTTTAGAGTTGCTGAGGATGAATCATAAAAAGCCTTTAACACTTCTTCTTCTTTTCTTATTAAATCACCAAGTTTTCTCATGTAAGAGTTATATTTATTTACATCAGCATCTTGATTAAAAATAAACTGCTTTTGTTTTGAATCAAAAATCACACTATTGTTTAAAAATAATGGTTGTAGAAAGTTACATAACTCAACTAAAAAAGTACCAACAGATTTTTCAACTGCAACATACTCTTCAAACAGGGAGTCTACTTTCTTAAAAGACACATCAAATGATGAAATTTCTTTTGGAAAATCTGAAGCAATTAAATAGAAAGTTTCTTTATATTTTTGCCTGAAGTCACTCACCTCTTTGTTGTATTGACCCATGAAAATAATAAAATTCTCAGCTTTTTTTCGTCTTACATTAATTTTTTCAATGGTAGAAAATGAATCAATGTCAAAAACTAAATTCTCGTTAAGAGACTTTTCTAGCTTTATTTTTTGAATGTCCATAAAAGCATAGTAGATTTTGACTAGCTTTACAGCTTGACTTATATAGTCTTCATAACTTTTAGCCTTTTTAAAAATTGATAAATCAATTTTTTCATTTGAGGGTTTATCAGATTTGTACGGCTCATCCAATAAAGTTGCTCTTAGTTCATTTTGATTTTCTTGAAGTAAAGACTTTATTTCTGATAAGTTAGATTTGATTGAATAATCTTTATATAAAAAGAAAAGTGAGATGCATAGGGTTATTAAGGCAGAAACTAAGAAAAACTTATACTTTTCGATGTCGGTTCTATTTTTGGAAAGGAAATATGCAATTCCCCAAGACCAAATGCTATATCCAAAAACTCTGCCAACATTTTCAGCACCATTTGTAGTGACAGCAGAAATAATAAAAGCCGCAAGAACAATGACATAATTAAATTTTATTGCTACAAGTTTCTGAATCATTTCTTAAATCCTTTGTATATCCACCCTATAGCAAATCCAAAAGCATACAAACCTGTTATAACTAAAAGATAATAAAAAATTACTAAGAATGAACCTTTAATAAATTCAAATAATGAGTCATATTTTTTAGTTTCAGCCGAAGATAAGTCATTTTTTATGTTTGTTAATCGAGTTGATGCCTCATCGCACTTTCTCTTTTTAACAAGAACAGGGTTATTTAAATTATTTCTTTGCTCCCTTAATGACACTATTTCTCGTTCATTTTGAATAACCTTTCTTTTTGTTTCAGGGTAGTACCAATAGATTGATGTTTTTAATTTTTCGTTTTCATCAGATAAAGCTACCATTCTTTTTTCTATAGATTGTCTTTTTGCTGAGGTTTCCAATAATGCTTCTGTTGCATATTTTTCATTTAATTTACAATCAACCTCAATTTCACTCCATCTAGTCTTGGCATCTATTAAATTTTCATTAATTTTATTTACATTACTTATTCCATAAAATGGATTTGGCATAACCAAATACCAAACTATTAATGTAGGAATAAGAATAAGTATTGAAACTACAATCCAAATTCTTTGCCAACCATTAAAATTTTGAATTTCAGTCTTTGGATTTTTTAGAAAATTTTTAATATTCATTTCTTAGGCATCCTTCCGCCAGCTTTTAAACATTCGTCCAAAGTCTTATAAGGCGTAAACTTTTTGGTCTGCTCATAGTATGTCGTACTTGGAGCATGGCAGATACCAGAATTGCTCATTTTTACGGGTTTTTCCTGAGCCAATACCCCAGTAGATACGAGCAATACGGCAAGGAATGAGAAAGTTTTGCTTTTCATAAGCATTAGGCTAACATATGCTGATAGGGGAAAAACTTATGAAATTACTTAGCTTGCTTTTGTTAGGAACAATCTCCTTAGTGGGTTGTGCAAACAAGCCTTTTCTTTCACAGGCTCAAGTACAGGAAGTGGCGATTACCAACCAATACAACGATGCTCTATTTTTCGCCAATCAATGTATCGACAAATATAAAGATAATCCCGACTTCGTGACTACATACGAGGAAATTAGTGTCAGAGGATTAAATGCATCAAACAGAACTGAACTAATGTCATCCAATAAAAAACTATCAAGCAATCAAAAAAGAGTTTTTCAAAACTTTATTAAATTGCGTGATGAGTGCTCACAAGGTGTATTGAGTCGTTTAAACAGCAGCCCCTTTTACAGCCTATTTCAAAGTAAAGATACTTCACAGGGAATTATTGAGGCTAGCTTGATTGGCGACAAAATTACAATTGGTGACTTTAATGTTAAAAAAATTGAAATAATTCAAAAACTTTCAAATGATGTGGCAGTTCTTCAGCGAAATTTATCCATTCAATTTGGTCAACAACACGCTGCTGAGTGGGCGGCAGAATCGAATAGACGAGCTACCTCTGCAGCAATATGGGCAGGCGGTATGCAGGGCATGGCTAATAGTTTTGGCAATACAGCCCAGTACTTTCAAAATCAAAATCAGCAACTAATGCAGCAAAACCAGTATCGTGCACCCATAAATACAAATTGCCAACCAAATGGTGTTGGTGGATTTAATTGCACTTCAAGATAATGCTAGATTCTGCTAGACTAGATACACATCAAGAGTTTGGCTGTCGCCAACACCAACCTGCAGGCTTTAGTAAGGTGGTAAATCGATGAGGCTCTAGGGCAATCATTAAGCGACAACCCGCCTTTTGGTGGGTTTTTTGTTTTATGGGGGATTTATTCCAACTTCGCCAACCCAAGCACCTTGCTAAATTGGCTAAATCGGAGAGTGATATGAACTACCTTCAAATTAAGAAGTGGCGGAATCAAATAGAAATTAGCCAAGCAAAGGCTGCCGAACTTCTTGGAGTAGATTTAAATACCTACATCAGCTGGGAATCAGGCGAACAGCCAATTAGCCAGTCTGTTGCCAATGCCTGCTCTAACCTCAATACTCGCTATTCAGGTACAGGCGGACAACACAAACTTCTAATCGCTAATATTGATAAATACAAGAGGGCATACAAAGTCTATTTTGGGAATGAACCAACAGGTAAACATTTAGTTCCCGCAGAGTGGCTTACAAGCGGATTTAAGGCGATAGATTTCAGCCCAGCTCTATGAATCGCTAATTGCTGTTCTTAGAAAGTAACAGGTTCAAACTAGTCTTTTTTAGGTACACAAGATGGTACAAAATTTAAAAAATAGATATAAGTGATTGATTTATATGGGATATTGGCGGAGACGAGAGGATTCGAACCTCCGATCCATGTTTTAGCACAGATGCTCCCTTAGCAGGGGAGTGCCTTCGACCAGCTCGGCCACGTCTCCGTATTACTTCACATTGCTGCGTACTACATTACTGTCGCTATTTTACTTCTGATCCAGTTCAAAGGCTTTATGCAGGGCTCTGACCGCAAGTTCCATGTATTTCTCATCAATTACTACCGAGATCTTAATCTCACTGGTGGAGATCATCAAAATGTTGATACCCTCCTCCGATAAGGTTCTGAACATCTTACTGGCTACACCCACATGCGAGCGCATACCGACTCCCACAACCGATACTTTGGATACCTTGGCATCGCCCAAGATATCTTTGGCACCAATATGAGCCTGCACACTCTTCTTTAAGAGGTCTAGTGCCTTTTGATAATCAGCCCTAGGCACCGTGAAGGTGAAATCGGTCTTGGCATCAACCGATTGGTTCTGAATAATCATATCCACATCAATATTGGCATCTGCAATGGGTCCCAAAATCTGATATGCGATACCAGGACGATCTGGTACATCAATCACGGTAATCTTGGCCTCATCGCGAGCGAATGCAATACCCGAAATAACTGCGGCTTCCATAGTGCTGTCCTCTTCAAAGGTAATTAAAGTACCCGACTTCATTTCTTGATCAAGGGGGATTAGGGGATCGGTTAGGGATGACAAAACACGGGTCTTCACTTTGTACTTGCCAGCAAACTCAACCGATCGTATTTGCAAGACCTTGGAACCAAGGCTTGCCATCTCTAACATTTCTTCAAAAGTGATCTTCTCTAAACGCTGTGCGTCTTCGCAGACCCTAGGATCGGTGGTGTAAACCCCATCGACATCGGTATAAATGAGGCACTCATCAGCCTTGAGAGCTGCAGCAACAGCAACAGCCGATGTATCTGAGCCACCACGGCCTAGTGTGGTGACGTTACCATTTGGGTCAACACCCTGAAAACCAGTAATCACTACTGCACGTCCTGCGTTTAGATCGTTCATGATCTTTGCATCATCAATACCCATGATGCGCGCTTTTGTAAATGCAGAATCCGTATGCACGGTGACCTGCCATCCTGCATAGCTCACTGCATCGATACCCTGCTCTTGTAATGCAATCGCTAAGAGACCAGAGCTAACTTGCTCACCCGTAGAGGCAATTTGATCGAGCTCGCGGGGATTGGGGTTGGGACTGAGTTCTTTGGCTAAGCCAAGCAAACGATTGGTCTCACCCGACATTGCCGATGGCACAACCACCACTTGATGACCAGCACGCATCCACTTTGCAACCCGCTTGGCCACATTTTGGATGCGCTCAACGGAGCCCATCGAGGTGCCACCGTATTTATGAACAATTAAAGACATAGTAGATTCTGTAAATACTGCTTGGTTTTCTTAAGTTCTGAAATGCAAAACGTATGATTTTACAGGGTTTTAAGTTCCAGATTGGGCTTTTAGGACCACTCTGGCCAGACCCGCTTGCCGTGTCCGACCAGATGGCTTTGGCTAACACCTAGCCCCTCTACCGCAATCAGCTCCTGATTGATGTACAGGAGCGGGATGTCGCGTTGCCAGGGAGGCACCCCTGCTTCCTGATAAAGCTTCTTGAGACTTTTACTTGGCGTATTGGGCTTGATCTTCAAGCGCTCCCCACCCTCGCGGGCTTTGGTCTCAATGGTCTTTGCGTTAAGTGCCTCTTGATACCAGTCCCAAGGAAGACCAGCTTTTTTAGAGTTTGGGGAGATTGGTAGAAAGATCCACTCGCCTCGTATTGTTTTTTGCTGAGCGCCTGAAGCATCAATCTGTAAAAGCCCACGCCATCCCCGAATCGCTTGTCCATCATGCGCCCAGTGCAAGCGTTGATCGAGACGCATTCCTGAGAGGTCTTGCCACCATGCTTGCAAGCGCTCTTGGGACGGCATCGCTAAGTGATGTTGCTTTAACCAGTAACGCAAGACATTGTTTGCACCAGCCAAATCATTTGCTTGGAGCGCCATTAGCGGAGCAATTTGCAGTGCTCCGTTTTGCATCAGAGATTTTGCATCCGCTTGAGCTAAACGATCTAATAGCGTTTGGGTTTGAGCTAATAACTGGGCACTGCGTGCTAGATTGGCGATGGCACCTGCTTGGATCTTGCTTAAGGCAGGAAGGATCGTTTTACGGAGCGCATTGCGTCGATAGATGGTGTCTTGATTACTAGGATCCTCTACCCATTGCAAGCGCCGTCTCCTGGCATACGCTTCAAGCTCTTCGCGAGTTTGCTCGAGTAATGGTCGCCACAAGGTAATACGCTTGCCGGTAGGACTGCAGAGTTCCTTCTGGGGCCCCATGGCAGATAATCCAGCAGGTCCCGCACCTCGCAGTAATTGCAGCAGCACGGTCTCTGCTTGGTCATTTTGATGATGTGCGAGTAAGAGATGATCCAGATCATGCGCTTCGCATAGATCAAGAAGGGCTTCGTAACGCGCTGAGCGTGCCCGAGCCTCTACATTGCCGGTTTGATCTTGCAAATGCAGGAGACGGAAATCAAAACCAATCTTGTAATGCTTAGCGAGCCTCTCGCAAAAGACGAACCACTGATCGGCCTGCTTTTGTAAACCATGATGAATATGCAATGCAATAAGAGTGTCGTGCGGGTAGGCCTTACAGACCGCATCGAGCAAGACAACCGAATCTAGACCACCACTCAGTGCAATACCGATGCGCTTAGTTGGCTTAGTTGGCTTCTTTGGCTTTAACTTCTTTGAACTGGCCATAACTCATGAACCGTTTATGACGACGATCGAGAAGATCTTTTTCAGCCAGATCTCCTACCTCAGAGAGAGCATGCTTAAGGGCCTTGTTCATACTCTGCATCATGCCTTCGTAATTTCGGTGAGCACCACCAATCGGTTCTGGCACGATGCTATCGATGAGATTGAGTTCCTTTAGTCGCTGGGCGGTCAATGCGAGTTGCTCCGCAGCATCTGGGGCCTTCTCAGCGGTCTTCCATAAGATCGAGGCGCAGCCCTCTGGCGAGATTACCGAATACGTGGAGTATTGCAACATCATTACCATGTCGCCCATCGCAATTGCTAAGGCGCCACCCGAGCCACCTTCGCCAATGATGGTGGTGATGATGGGCACCTTGAGTTCTGCTTGGGTATATAAGTTGTGCCCAATCGCTTCAGATTGATTGCGCTCTTCGGCATCAATCCCTGGAAATGCTCCGGGTGTATCTACAAAAGTAAAGACTGGGAGATGGAACTTCTCAGCAAGTCGCATGATGCGCATGGCCTTACGATATCCCTCAGGACGACTCATACCAAAGTTACGTAGCGCTCGTTCTTTAGTATCTCTACCCTTTTGATGCCCAATCACTATGCAAGGTTTTCCATCAAAACGCGCTAAGCCACAAATCATGGATTGGTCATCGGCAAAAACACGGTCGCCGTGCAACTCATGAAAGTCCGTAAATAAAGCTGCGATGTAATCCAAGGTGTAGGGGCGTTGTGGATGACGCGCGACTTGAGATACCTGCCATGGGCTCAGGTTCTCGTAGAGCTCTTTGGTGAGCTGTTGGCTCTTCTCAGAGAGCGTCTTGAGTTCATCCGAGATGTCGACCGAGGACTCGTCCTGCACAAAGCGCAGTTCCTCGATTTTGGTCTCTAACTCGGCAACCGACTGTTCAAAGTCTAGGAAAGTGGTCTTCATAGCCTAATTTTATGTCTTTTGGGGAATGGTCCCCCAAATTAGTACTCTACGGGTATAGGATCAATGCTGCGCCACATATACCAAGTGGCTACCGTTCTCCATGGGGCCCAATTAGCCCCGACCTCGCGGGCCTCATGACGGCTCACGGGTTCCCCGCTGAAGTAATTAATCGAGATCGCCCGAATCAGGCCAATATCGTCAAGAGGCAGCACATTGGGACGCATGAGATTAAAGATCAGAAACATCTCTGCGGTCCAGCGACCTATCCCCCGGATTGCGCTGAGGTCTTTAATGAGTTCTTCATCATCCATGGTGTGCCATACATCGGTTTGCAAACGCCCATGATGAAAGTGATCGGCTAGGTCCCGAATGTACTCGACCTTGCGGGTCGACAAACCCGATGCGCGCAAGGCCTCTTGTTTGGTCTTAAGAACCTGTGCCGGGGTAACCTCATGCTCAAGGGTCTCTAGAGTGCGATTCCAGACCGACTGGGCAGCAGCCACCGAGATCTGTTGCCCCACGATCGAGCGCGCCAATGTTGTGAATGCATCGCCCCGACTTCCTAAGATGCCGTCACCATACTTTGGTATTAATTTACGAAGAATACGATCTTGCTTCATCAACTCTGCGCATGCCTCATGCCAATAGTCAGGTGAGCTAATACTAGGCTTGCGCCCCACCTTTTTTACAGCAACAGATTTACTAGCTAGTTTGGTATTTGGCATGTCGTTCTTAAGCGCGGCGCCATACTGTGCCGCTGGGTTTATCTTCTAAGACAACGCCATCGTTCAACAGGCGTTCCCGAATCGCATCGGCTTCTTTAAAGTTCTTGGTGAGCTTGGCAGCATGTCGCGCTGCAATCTGCTCCTCAATCTGTGCGGGGCTCATGCCGGTATGCGGTGTCCCACTTTGTAAAAACTCATTGGGAGAGCGTTGCAAAAGGCCAATAAGATCGGCCAAGTGTTTGAGAGTCTGGGAGAGCTCTTGCTTGGTGTTCGCGTCGCTGGCTCGATTAATCTCGCTTGCCAAATCAAAGAGGCTTGCGATCGCCTCGGGGGTGTTGAAATCATCGTTCATAGCATCCCCAAAGCGCTTTACCCATTGTGCGACGGGCTCCGCGTTCTTAGAAGCATGCTGCTCGTTTGTATTGATTGCGGTATATAAACGCACCAAGCCTGTCCTAGCCTCCTCCAACTGACTATCGGAGTAGTTAATAGGGCTTCGATAATGCGCACGCAACATGAAAAAGCGCACAACCTCAGGATCAAATTGTTGTAAAACATCTCGGATTAAGAAGAAGTTGCCTAATGACTTTGACATCTTCTCTTGGTTCACACGTATATGCCCGTTGTGCATCCAGTAGTTTACGAACGGGTTAGTAACCGGCGTTGATCCATACAGAGCGCCTTCGCTCTGGGCAATCTCGTTCTCGTGGTGAGGAAACTGCAGATCAGCCCCTCCCCCATGAATATCAAAATGTTGCCCGAGTAACTCACAAGACATTGCAGAACACTCAATATGCCAACCAGGCCTACCCTCACCCCATGGGGATGCCCAACGCGTATCACTGGGCTCATCGGCTTTGGCGGATTTCCAAAGGACGAAGTCTAGAGGGTCGCGTTTACCACTGCCAATGGCGACGCGCTCACCCGCATTGAGCTCATCGATGGACTTGCCGGATAACTTGCCATAGCTTGGGAACTGACGCACGGCGTAGTTCACATCCCCGTCCTCAGCTTGGTAAGCCATTTGTTGGTCAATCAGACGACCAATCATGCCTTGCATCTGCGCAATGTACTGGGTAGCACGGGGCTCGTGATCGGGAGGCAAGAGCCCAAGGATTTTGGCATCCTCGTGCATTGCATCGATAAAGCGTTGCGTTAAGACAGCAATCGGTTCTTTGTTCTCAAGCGCGCGCTTGATGATCTTGTCATCAATATCAGTGATATTGCGCACGTAGCTCACCTGATAGCCGCTAGCTCGCAACCAGCGAGTCACCATATCAAATACGATCATGACACGGGCATGACCTAAGTGACAGAAATCATAGACGGTCATTCCACAGACATACATGCGCACCTGACCAGCCACAATCGGTTTAAAGATTTCCTTGCTGCGCGATAGGGTGTTGTAGATTGAGAGCGTCATTGAACTTACTTAGACCGAGGAACCTTATAAGACTTTGGAAACATGGAGCATGAATTTGTTAGACTGCTGAGTATATCCAATGAAGTGCCCATTTAGTGATCTCTTTGTAATGACACCATCCCAGACCCGCTCTCCCTTGTTCACTTGGACCCTAAGACTTTTGCTTGGGATTAGCACTTTAAGCCTACTAGCGTGTAGCACTTCGCCAAGTGTCCCTCCAGCGGCAACTGGTGTCCCTCCGCAACCGTATTTAGGTGGGTATGGTCCAACCGATCCACCCCGAATGAGTGCCAATCAAAACCCAGAGACCTCTGCAAATCAATTAGCGGAGACCATCTCGGTGCCCTTTTTGTCCTTCTTGATTATTGAGCCTGATCCGGTGATTAAGAACGCAATTCCAACCCATATTGAGAAGCTGACCAAAGAACGTAAGTTTACTGATGCAATTAAAGCCATTGATGCCGCCTTAGCGAAGTCGCCACGCAATGTCCAATTACGATTCTTGAAAGCCCGCCTACAAATAGAGTTGCGTGATACTGTCTCAGCCAAGAACACTTGGATTGAGATCACCCAACAGTTTCCGGAGCTACCAGAACCCTATAACAATCTTGCCGCACTATCGGCTAATCAAGGCAAATGGATAGAGGCACGTGATTATTTAGAGCTTGCTCTTAAGCTTCGTCCAGACTATGTCACTGCGCAAGGTAATTTAGCTGAGGTTTATTTGCGCCTGAGTGAAACGAATTACCAGAGTGCCAGCAAACTCCAGCCCAATCAGCGAGAATATGGGCTTCGTGCCAAAGCGATTAAAGAGATCCTAAATCCAGTGGCAAAGCCCGCTAATAGACCAACGACTACACCCGGTACTAATCCTAATTCTGCAACCCCTAAACCTTAAGAGAAAGTTCTGTATGCCAAGCGTATTACTCAAAACCAACCATGGCGATATCACCCTAAACTTGGATGCCGCCAAGGCTCCTAAAACTGTTGAAAACTTTTTAGCCTATGTCAAAAGTGGACATTACGATGGCACGATCTTTCATCGCGTAATTGATAACTTCATGATCCAAGGCGGTGGCATGGCCCCAGGTATGAAACAAAAGCCCACCAATGCGGAGATTGAGAACGAAGCCAATAACGGCTTAAAGAACGTGAAGGGTTCGATTGCGATGGCACGAACCAATGAGCCGCATTCTGCCAGCTCTCAGTTCTTTATTAATGTTAATGACAACGATTTCTTGAACCACACTGCGCCAACTCCTCAAGGCTGGGGCTATGCAGTTTTTGGTTCGGTTAGCCATGGCATGGACGTTGTGGAGAAGATCAAAAAAGTGCCTACCGGAAATTCTGGCTACCATCAAGATGTTCCAAATGAGGACGTTGTCATCGAGACGGCTTCTGTAATCGAAGACTAGTTCATGCAAGAACACGCTAGCGCCCTGCTGATCTCAGATCTGCATTTGACCCCGTCAATGCCCTTGACGGCGCAGCGTTTCTTTGACTTTGTCGAGAAGGAAGCCAACCAGGTAGAGTCTGTATTTATCTTGGGTGATCTGTTTGAGTATTGGGTGGGAGATGATGCTGGAGCACGCTCCCCTTTTCAGCAAGAGGTCTTGCGCGCCTTAAGTAATTTATCTAGCAAGGCCAAAACGTATTACATCCATGGTAACCGTGACTTCTTAATTGGTGAGCAGTTCATTCGCAAATCGGGTATGACCTTGTTACCAGACCCTTCTAAGGTAATGATCGCGGGTGATGAATGGGTCATTAGCCATGGTGATGCCTTATGCACCAATGATCTGAGTTATCAGATATTCCGTAAATGGGTTCGTAAGCCTTGGTTACAAAATCTGTTCTTGCGCCTACCCCTTGAGTGGCGACGCAGTATCGCACGTACCCTGCGAACTAACAGTACGGCTAAGTACGATCGTGCGGTTCGTTATACCCCTGAGATGGCTCGGTTCAAGGGTGATGTCACTTTAGTGGCCTGTGCCAACCTCATGGGCTCGTATAGCTCAGAGCGTTTGATCCATGGGCATACGCACCTTCCTGCCCGACATCATGAAAGCATGGGCAATAAAGAGTGGCAGCGTTGGGTACTATCTGACTGGGATCTAGATCATCCTGAGACTGTGTTGCCTAAAGCGAGTGCGCTTCGTATTGACACCAATGGGGTGCGCTATATCGATTTAGTGAAGTCGTCTTAAGCTGATTGACGCGAGTATTTACCCAAGACCTGCGCCATCTGCGCGAAGATACGTGGATTGCCCGCCATAATCTCTCCGCTCTCTAAGAATCCTTCTTCGCCCCGATAGTTACCAACCAAACCACCTGCCTCGGTAATGATGAGTGTGCCGGCAGCCATATCCCAAGGCTTTAACTCGCTTTCAAAGAAGCCGTCATACCGGCCTGCAGCAACATAGGCTAGATCTAATGAAGCAGCGCCGGGGCGGCGTAAGCCTGCGCATTGACGAGTCATGTCCGCAAAGATCTTTAAGTATTGGTCCACATCTTGATCTTGGCGATACGGAAATCCCGTTCCGATTAAAGCGTTCTCTAATTTAATCTGATCAGCTACTCGTAAGCGACGACGATCAACGTAGGCGCCACCACCTTTGCTGGCAGAAAATAACTCGTCACGATTGGGATCATAAATGACCGCTTGCTGCAGTACTCCGTTTACCGACAAGGCAATGGAGATCGCATATTGAGGAAAGCCGTGGATGAAGTTGGTTGTGCCGTCTAGAGGATCAATGATCCAAATATGATCGGAGTTATTTAACAACTCACCAGACTCTTCGGCCAAAAACCCATGATTGGGGTAGGCCTCACTGAGGGTCTCGATGATGACCTCTTCGGCCGCTTTGTCCACTTCGGTCACAAAATCGTTATGTTGCTTACGATCGATTTGCAAGCGCTCCAAATTAAGTGAAGCGCGATTAATAATCGTTGCGGCACGGCGTGCGGCCTTCACGGCCACGTTTAACATGGGGTGCATAATCAGTGGACAAATTAAATAAGAACAAGCTCCAGAGACATAAAAGGGTGCACTGCAAAGAGGTCTTAAATTACTTACACTGACATCTTTTGCATGAACGTGCTTTTAAGTTCCAAAGCGGAATGACATTATTTTAATCGAATTGGGATCGATGACCAAAAACTCATTTTCTGTGCATTGCGATCAGGTCCGTTGGGTCTTAGTCGAAACTAGTCATGCGGGCAATGTGGGCTCGACCGCCCGCGCCCTCAAAACCATGGGCTTTGAGCACTTACACCTAGTTCGTCCACGGCAAGACAGAATGCATGAGGATGCTGAAGCAATCGCCTTAGCCAGCGGTGCTAGCGATGTATTGGCTAAGACTATTGTTACCCAATCCCTCTCTCTATCACTCCAGAATTGCAGTGTTGTTCTCGGTTTAAGCAGTCGTGACCGCGAGTTTGGTCCTCCCGCCTTAGACTGGAATAGTGGTTTAGATCTTTTGCTCGATGCTGTGAGTAACCAGCAATCGGTTGCAATGGTCTTTGGTCCAGAGCGCACTGGTCTAGAGAACGAAGATCTGGCTTTTTGTACACACAGGGTTTATTTGCCTGCTAACCCTGACTACCCCTCCCTCAATCTGGCGCAGGCTATAATGGTCTGTGCCTTTGGCTTACGCCAAGCCCTTGTGCAAGGGCATGAGCATATCCCCCAGACCGATCCTGCCGAGCTTGCCGATCCGATTGCGGTAGCAGCAATGCTAGAACATTGGCAAGCAGGGCTTGAGGCCATCGGGTATTTGGATCCTAATCATCCCAAGAAATTAATGCCGCGCCTGCAGTCTTTATTTGCAAGAGCGCATTTACGCAAAGAGGAGATTGATCTCCTGCGGGGGATTGCGAAACAGATGATCCTGAGGAAATAGCACTCTCCCATTACACTAATGGGATGCTGAGCTCATTACTCGAAGACGTCGATGCCATTATTGCGCGGGATCCTGCCGCCCGGCATCGTCTCGAGGTCATCACCTGCTACCCAGGCCTTCATGCCATTTGGCTGCATCGCCTCAATCACGCACTCTGGAACTTAGGGCTTAAATGGCCCGCTCGGTTCTTGGCGTCCATAGCTCGCTTTTTGACCAATATTGAGATCCACCCCGGAGCGCGTCTTGGGCGTCGGGTGTTCTTAGACCATGGTCTTGGCATCGTCATTGGCGAGACCGCCGAGATTGGGGATGACAGCACCATCTATCAAGGGGTCACTCTAGGTGGCACCTCGCTCTATAAAGGGGTGAAGCGTCACCCTACTTTGGGCAAAGGGGTCGTGGTGAGCGCCGGGGCTAAGGTCTTAGGAGGATTTACGGTGGGAGATGGCGCCCGGATTGGATCGAATGCGGTGGTTTTAAAAGAGATCCCAGCGGGAGCCACAGCAGTTGGTGTGCCAGCACGTATCTTGCATCCCGATCTTCCCAAAGATGCAAGCGATGCCAGTAAGGCTAGTTTCTCGGCCTATGGCATTACGCCTAATGCTGATGATCCAGTATCACTGGCGCTTAAGAGTTTGATCGATGCAACGATCGAGCAAGAGAACAAGATCAAGGCACTTGAGGAAGCGATTGCTAAATTGGGTGGGAAAGCCAGCGATGATCATGGCCATCAAGAGACCAAGCGAGAGCTTGACGCAATCAAGCAACTTCTTAAAGAGTAGTTTGCTTTAATGTAAGGTGCGGGGGCTAGTACCAGATCCTTTGGCCTCGCCACCATTCCGATCTAACTCATCCAGATCGTCTTCATCGGCGAGATCAAGACCAAAGCCATCTTCATCCTGTGGGTGCTGATTAGCAATCTCGTCATCGGTTGCTTGGCGAACATCTTCAACCTGTAACCAAAAACGCAGAGCCATTCCAGCCAAGGGATGATTACCATCTAAGACCACTTGTTTATCGGCGAGCTCGGTCACCGTATAAATTAAGGTATCAATCTCTTCATCGTCCTCATCTTCTTCTTCATCGGCCTCTAGAATCTCATCCTCTGATAATTCTTCGGGTACTCCTTCAAACTGCATCCCGATCTCGAGAGGTTCGGGGAAGCGCTCGCGCGGTTCTATTTTGAGTAGATTGGGATCGTACTCCCCAAACGCATCGTGGGGCTCTAGTTGCGCAGTGGTCTCGAAACCAACATCCTTCCCATCGAGTAAGCTCTCGATCTTTGGGAAGGTGCCCGAGTACCCGCCATGAAGGTATACCATGACGGTATCGGGTTCTTCGATAATGTTGTTTTGTGCATCGCTGAGTTTGTAACGGAGAGAAACGATGGTATTTTTTTCAATCTTCATAGCGATGTAGTTCCTGAATAAGGCTATTTTACTTGACTAAGACCGATTCAATCTATGAGGTGCCTCGGGCCCCAGCCCAGCTTCCCCTCGATGAGCCCTGGGCGCTTTTGGGCCAGCGAAGCCCTAATGCCTTTATGCGGGACTATTGGCATAAGCGCCCCTTGCTGGTCCGCCATGCAATCCCCAGTTTTGCACTTGCAAAAGCTCAGGGACAAGCTCTGCAAAGCTCCATTTCTGCGAATGTCTTGTTTGGCTTTGCCGGTAACGATGGCAATGAATCTCGCTTAGTAAAGGCCAAGCCTTGGCAACTAGAGCATGGGCCCTTTCGTAAGGGGCAGATCCCATCCTTAAAGTCCAATGACTGGACTTTATTGGTCCAAGGGGTCGAGGCACGGCACCCTGCGGCTGCTAATGTCTTATCGTGGTTTAGGTTTATTCCGGATGCTCGTCTTGATGATCTGATGATTAGCATTGCTGGTGTTGGTGGTGGCGTTGGTCCCCATGTCGACTCCTACGATGTCTTTTTGATCCAGATGGAGGGTCGGCGCCGTTGGAAGATATCCGCACAATCCGATTTATCACTCCGGGACGATCTACCCCTCAAAATCTTGGCGCGCTTTGAGGCAAAAGAAGATTGGGTTCTGGAGCCTGGAGATCTTCTATATCTTCCTCCTCACATTGCGCATGAAGGTATTGCCTTAGATGCGGGCTGTCAGACCTGGTCAGTGGGCTTTCGATCGCCAAGCTATCGCGAGCTTTTGCAAGAGGGTTTATGGCGTCTTGCAGAATCCCTTGAAGATGACCCCGAACTCGCCACGATTTATGCAGATCCTCTACAAGGCGCCACCAAGGATCCGGCAGTTTTACCAAGACTCCTAGAAGAGCAGATTAGCAAACACGTTCGTAAACTGGCATTGGGTGAAGGTAAGGAGTATCTTCGAGGAATCAGCGCCTATCTAAGCGAGCCTAAGCCTCAGGCCGTTTTTGAGGGTCCGCATGATGCAATGATGCCGAAGGCATTTTGGCAAACACTCTATTCCAAGACCCTTGTTCCCCATCCGCAGACTCGCCTCCTAATTTGGGGGGATGAAGTCTTTTGCAATGGCGAGGCGGTATCCCGTGGGCAAACTCCAGCAGTTCAAAAAGCTTGGAAAGAGCTTGCTAGATTACATACCCTAGCCCTAGGGCGTAGGGCTAAAAAATCAAGCAAAAATAAGGTCTTAATGGATACAAATCCAGAAAAGTGGATGTCTGGGGAGAACTCTCTTTATGAGGCCTACTGCTCCGGCTGGTTAATCTGGATCTAAGCCCATCAGAGCAATCTTTGCCTATCTGAGACCCAATGAAATAATTAGTAATCGGTTGCTATAATCCACAGTGGATTTAATTTGGGATTACCCAAAGTGTCTCCAATTAGGTCCTACAACAATTACCGGTAATTGCTGTAAATCGGATGTATATCGTCTTTAATTTAAAGGAAATAATAATGAAGAAGTCACTACTCTTGGCCGCTATGTTGGCCGTTGCTTTGTCTGCTTGCGGTAAGAAAGAAGAAGCTAAGCCAGCTGCTGCTCCAGCCGCTCCTGCTGCTCCTGCTGCTGATGCTAAGCCAGCTGACGCTGCTCCTGCCGCCGCTCCTGCTGCACCTGCTGCTGCTCCAGCTCCTGCTGCTGCACCTGCTGCTCCAGCAAAGAAGTAATTCTGAGGCTGTAGTAAGAAAGGCACTCGTTTGAGTGCCTTTTTTTATTTCTTATGATTGTTATTGGTTGTTTATCAGCTCGTTACTTAATAAGCTGTCGATCTAGTGTCGTTAAGAGCTGATTGCCTGTCGCCGTATTCTCGGGTTTGCCATCAGCATCCTGCACCAAAACCACAATTTGGTTCTCACCTCGTGCTTGAACAACTACTCGGTAGACCTTGGCTTTTTTATCAGCATCGTTGCTCTTTCCAAAGGTGCGACCAAACCAACCCCTGCTATCCCCTAACTCCTTCGGATTAACATAGCGGACAAAGTAAATTCCTTTAGAGCGATCGCGATCATCGACCGTAAAGTTCGATCGATCGAGCGCCAAACCTACATCGCGCCAAGCACGATCAAAACTCTGTGACATCTCAATACGGGTGGCTGGACCATCCACAATTAATTTTGCCCGAGGGGTCTTTGATACAACTGTAGCCCCTGCAATCTGAGCCTTTGCTTGCTCTTGGGTCATTCCCAAACGCTCCATGAGGCGGGTTAAGAAAATCGCCTCCAGCTCTGGGTCAGAAGGACGAATTGTCCAGCTTGTAGAAATCGTTGTGCCTGTATCTTTTAAGGGAACCTCAATTGCCCCCTTATGAGAAATATAAATCTCAGTCACCTCAGGTTTTTGAACCTCAAGGCGGGTTCTAAACTTATCACGCTCGCCCGAGTCATACAACGAGTCAAGGACCTTGCCCAAGGTTCTCCGAATAATGTCTTGGGGGATCTTGGTACGATTCTCCGCCCAATCGGTTTCCATGATTCCGGTGGATGGAGAGTCAATTAGGAGTAAAAATCCGTTCTCTTGCCAAAAATCCTTTATTTGGGGATAGAGGGTTGCCGCTGATTTATCTACAACCAACCAACGCTTGTCGCCATCGCGCTCGATTTTCATCCCCGGTATACCGGTCAAAACGTTTGTGCGCATCTGCGATGATTTTTTAACCGCTTGGCTGTACTCGGACATCGTGGCAGTGCCATCTTGCACGATATAGCGACGATCGGCCTGAGCAGTAATGAGGTCTGGTGGTAGGGCTAAATTAGGCCCACGAAGCTCGCCCTGCTTTTTATAGTCCACCTTATCGCTAGCGGTCATGCTACTAAAGCTACTGCAGGCGCTTAAGCCGAGAGCTAGTAGGCTTATGAAAGAGGATTGGATTGCAAAACGCATTAGTCTCTTATGTCTTTCGTGTAACGATGAAATGCTCATACCAAACCTGCATTTTGCAAAGCCTGCTTTAGGGGCTCTCGCAAGTCTTGGCTAAGCGGGGTTAATGGTAAACGAATCCCCGCCTCCATTTTGCCCATCTGATGCAATGCCCACTTTACAGGAATGGGGTTGGCCTCGATGAACATCATCTTATGCACTGCTAATAATTGATATTGAATACTGCGGGCCTTTTGAGTATCCCCTGCAATGGCAGCTTTACAGAGCGCACTCATCAAACGGGGTGCCACATTGGCGGTTACGGAGATATTGCCATGACCGCCCATGAGCATGAGGAAGATGGCGGTTAGATCATCTCCTGAGTACACGGCAAAGTGATCCAGTTTTTTACTCTTGAGTTCCGCAAGCAAGAATGAGCCGCGCTCTAAATTACCAGTGGCATCCTTAATACCGATAACACCAGGAACTTGTGCCAAGCGGATAGTAGTGTCATTGGATAGATCGGCAACCGTACGGCCTGGCACGTTGTACAAAATAACTGGGAGATCTACTTTCTCAGCGATAGTCTTAAAGTGCGCATACATGCCATCTTGTGTTGGCTTGTTGTAATACGGTACCACTTGCAAACTGGCGTTTGCTCCCACCTTTTTGGCAAACTCGGTTAACTCAATGGCCTCGCGTGTGGAATTTCCACCAGTACCGGCAATCACTGATATACGACCTTTAATCTGCTCTACGGCTACGCGGATTAACTCGCAATGCTCCTCAACTGATACCGTGGGTGACTCGCCACTAGTACCCACAATCACAATCGCATCAGTACCTTCTGCAACATGCCAATCTAATAGCGAACGCAAGGCAGGATAGTCTAGGCTGCCGTCTTCATGCATCGGGGTTGCAATCGCAACCATACTACCGGTCATCAATTGGGTCATGGGGTTTTAGAGAATTAATCTACTGGGGTTCTTAAGCTTGAAATTGTAACGGATGGCGTATTTTAGGGGCTCCACGGCACGCACAAAGGCTTTGAACCATGGCTGGTTTGGGTCTTTCTACAAAACCGTCTCGATAGGCGACCACATGGAGTTGATGTTTTTGGGCTAACTCCAATAACTCACCGTGACGCAGTAAAAATGCTGGGTTCGAAGGTTTACCGAACTCTGCATTGCCAATGGCAAAGGTCTCGTACAGCAAGATGCCGCCCTCTTCTAAAAGGGTTGGCAAGAGATCCAAATAAGGGCGATAAAGGTAGTTCGTGACAATAATGGCGTCCCAGCGCCCAAACTCTGCTTCAGGGAGGACCCAATGATCACCCTCTAGGTCAAGTGGTAGAGTTTTAACCAAGCGATACTTGATCTTGGCTAAAGAGTCTGGATCACGATCAACAGCAAGAACTGTATGGCCTTGATCAGCCAAGTATCGTGCATGACGCCCGCCACCACATGCTAGATCTAAGACCTTAGCACCAGGTTTTAATAGCCCAGCATAGTGAGCAATCCAAGAAGAGACTACATCAAGCTCTGCGTGCACTGCGGGGTCGGTATTAATCAAAGTCGAGGCCCATGGCCTCACGCACATCGCGCATGGTCTCTTGCGCTACTTTGCGAGCCTTATCAGAGCCATCGGCAATGATCGAACGTAAGAGGCTAGGATCATCTAAGTATTGCTGAGCACGCTCAAACATGGGTTGCTGTTCACGTAAGATCGCATCAATCACTGGTTGCTTGCAATCTAAGCAGCCAATACCTGCAGATTTACAACCCTTCTCTGCCCAATCTTTAGTGGCTTGGTCTGAGTACACCTGATGGAACTGCCATAAAGGACAGTTTGCGGGATTGCCTGGGTCGGTTCGTCGCACTCGGGCTGGATCGGTAGGCATGGTACGCACCAAACGAACAACCTCCTCAGGCGCCTCGCGGATACTGATAGTGTTGCCATACGACTTCGACATCTTCTGGCCATCGAGTCCGGGCATGCGCGATGCTGATGTAAGCAAGGCTTGGGGCTCTACCAAAATAATTTTGCGGGCGCCCTCTAAGTAACCAAAGAGGCGCTCCCGATCTCCCATCGACAAACTCTGTGACTCTTGCAACATCGCTTGCGCTTGCAATAAAGCCTCATCCTCACCACGCTCTTGATAAGCGGTGCGTAGTTCTGCATAAAGTTTGGCGCGCTTGCTACCTAATTTTTTAACTGCCTCTAAGGCCTTCTCCTCAAAGCCGGGTTCACGACCATACAAATAATTAAAGCGTCGGGCTACTTCGCGGGTCATCTCCACATGGGGTACTTGATCCTCGCCCACGGGGACATGCAAAGCACGATAGATCAAAATATCGGCTGCCTGCAGCAATGGGTATCCTAAGAATCCGTAGGTTTGCAGATCTTTCTCTTTGAGTTTCTCGATTTGGTCTTTATAGGTGGGCACTCTCTCGAGCCATCCTAATGGGGTACCCATCGCTAACAACAAGAACAGTTCTGAATGCTCAGGCACTCGACTCTGTATAAATAAAGTGGCTTGATTAGGATCGACTCCAGCTGCCAACCAATCGATCACCATCTCCCAAACCGACTCCTGAATAACCTCAGGGGTCTCATAGTGAGTAGTTAAGGCATGCCAATCCGCCACAAAGAAGAAACAGGGGTACTCAGCTTGGAGACGAACCCAATTTTTTAAGACCCCGTGGTAATGGCCCAGATGCAAGGCACCCGTTGGGCGCATACCAGAAAGAACGCGTTCAGCAAACATAGGGAGGATTGTCGCTTATTTAATGAAAGACCGACCAGATCGGCTTTAGATGCTCTGGTAGATGCGGTAGTAAGCCTAGATCGATATTACTCTCGTGCGGATCATGAAAATCTGAACCGCGCGAGGCCATAAATCCGTAACGCTCGGCAATCTTGGCATAGGTTTTGTATTGATCTGGGCTATGACTTCCGGTAACGACTTCAATTCCACTGCCACCCAAGTCTTTAAAGCGAGCATAAAGCTCATCCATCTGCATCGTATTGAGTTTGTATCGCCCAGGATGCGCGATCACTGCCTCGCCACCCGCCCCCCGAATCCAGCTCACTGCCTCATCGAGACTAGCCCAGCGATGCGATACATAACCTGGCTTACCAGCGATCAAGTATTTACGGAACACCTCATCCATATTGCTGCATATTTTTTGTTCTACCAAGAATCTGGCAAAGTGCGTACGGGCAATCAACTCCGGGTTGCCAGCAAAATGCAGAGCGCCTTCGTAACTATTTTGGATGCCAGCTTGCTCGAGTTGCGCAGCCATTTGACGTGCACGTAGACCACGACCATCCCGAGTCGCACGCAAGCCCTCTTCCAGAACAGCATTGGATTGATCAAGACCAAGGCCCACAATATGGACCGTTTGGTTCATCCAACTAATCGAGATCTCAACCCCAGCGAGATAGGTCATGCCAAGGTTTTCAGCGGCAAGACGCGCGCGCTCTTGCCCACCCAAAACATCATGATCGGTCAGTGACCAAACCTGAACCCCATTTTGGTGAGCACGAAGGGCTAACTCTTCAGGACTTAAGGTTCCATCCGAAATAATCGAGTGGCAATGCAAATCGGCATTCAGTGGCGCAGTTTGGCTCATACCTCTATTTTAGGTCAGATGAGCATTAATGATCCGACGGGGGGATTCAATATAGTCTCGGGATTGCATCTCGATGAGGCGTGAGACCGTTCGCGCAAATTCATCCACCACCTGGCCCTCGGTATAAAGCTGGTCTGGAGGCACTTCCGCAGACATAATTAATTTAACCCGGTGATCATATAAAACATCAATGAGCCAAATAAAGCGTCTTGCTTCGTTGGTTAGTCGGGGTGGCATATGGGGTACCCCCGCTACGATTACTGTATGAAAGGTATTTGCAATCTCTAGGTAATCATTTTGAGAGCGAGGCCCACAACAGATGGTCTGAAAGTCAAACCACACCACCCCTTCTGCTAAATGCAAGGCCCGAATTTCTCTAGACTCAATCTTTAGTACCGGATACGAAGACTCTATTTGCTTACCAATCAGATTATGGAAGTAGTCGTCTAACTTTTTATCATTTTCAGCGGTTAGTGGATGCAGATAGGCTTGGATACGCGACATTTGCAGTTGGCGATAATCACTCCCAGCGTCGACATTCAATACATCCAACTTATCTTCAAGCAGTTCAATGGCAGGCAATAAGCGGTCACGGTGCAAACCATTTGGATAGAGTTGATCTGGACGATAGTTTGAGGTCATGATGAACTGCACTCGATCAAGGAACAATGCTTTGAGCAAGCGGTACATGATCATCGCATCGGCAATATCGTTGATATGAAACTCATCAAAGCAAATTAAGCGATAGCGCTCTGCAATTCGCAAGGCAAGCTCATCAAGTGGGTCTGCCAAGCCTGAGAGTTCATGTAACTCGCGATGGACCTCGCGCATGAACTCATGAAAATGGATACGGATCTTCTTCGTAACGGGTGATGCCTCATAAAAGCAATCCATTAAGAAGGATTTACCCCTGCCAACGCCGCCCCAAAGATAAACCCCTCGGGGGAGCTCTGGATGAAATATTTTTTTGGTCAGCGCATTGCTGCGGATCTCTTTATACGCCACCCACTGATCTTCGCACTGCTGTAAACGCACAATGGCCTGCTCTTGCGCAGGATCCGGTTGATAGCCGCGCGCTTTGCACTCTTGATGATAAAAGTCAGCGACTTTCAAGTTACATATTGAGTGCGCGTTGATCCGTTGCTAAAGCAGCTTCACGCATCACCTCAGATAGGCTGGGGTGGGGATGACAAACGCGAGCAATATCTTCAGCGGCTGCTTTGAACTCCATCGCCAATGCTCCTTCGGCAATCAGATCCGATGCATTGGGGCCAATAATATGGACTCCTAAAACTTCATCCGTTTTGGCATCGGCCAATATCTTCACAAAGCCCTCAGCTCGGTCCATGCCAAGCGCACGGCCATTGGCCATGAAGGGAAATTGACCAACTTTATAAGCGCGTCCCTCAGCTTTTAATTGTTGCTCTGACTTACCAACCCAAGCGATTTCTGGGTCGGTATAGATAACCCAAGGAATGCAGTTGTAATCAATATGGGGTTTTTGTCCTGCCAGTAACTCTGCAACCAATACACCCTCATCCTCGGCCTTGTGCGCGAGCATTGGTCCGCGCACCACATCACCGATGGCATATACACCTGGGACAGCGGTGGCACAGGTATGGTCATTGATGGGGATAAAGCCGCGCTCATCCGTCTTTAACTGCACAGCCTGAAGATTGAGACCTTCTGTATTAGGAACACGACCTACTGAGACGATTAAGCGATCACACTCCAATTTTTGGGGTTTGCCAGCGCTATCCTGATACGAAACCACAACGCCCTTCTTATCGGCTTGAACCTTATCAATCTTCACACCCATATGCATATCGAGTCCTTGTTTGGTGAAGATCTTCTTAGCCTCTTTAGCAATGCCCTCATCGCAGGCACCCAAGAAGGTGGGCAAAGCCTCTAATACAGTAACTTGTGAACCGACACGACGCCATACCGAGCCAAGCTCCAATCCGATTACACCGGCACCAATCACACCCAAGCGCTTGGGTAAAGAATCAAAATTGAGGGCACCTTCGTTATCGCAGATCAGAACGTTATCCACTGTGATACCGGGTAAATGACGAGCCTTCGAGCCCGTTGCAATGATGACATTCTTGGCAATGACCGTACCCGCATCTTTACCAGTAATCTTAATTTGATAGCCGTCAGCGCCTTTACCTTCGAATGAGGCATGGCCTTTAAGGGAGGTCACTTTGTTTTTCTTAAATAAGAAATTAATCCCGCCGGTCATCTTGGTCACGATCTCGTCTTTACGAGCAAGCATCTTTGCAATATCGATACTGACCTTACCCACCGTGATGCCATGATTGGCAACGTGATGGCCGATCTTCTCAAACTCTTCGGACGAGGCTAATAAAGCTTTTGAGGGAATACAACCAACGTTTAGGCAAGTTCCACCCAAGCGAGGCTCCCCTTTGGGATCCGCATATGGGTTCGCTTCTGCACAGGCTACTTTAAATCCCAGTTGGGCAGCACGGATTGCAGCGATGTAACCACCGGGGCCAGCTCCAATGACCAGCACATCAAATACTTGGCTCATGGTCTACTCCTTATAGGTCAAGAAGTAAACGGGCTGGATCTTCTAAGAGTTCCTTCATCGCCACCAAACCTAACACCGCTTCGCGACCATCGATGATGCGATGATCGTAGGACAGTGCCAAATAATTAATCGGCCGAATTACGATCTGTCCGTCTTCAACCACCGCCCTCTCCTTGGTCGCATGAATCCCCAAAATAGCGGATTGTGGTGGATTGATGATCGGAGTTGAAAGCATCGAACCAAAGACGCCGCCATTAGAGATCGAGAACGTACCGCCAGTTAACTCTTCAATGCTTAATTTGCCATCGCGGGCTTTATTCCCGTAATCAGCAATTTGCTTTTCAATTTCGGCCAAAGTTAGTTGATCCACATTACGCAAGATGGGAACCACCAAACCGCGTGGCGAGCTTACGGCAATACCGATATCAAAGTAACCGTGATAAACGATGTCATTACCATCGACCGATGCATTGAGGATGGGATACTTTTTAAGAGCATACGTAGCCGCCTTCACAAAGAAGGACATAAAGCCTAATTTAACGCCGTGGGTTTTCTCGAAGGTATCTTTATAACGAGTGCGCATAGCAATCACCGGCGCCATATTGACCTCATTGAAGGTTGTCAAGATAGCGTTATTGGCCTGTGACTCTAATAAGCGTTCAGCAATACGAGCCCGCAGACGTGTCATTGGAACGCGCTCTTCAGTACGCTCACCTAGAGATAAATTAGAGATGGGCAATGGTGTGGCTGACGACACTGTCTTCGCTCCACCAGAAACAGCATTTAGAACGTCGCCTTTGGTAACACGTCCATCTCGACCCGTTCCCGAAACTTGCGCAGCATTGAGATTATTCTCGGCCATTAACTTGGCTGCTGAAGGTGCGGCAATTGTGCCTTTTACTGCCGCAGGGGCTGGGGCTGAGGCTGGTGCTGCTGCTTTAGGAGCTGCAGCGACAGTAGCTTTACCTTCACTATCAATTTTTGCGATCACTTGCTCGGCTACTACGGTGCCGCCGTCAGCAACGATAATCTCCGATAGCACGCCGGCAGATGGCGCTGGTACCTCTAGCACTACTTTGTCGGTTTCGATCTCAATCAAGATCTCGTCTTGAGCAACAGCTTCACCGGGTTTCTTTTTCCATTGCAATAGGGTTGCTTCAGCAACAGACTCTGATAGTTGGGGAACTTTGACTTCAAATAAGGCCATGATGTGTCCTATGAATAGGTTAAATAATGAGTGGTAAATTGAATAAGTGATCCATTTGCAAACGCATGGTTTACTTAGTGATCACAAATCCTTTTAATTTCCCAAACGCTGCGGTGAGCAAGGCCTTTTGCTGAGTCTGGTGCAAATGGGCATAGCCGACTGCTGGTGATGCAGATGCTGGTCGGCCCGCATATCCCAAATGCATTCCTTCGCTCATGTTCTCAAGCAAGTTATGTTGCACAAAGAACCATGCACCCTGGTTTTGCGGTTCATCCTGACACCAAACCAGTTCCGTTACATTGGGATACGTTTTAATAACGTTTGCAACTGCTTTATGCGGGAATGGATATAACTGCTCAATCCGCACAATCGCCGCATTCTCTAATTTCTTATCAGTGCGTTGCTTTACAAGATCGTAGTAAACCTTGCCAGAGCATATGATCACACGCTCAATCGACTGAGGATCAATCGATGCATCACTCTCCGGAATCACAGTTTGGAACTCACCCTTCGTGAACTCGATGAGTGGCGATGCGGCATCTTTATGACGCAACAGCGATTTAGGAGTCATGATGATGAGCGGCTTTCTAAATTGCCTAATCATCTGGCGGCGCAAGAGATGGAATATTTGTGATGCGGTAGTAGGTTGTACCACCTGCATATTGGTATCCGCACACAGTTGCATGAAGCGCTCTAAACGGGCTGAGGAATGCTCGGGGCCTTGACCTTCATAACCATGAGGCAACATCATCACCAAACCGTTCACACGGCCCCACTTCACTTCACCAGAGGCAATAAATTGATCGATCACCACCTGCGCACCGTTTGCAAAGTCGCCAAACTGAGCTTCCCAAATCGTTAAGGTATTCGGTTCGGCAGCGGCATAGCCATACTCAAATCCCAGCACAGCCTCTTCCGACAGAATCGAGTCGATGACAGTAAATGGGGCTTGATCTTTACTCACATGCTGTAATGGGATGTGGGTACCAGTGTCCCAATTTTCTCGATTTTGCGCATGGAGTACAGAGTGACGATGACTAAATGTGCCGCGACCACTATCTTCACCGGATAAACGAATTGGGTAACCGCTAGCAAGCAAGGAGGCGAAAGCCATTGCCTCTCCCATGCCCCAATCCACATTGATCTCGCCACGACCCATTGCCGCACGATCGGTATATACCTTTTGTACCAATGGATGCGCTTTGAAATCATCCGGCAGAGTCGATAACTTATCTGCAAGCCTCTTCCATTCGGATAGAGGAATGGCCGTGTCAGCATGATCGGTCCATTTCTTGTTGAGGAACGGTGACCAATCCACTGCAAACTTGCCTTTGAAATTACTCAATACCGGATCGAGGGTTTGCTTGCCCGCATCCATCGCGGCACGATAGGCTTTCACCATCTCGTCGCCTGCGCCTGCTGCAATAACACCTTGCGCCTCAAGTCGGTCAGCATATAGTTTGCGGGTACCAGGATGAGTAGCAATAATGCTGTACATCAAGGGCTGGGTCATTGCCGGCGTATCTTGCTCGTTATGGCCTAGCTTTCTGAAACAAATAATATCAACCGCAACATCTTTCTTAAATTGGGTGCGGTACTCCAAGGCCAGCTGAGTCGCTAACACCACCGCTTCTGGATCATCCCCGTTCACATGCAAAACCGGTGAGTCGATGGTTTTCATGATGTCGGTGCAATAAAGACTAGAACGCAAATCGCGGGGATCTGAGGTGGTAAAACCAATTTGGTTATTGATCACAATATGGACCGTGCCACCAGTGGAATATCCACGTACTTCGGATAAAGCCAAGGTCTCTTGCATCACGCCTTGACCTGCAATCGCAGCATCACCATGCACGAGTACCGGTAGAACTTGATCGCCCTTCGCATCATTGCGACGCTCCATCCTTGCGCGTGCCGAACCCTCCACTACTGGGTTCACAATCTCTAGGTGCGATGGATTAAAGGACAGGGATAAGTGCACTGGACCACCTGGGGTCGAGATGTCGCTCGAGAATCCTTGGTGATACTTCACATCACCAGCGGGCAGATCTTCTTGCGCGGTGTGATCAAACTCAGCAAAGAGGTCTTTGGGTGATTTACCCAATACATTGACTAAGACATTTAAGCGTCCACGGTGCGCCATGCCAATCACAATCTCTTGGACGCCTTTCTTGCCAGCCCCCTGAATTAACTCATCCATGCAGGGAATAAAACTATCGCCCCCTTCGAGCGAGAATCGTTTTTGCCCTACATACTTTGCTTGCAGATAACGCTCAAGGCCCTCTGCTGCGGTTACGCGGTCTAGGATCTGACGACGTTGCTCATTTGTAAACTTAGGCGTAGACCGAATCGACTCTAATTTCTCTTGCCACCATTTTTTGATCTTCTGATCAGCAATGTACATAAACTCGGCAGTCAAGGTGCCACAATAGGTCTCGCGCAATGCCTGCAACAGATCCCGCAGGGTCATGTTGTTCTTACCAAAGAAGGTATTGCTGGTGTTAAAGACGATATCCATATCGCCGTCACTAAATCCGTAAAACGACGGATTAAGCTCCGGAATATCAGGGCGCTCTGTGCGCTTGAGGGGGTCTAAATTAGCCCAGCGATTACCAACGTTCCGATAAGCAGCAATTAATTGCTGAACCGCAACGCGTTTGCGACCCATCTCGGAGTCCGCTGAATCCTGGATCGTTTTAATGGGTCCTTGCTTAGCCCGCTCAGCAAAGGATGCAACGATTGGGGCATGGGCAATATCTCTACCGTTTGAACCATCGACAGCTGGGACTTGAACAACGTTATCAAAATAGTCGCGCCAGTGCTGTGCAACGGATGTGGGATCTAATAAATACGATTCGTAGAGTTCTTCTACGTAGGGGGCATTACCCCCAAAGAGGTACGAAGACCCTCTATAGGACTGCATCATGATGCTCACCTTTCATCGGGTAACCCGAAAAAAACTGTGGTTTCAACCATCTGCGACACGGCTTAACCGATTAGCAGAACGCAAAGCAAATGCCTTATGTAATGTAAGGATAACATGACATTTAGAAGAAAACATCTCAATATCAAGGGATTAGTACAAAACCTAGGGTGGGTGACACAATAAAACCACGGCGAGGATTACAGCCAACTTCCCCATTGCCTACATACATATAAGAAATTTCCTACTTGCAATTAATCCTTTGCCGACAGAATTTTCTTCAATTGCTTTTTATGCTCTTTCTATCCCAATTAATAGAAGGAGAAAATCGATGAAAGCCATCAATCCAGACCAGCAGTACCTTAGTACCCGACAGAGCGCCAAGATCCTACAGGTATCTCTGGGAACAGTGCAAAAAATGGTGGAAGAAGGAGATTTGGTCGCCTGGAAAACCCGCGGTGGGCACCGACGGATCCTAGCAACATCGCTGAATCAGCAGCTAAGACGTCGCAAGCTGGGCTTACAAGAAAGCGCCAGCAAGCAACAATATCTAGCGCTCGGTATCTTTAGGCGTCCCGAGAACTTAGTGCAGATGCGCTCCGCAATTGAGAGCTGGTCCCTAAGGCTAGATTTAGTTGGCTCCATAGACAGCCTAGAAGGGCTGATGCAAGCGGTCTCGCTCTATCCCGACGTAATTTACTTAGATTCCTTAATACCGCCGGTTGAGCAGTTACATCTAATTCATTACCTCAGCAAGAACATCCAAACCAGAAGAATTCCCATGCTAGTAGACGAAGCATTTGTGCAGCTCCACCCTGGCGTGCTCGATATGGCCCAAGAAAATATTCAACAACTAAGGCCTCCGGAGTTCGAGGAGCCAATCATCAACGAAGCACTAAATCAACTTCCAGAGAAATCTACTGTATTTGCATACTCCGCCGATAGCGAGCAAGGCAACGATAAGCACAATCCAAGATTAGAGGCTCTGTTTGTAGAAGCCCTCAATAATGCCCTCTAAGGTTTATATCCAAGGAAGCACGCTTAGGGCATGCTTATACTGCAAAAGAAAAAGCCAGTTCGATGAACTGGCTTTTCTATCAACGTAATGCGAATTACTTAATCACAAACTTAGTGCGATCTTTATCTGCGATCCATTTAGGCGCCTTACCACGACCAGTCCAGGTCTCGCCGGTCGATGGGTTTTTATACTTTGCAGCTACCTTACCCCGCTTCTTGCCAACGCGTTTCTTGCTAGCGGGCCCTTTCTTTGCTGGGCGACCGCGCTTACCTTTTGCTACACCTTTGCGACCAAATAGATCACCCACTTCTAGACCAAATTGCTCAATGATTTCTTTGGCTTTAGCAATTCCTTCAGCCTTTTCTCGCTGCATCATGGCATTAATTTGGCTGTCTAATTTTTCCCGCTGTGCTACTAAATCTTTAAACGATGACATTATTTATAAATTCCTTTGAAAACTAATGAGTAAATAGTAATGATTAATATAGAAGGTATATTGATTATTCTTTTAAATAAAATATTACTAGACCAGATTATAGATTAATAAAGGTTTTTAGAAGAAAGATTATTAACCCTAAGGCTATATATTACAACTAATATTGTTTATATATGACAACTAATATTGTAAATTGGTAATTTTTATCATTTAAATCAATTAGTTAAATAATTTATTACTAATATAATAATGCTAATCAATAACTGATAATTATATTATTTAATATTAATTATTTTATTTTCTTACTGTGGCTTAGCGCGCCGTAGCATAAAGCTACCCGTGGATTTGGCGGTTAATTGCCCTGCTTCATTGAAAATACTGCCCTCACAATAATTAACGGTACTACCAGCCTTTAATACCTTACCTTCGGCAATTAATATCCCTTTAGAGGGGCGAAGAAAGCTAGTAGTCATATCAATGGTAATCACGCCTAAGATATGTTCGTGGGAGCTACGAGCCGCCGCTGCCATCGCAAAATCCAAGATCGACATCACGACCCCGCCGTGGGCTACATGAAAACTATTCAGCAACTCAGGCCGAAGATGAAGACGAATACGAGAATGGCCGTTTTCGGCAAACTCGGGTTCGACCCCCAGAACATCAAGGAAGGGAATCTCTAAACCAAAATACGTTTTACTCATTATTTGGCAAATAATCGATCAGGATGAGCCATGGCCTTGAACTCAATTGCATTACCCGAGGGGTCTAAGAAAAACATCGTGGCCTGCTCACCGACCTCACCCTTAAAACGAATATAAGGCTCGATCACAAACTGGGTGCCTGCTTTCTTTAATTTATCGGCCATCGCCTCCCACTCAGGCATCGACAATACGATCCCAAAATGTCGGACAGGTACTTTTTTGCCGTCCACGTCAGAATGAACGTCGTTTTGTGCTTCCCCATGGGCCAAATGCGCTACGATTTGATGTCCAAACAAATTGAAGTCAATCCACTCATCGGAGCTTCGTCCCTCCGGACATCCAAGTAGGTCTCCATAAAAGGCTCTTGCATCTTTTAAGTTATCGACTGGGAATGCCAAATGAAATGGGTGCATGATGACTCCTTGATATTGATGGTCGGGGCGAGAGGATTTGAACCTCCGACCACTTGCACCCCATGCAAGTACGCTACCAGGCTGCGCTACGCCCCGACGAAAAGATAAATTGTAGCTCAGCGGCTAAGGACTTGAAGCACCTCGAGCAACTCTTCGCGCAAACGTAATGACGATTTACTCTCATCAAGCCGATTTTTTGCACCGCTGATCGTAAACCCCTCTTCGTACAATAAGGTTCTTATTTGTCGGATTAAAACAACCTCGTGGTGTTGATAATATCGACGATTACCCCGTCTTTTTTGAGGGCGCAACTGATCAAACTCTTGTTCCCAATAGCGCAGTACGTGCGGTTTTACACCACACAACTCTCCGACCTCGCCAATCGTAAAATATCGCTTATTGGGGATGGGGGGCAAAAGCGGGAGACTGTCCGCCTTTGAATCAAGCTCTGTTTTGATTCTCAGCATGGGACTCGACTGCGTCCTTCAGCTTCTGACTAGCGTGAAAAGTAACGACGCGACGGGCTGCAATTGGGATCATCTCTCCAGTTTTTGGATTGCGTCCAGGCCGCGCTGTTTTATTGCGCAACTGGAAATTACCAAAGCCAGAGATCTTTACTTCTGCGCCCGCCTCTAGAGTCTGACCAATACGATCAAATAACGCATCGATCATATCTTTTGCTTCGCGTTTATTGAGGCCCACCTGATCAAATAAAGCTTCAGAGAGTTCGTTCTTCGTAACCGTTTGATTGTTCGCAGTCATATCGATACTCTTTTCGTACTTGTTGTCTTAGATGAATGATAAATATAACAAATTACTGGCTTACTAGCGTAAACGGGCTGCACAGTCTTTTTGTAAAGCGCCTAACAAGGCACTTACAACCGCTTCCACCTGAGTATCTTGCAAAGTCTCTTGATCATTGACCAGGGTGAGTCTAAATGCAAGGCTTTTCTCGTCGGCAGCCATGGAAGCGCTCTCCTTTTGAGGACGAAACTCATCAAATAACTCAATCTTCTGTAAATAAGGTTGTTTCTTGGTCAGCATGGCATCAATCAGGCTTTGTGCTGGAACAGACTGCTTGACGACCACTGCAATATCGCGATGCACCACGGGAAACTTACTAATCTCATGAGGCCTTGGTAAGCCGATCTCTGTCACCGCATCCCAATGGATCTCAAACAAGACCGGAGCAGATGCTAGCTCATAGGTCTGTTGCAAAGCAGGATGCAACTCCCCTATCCAACCAATTGCTGCATTCGCAAGATAAATCTCGGCGGAGCGACCAGGATGCAATGCAGGGTGAGGTGTAGCGGATGCCTTGGTCTGTATCTGCAGAGGGTTTAAGGCACGCTGTAGATCACCCTTCACATCAAAGAAATCCACTAGCTGATTAGTGCTGGCCCATTGCTCAGGGTTTGCAAACCCATAGGCGAGGCCACCTAATTGTTTATTCTGAATAAAACCAGCAAGTGCTCCGGGCTGATCAGTTTGCTTAGGATCACGTTTAAATACTCTACCGATCTCAAACAAACGAGCGCGGCTAGCACCTCGGTTGAGATTGCTGCGTAAGTTGTGGAGTAAGCCACCCCATAAATTACTACGCATCACCCCATAATGGCTGGCGATGGGATTTAGAACTTCAATCGGATTGGGTTGACCCATTTGGGCCTCGGTTTGACGATCAATGAAACCAAAGTTGACTACCTCTTGATATCCCTCTCCCGCCAAACGATGGCGGACAGCATGGACAATGCGCTTAGACTCGAGGGGCGCACTCATTTTAAGCTCTGCACTGGGTGGCACATCGGGGATATTCTCAAAGCCGTATAGGCGGGCTACCTCCTCAATCAAGTCCTCTTCGATCTCAAGATCAAAGCGATAGCTAGGGGGCTGTACTGTGAAGACCGTTTTGGAGTCCTGTCCCGTCACCGTGAACTCTAGACCTAAACGTTTAAAGAGATCGCTAACGATCGCCATGGTTAGCGGTATTCCGATTACTTTCTCGGCGCGAGTTAAACGCATAGTGACCGGTTTACGCTCTGGCAAAGCGTTAATCTGATCGTCGATCGGACCAAGCTGTCCACCACAAACTTGCACAATCAGGTCACTTAAATACTCTAAGGCAGAAATCGTTCCCTGCGGGTCAACGCCTCGTTCAAAGCGATGTCCTGCGTCGGTTGTAAAGTTAAAGCGGCGCGTTCGTCCAGCAATCGCGGCTGGCCACCAGAACGCAGCCTCTACATAAATATTTTGAGTAGCATCACCAACTGCTGTGCTGTCTCCACCCATAATGCCAGCCAAGCTAATAGGGCCAGACTGATCGGCAACTACGCCAACTTTCAATGCGGATGCAGAAGAATCGGGCGCAGGTTCAACGGTTTGCTCGTTTAACAACTTCAGACTCTCACCTGCTTTACCCCAACGAACCACTAGTCCACCTTGAATACGATCAAGATCAAATACATGATTCGGTTGACCTGTCTCTAGCATGACATAGTTCGACAAATCAACCAGAGGCGAGATACTCCGTTGCCCCGCATGTGCTAAACGTTGCACGATCCACTCTGGAGTCTTAACTTTGACATTTACACCCTTGATAACACGACCAGCAAAACGCCCACATAGATCGGCATCTTCAATCGTGACCGCCAAGCGATCCGCAATGCTAGTTATTAAGGTCTTACTCTTCGGAATACACAGGGCAGCCCCAGTAATTGCAGCGACCTCGCGGGCTAAGCCAATAACGGATAAGCAATCAGTTTTATTAGGGGTTAGCTTAATCGTAAAAATCTGGTCATCAAGCTTTAAATACTCACGAATGTTTTGACCCAAGGGTGCATCGACGGGCAACTCCAGAATGCCAGCATGATCCTCTCCTAAACCAAGCTCACGGCCCGAGCACAACATGCCATTACTTTCCACGCCACGTAATTTACCAACCTTAATCTGAAATGGCTTACCACCCTCTTCTGCGGGCGATAACTCAGCACCAACGAGTGCACATGGGATCTTGATTCCAGCACGTGCATTCGGTGCGCCACACACAATTTGCAGGTTCTCAAAACCAGGTCCTGCGTTCACTCGACACACCCGCAAGCGATCTGCATCGGGATGTTGCTCGGCAGAAATAATTTCTGCAACAACTACTTTGCTAAATGGGGGCGCTACCGAGCGTTGCTCTTCCACCTCTAAACCAGCCATGGTCATTGCATGGCTTAAAGCCTTGCTATCGATCGCAGGATTTACAAATTGACGTAACCAGGACTCAGAAAATTGCATATCAGAACTAAGCCGGAAATTGCGCTAAGAAGCGCAGATCGTTATCAAAGAAGAGGCGTAAATCATCAATGCCATAGCGCAACATCGTGAGGCGCTCTAAACCAGAACCAAAGGCAAAGCCCATATAGCGCTCTGGATCAACCCCCATATTACGCAAGACATTAGGGTGAACCTGTCCTGCACCGGAGATCTCTAACCAGCGTCCTGCCAACTTACCGCTACCAAAGGCCATATCAATTTCAGCAGACGGTTCTGTGAATGGGAAATACGATGGTCTAAAGCGTACCTGCAGTTCATTGGTCTCAAAGAAGGTACGCAAGAAGTCGGTATACACACCTTTTAAATCAGCAAACGAGACACTCTCGGCAATCCACAGGCCCTCTACTTGATGAAACATCGGTGAGTGCGTGGCATCGCTATCGACTCGATAGGTACGACCCGGTGCAATTACCTTAATCGGCGGCATCTTATCTTGGCCGTACCGTTTGACATGCTCACTGGCATACCGTATCTGAATTGGGCTGGTATGGGTTCTCAAAAGTAATGGCTTACCTTGAGTATCCTTACCATCGACATAAAAAGTATCTTGCATTGAGCGAGCGGGATGGTTCTCAGGGCTATTTAGGGCTGTGAAGTTGAACCAATCATTCTCGATCTCAGGGCCATCAGCTACATCAAAACCAATCGAATGAAAAATAGTTTCCACGCGCTCCCAGGTGCGCATGACAGGATGCAAGCTACCGACGGCTTGCCCTCTTCCAGGCAAAGAGACATCGATCGCCTCTGCTGCCAGGCGGGCTTGTAATACGTGATCAGCGAGGGCTTGACGACGCGCATTGAGGGCATCCTCAACAGCGGTCTTGGCTTGGTTAATATGGGCACCGGCAGTCTTACGCTCATCAGGCGACATACCACCGAGCGCTTTTAAGCGCTCAGTGAGTAAGCCTGATTTACCGAGATACCGAGCTTTTGCATCCTCCAAAGCAGCAGGGTCGCTGGCTTTGGAGAAATCGCGTTTGGCATCCTCGACAATTTGGTCGAGAGAAACCATGGCTATGAAGACTTAGGCTTGTACTACAGCAGATTTAACACGTGTTACCAAAGCAGCGAACGCTTCTTTGTCAAACACAGCCATATCGGACAGTACTTTACGATCGAGTTCGATCGAAGCCTTCTTCATGCCATTCATGAACACGCTATAGGTCATGTCATGTTCACGCACTGCGGCGTTGATACGGGCAATCCATAAAGCACGGAATACACGCTTCTTGTTACGACGATCGCGATAGGCATATTGCCCAGCGCGCATGACCGCTTCTTTAGCGATACGGAATACATTCTTACGACGTCCACGATAACCGGTTGCGGCATCGGTGACTTTCTTATGACGGGCTCTTGCTGTAACCCCACGTTTTACTCTTGGCATAGTGTTCTCCTAAGATTTAAGCGTAAGGCATCATGGAGCGAATCGACTTAACGTCGGCTTTCGCAACAGGGGCGGAACCACGTAATTGACGCTTGCTCTTGGTGGTTTTCTTGGTGAGGATGTGACGCTTGAACGCCTGTCCTCGTTTGATTGATCCACTTGCGCGGACCTTGAAGCGCTTTGCTGCGCCACTTTTGGTCTTCATTTTGGGCATGACTGCTCCCTTTTCTTTCTCTGTGCGACTGCGGTGGCAACCGACGGTTGCTCTTCCTGTACCGATAGTTCGCTACTAAGTACTACCTACTGCAACTACAAACCTTTACTTCTTTTTAGCGGGCGCTAAGACCATCACCATTTGTCGGCCTTCCATCTTCGGAAATTGCTCGACTTGACCATAAGGCTCTAAATCAATCTTGAGCCGGTCTAACATCTTGACTCCGATTTCTTGGTGAGCCATTTCTCGACCCCGAAACCGCAGCGTAATTTTTGTTTTGTCGCCGTCTTCCAAAAAGCGGATCAAATTACGTAGCTTGACACCGTAGTCGCCATCATCGGTTCCAGGCCGAAACTTCACTTCCTTTACCTGGATCACCTTTTGCTTAAGCTTTGCTTCATGCAAACGCTTGGCTTCTTGGTATTTGAACTTACCAAAGTCCATAATACGGACTACGGGTGGTTCGGCATTCGGTGCAATCTCGACTAAGTCGGTATCTTCTTCTTCTGCAAACCGCAAGGCTTCGTTCAACTTAACTACGCCGACAGCACTGCCATCGGATCCTATCAAACGCACTTCAGGAGCAGTAATTTCCTGGTTAATGCGTTGCAATTTTTCAGTAGCGATCTTCTAATTCCTCTCTAACAAACAATAAAAAGCCACCACACCCCCTAGCTAGGCTCGGGTCCGACTTTCTGGGATATATCCTGCTGGAGTCGGGTGACAAAAGCGTCTAGAGGCATTACCCCCAAATCAACTCCGCCACGGGCACGAACGGCCACAGTATTACTTTCACGCTCTTTATCGCCAACAACTAGCAAATAAGGCAGTTTTTGTAATGCGTGCTCCCGTATTTTATACGTAATTTTCTCGTTTCGCAAATCCGATTCCACTCTAAACCCTTGTTTTTTCAGCAATTGCTGGACTTTTTGAGCATATTCGGCCGAATTTTCTGAGATATTAAGAACAATCGCCTGGGTTGGGGCCAACCAAACTGGCATGGCGCCAGCATGATTTTCAATCAAAATCCCGATAAAACGCTCTAAGGAACCCACAATGGCTCGGTGAAGCATCACTGGCACTTTGCGGCTATTGTCCTCAGCTACATACTCGGCTCCTAAGCGGGCAGGCATCGAGAAATCAACCTGCATAGTGCCGCACTGCCAAGAGCGACCAATCGAGTCTTTAAGGTGATATTCAATCTTGGGGCCATAGAAAGCACCCTCACCCGGCAACTCTTCCCACGTTTGTCCGGAAGCTTTTAGAGCACCGCGCAAGGCGGCCTCGGCTTTATCCCAAATCGCATCATCACCTACTCGCTTAGCAGGGCGCAAGGCTAACTTCACTGCCACTTCCTTAAAGCCAAAGTCGGCATAAACAGCTCGCACTGCTTTATCAAAAGCAGCCACCTCGGACTGTATCTGATCTTCAGTACAAAAAATATGGCCATCATCTTGGGTAAAGCCACGCACGCGCATCAAACCATGCAAAGCGCCCGATGGCTCATTGCGATGGCATTGGCCAAACTCGCCAAAGCGCAATGGCAACTCACGATAACTATGTAAACCTGAATTAAAGATCTGCACATGGCCAGGACAGTTCATTGGCTTTAATGCATAGGCCCGATTCTCAGACTCGGTCGTAAACATATTCTCTTTGTAGTTATCCCAGTGACCCGATTTCTCCCACAAGCCACGATCTAATATTTGCGGAGCCTTCACCTCGTGATAGCCCTCATTTTGATAGACGCGACGCATGTATTGCTCAACTTCTTGCCAAATTGCCCAACCCTTGGGGTGCCAGAACACCAAACCAGGCGCCTCATCTTGGAAATGGAAAAGGTCTAACTGTTTAGCAAGGCGACGATGATCGCGCTTCTCTGCTTCCTCCAACATATGTAGGTAGGCATCTTGATCTTCTTTTTTGGTCCAAGCCGTGCCATAGATACGTTGCAACATCTCATTCTTACTATCGCCACGCCAATACGCACCAGCGAGCTTCATGAGCTTGAACACCTTTAACTTACCCGTGGACGGAACGTGAGGACCGCGGCAAAGGTCGGTGAACTTTCCTTCGGTATATAGCGATACATCTTCACCCTGCGGAATGCTTGCAATGATTTCTGCTTTGTAAACCTCGCCTTGTTTCTTGAAGAACTCAACCGCTTGATCGCGCGGCATTACTTGCCGAACAACCGGCTCATCCTTCTTGGCCAATTCCGTCATCTTTTTTTCCAGAGCGATGAGGTCCTCGGGTGTGAATGGGCGATGGTATGAGAAGTCGTAATAGAAACCATTATCGATTACAGGACCAATGGTCACTTGTGCTTCTGGAAATAATTCTTTGACGGCATACGCTAATAAATGCGCGGTCGAGTGCCGAATTACCTCTAAGCCTTCTGGATTTTTATCGGTGATGATGGCCAATTGCACATCACGATCAATCGTGTGACTCAGATCGACTAAGCGACCATCGACCGATCCTGCTAAGGCTGCCTTAGATAGACCGCTCCCAATATTTTGGGCAACCTCTGCAATGGTCACTGGCGCAGGAAATTCACGCTTTGATCCATCCGGAAGAGTAACAACCACCATACCTGCTCCATCAAAACGACTACGTATAAATAAGAATGCGCGTTCGTCCCAAACTAAATGAGCACAACGCGCATACCAATTACATCTCTTTACTTCTCTATCGTTGGTAGGCTCGATTGGACTCGAACCAACGACCCCCACCATGTCAAGGTGGTGCTCTAACCAGCTGAGCTACGAGCCTATATAAAACAAGAGTTTATCACCGCCGGCGCACTTCCGTGACTCCCCGCAAGCTCTCCAGGCCAGTTTGTATGAGTCTTAAGGCTTCGGTGTTCTGTATCTCAATGGTCAATTGGATCTGCGCTAAGCCTTTGCGGACCGATTTTTTGAGATCAATCACATGCACACCGATCTTAGAGGTAATCTCAAAGAGCTCACGCATCAGTTCTGGGCGATCTAATGCGCTAATGGCTAAATCTGCTGGGAACACCCGATCTTTCCCTGCACCCTGCTCTGGGTCGAGCTTCGCACTCCAGGCTGTTTGGATGACCCGCTCGGGTGCGCGCTCGAGTAAGGCCCTAAATGTTTTACAACTCCTGCGATGAATCGATACGCCACGCCCCTGCGTGACAAAGCCGGCAATCGGATCGGGTGGTACTGGACGGCAACACTTGGCCAATTGGGTTAATAAAGAATCGACCCCTACAACTAAGACATCACCGCTTTGATTGGCTTTGCTTTGACGGGGCTTAATTTGAATATCGTCAGCTAGAGACTTGTCAGTCGGCTTCTCTGTTTTGGTCTCGCTTGGTTTAGGTACGCTTTGACTGGCCTCATCATCGAGCGCATTAAACCAGGCCCGTACGCGTGCCCGCGCCCGCTGTGAGCGCAGATAGCCCCGTTCGGGATTGAGCCAATCGCGTGATGGGCCACCCTGCTTTACTGAAATAATTTCGATGGTTTGACCATTACTCAGGGCTGTATCGAGTGGCACCATCGCCCCATCAATCCGCACACCTCTGCAGCGATGGCCTAAATCGGTATGAACAGCATACGCAAAGTCTATGGCTGATGAACCTTTTTCTAAGGCAATCACCTTACCAAGAGGGGTCAGTACATAAATATGATCATCGATCTCATGATGCTTGAGTTGCTCCCAGGCATCTTCTTTCCATGAGATAAGTTGCCTAGCCCAAGCAATTTGTCGCTCATAGGCCACTTCCGCACTGTGTGTCCCTGCGTCTTTTGCGTCCGCAGAATACGCACCTTCCTTGTAACGCCAATGAGCTGCTAAACCATACTCCGCCTGCTGGTGCATCGCCTGTGTCCGAATCTGTATCTCAAATGCAATACCCTGCTCGTCAATCACTACCGTATGCAAAGATTGATAGCCATTTGGCTTGGGTCGAGCAATGTAGTCATCAAACTCCCGCGGTACCGGTTGCCACAAGTTATGTACCAAGCCTAATGTGGCATAGCATGCCTTGACATCATCAAGCAAAACCCGAAACGCTCTAACGTCATACAGGTTGGCAAACTCTAACGACTTGCCTTGCATCTTTTTCCAGATACTGTAGATGTGTTTAGGTCTTCCTTGCACATCAGCCGTAATATGCGTGGTTTGAAGCTCTTTTTTGAGACGCGCAATGACATCCTTGATGAACTGCTCACGCTCAACTCGTCTAGAGTCTAATAAACCTGCGATCTCTTTATAAGTTGCTGGGCTTAGAACTCGAAAGGCTGAATCCTCCATCTCCCATTTCATTTGCCAGATACCTAAACGATTGGCAAGACTGGCATCGATATCTAAAATCTCTTGTGCCCATAAAGGACTGGGGGTAAGGTGATTTTTAGTAACCCAGCGCAGCGTTTGTAAGCGAGATGCTAAGTAGATCAGGACCACCCGTAGATCATTACCAAAGGCAAGCAACATCTTGCGCAAGATTTCTTCTTGGCCAGATACAGTACTCAAACCATCCTGCTTCATCAACTTAGCCTGAGCTTGACGAAGGCCCCGGTACCCAATCAGTAATTGACCGGCCTCTTGCCCTAACTGTTTAATCAGGGCGTCTTTACCAGTATTGCTGTGTAACTGCCCTGCCGCTGAAATACTGGCTTCGTCTAAACGCAAATCGCGCAAGATGATGGCGACATCATGCGAGTGCTGTTCAGGAGGCTCACCAAACCACGCATCAACTGCTTTATTAGTTTGATTAGCGTCTGAGGCAGTGCTTGCGGAATTGGGGCTAGGCACGTTGTTTAAAGAATAAGGTTCCTAGAGACAACTATAGGAAGAACTGGCGCGCAATGTCAATTTGCTCGGCCTTAATGAACGCAGGGGCATGACCTACCTTTTCGATCTCGATACTAGTCGCACGCGGATTTAATGCACACATCTCAGCCACCGTTTGCTTAGAGAGCAGATCAGACTCGGCACCTCGCACAATCAGAATGGGGCAATCAATGCTCTGAAAACTTTGCCACATTGCTAACTCACCTGCTTTAGCGATCGCAGGCGTTACCGCTGAGAATGGTACTGAAATCGCGGGATCGTAATGCAAGATCCACTGAGCATTTTTTTCAAGAAGCATCGGGCCATTTAGCAACTCCCACTCACTGTCAGTATGTTTACCAAACGGTGCGCAGATGGAATTTAACTTCTCTAGGGCGATATGGCGATTCACATAGGCAAATGGCTTGCCCACATAGCTAGCAAGACGGATCAGCGCGGCGGCTTCAATGCGAGGACCAACATCATTGAGGATTAAGCGCCTTACTCGATGCCCGGGCATGGCGGCGTACACCATCCCAATTAATCCACCCATCGAGGTTCCAAACCAATTGACCTGCTCAATACTTAATTTACTACTCAAGCTCACCATATCACTGAGGTATTGAGGTACCGTATAGAACATGGGATTACTTAAGTAATCGGAGTCACCGCGCCCAACGATATCCGGACACACCACGTAATAACGATCGCACAAGGCCTCGGCCATCACCCTAAAATCACTGCCGCGTCGCGATAATCCGTGAACGCAATACAAGACATTGGGGTTACGTGGATCACCCCATGCGTGATAGGCCATACGATGCTGTCCTGCTGGACTGGTGCATTCCACATAATCAGTATGTCCATGATGATCTTTGTTTAATAAGGCCGTATGACGAGCCTTCTCAACACTGACCGGTATGGTATCGAGCTCTTGTTTACCAGCCTCTTCGGGCTGCAAGGTGATGTGGTCAATACCATGGGTCTCGCGCAACATGGCTGAGATCTTTTCGAGGATGCGTGGCCACTGTTTCATTTGCCTCACTTCGACGTGACCAATCAAAGCAGGATGACCTGGACTCATTTCCCACACGTGTAGATCATGAACTGTGACCACACCATCGATTGCTGTTAGATCTTGACCAACCTTTACATAATCAATATGCAGGGGCACACCCTCCATCAGAAAGTGATACGACTCTTTTAGGATGGATAGAGTTGATTTAAGAATAAGTAGAGAAACAAAAATAGAGAGTAATGGATCAATTTGCATCCAGCCAGTCATCTGGATCACCACACCCGATACCAATGCTGCAATGGATCCCAAGAGATCGCCCATCACATGGACGAGTGCAGCGCGGGCATTAACGCTCTTCTTATCTCGCGATAGTACCCAAGCCACCAGTAAGTTAACGCTCAAGCCAATCAAAGCCACGATGGTTACAGTTAAACCTGCCACTGGATGGGGATCTTGTATCCGACTAATTGCTTCGATGATGATCCAGGCCACTAGACCCAGCATGACCATGCAGTTCACAAAAGCAGCGAGCGCTTCTGCGCGGCCAAAGCCAAAGGAGTGCTTAGCCGACGGCGGCCGTTTGGCAATGTACTGTGCGAGTAAGGCGAGGCCCAAAGCCGCTGCATCGGTCACCATATGACCGGCATCGGAGATCAAAGCAAGGGAGCTTGACCATAAACCTGCAAAGAACTCAACGCCCGAGAAGCCAAGCGTTAGACATAAAGCAATCCACAGCCAGCGCTGGGCACGTCCTATTACTGCGTGGGCATGCTCAGCATCCCCACGTTTATGTGCATGTAAGTGCTCGGCGTTCAATGCACCGCGCTAAGATCGATCGGCGCACCAGTCTTTGCCACAATCTCTTCTTTGGTAACGCCGGGCGCCAACTCCAGTAACTTTAGCCCCTTAGGAGTTACGTCAAGCACACCGAGATCGGTGATGATACGATTAATCACACCCAAACCAGTTAATGGCAAGGTACATTTGGGCAAAATTTTGATCTCTTCACTGCCATCTTTTTTCTTGGCAACGTGTTCCATTAATACCACGACATGCTTAACGCCCGCTACCAGATCCATCGCGCCACCCATGCCTTTGACCATCTTGCCGGGGATCATCCAGTTCGCTAGATCACCATGCTCACTCACTTGCATTGCTCCGAGGATGGCAATATTGATCTTGCCACCGCGGATCATGCCAAAGGAATCGGCGGATGAAAATATCGCCGAGCCAGGTAAGGTGGTTACTGTTTGTTTACCCGCATTAATCATGTCAGGATCGACTTGGGCTTCGGTGGGGAATTGACCAATGCCCAATAAACCGTTTTCAGATTGCAACCATACTTCCATACCAGCGGGTACATGATTGGCCACTAAGGTGGGCATACCAATACCGAGATTGACATAAAAGCCATCTTGCAACTCTTTAGCAGCTCGGGCTGCCATTTCATCTCTACTCCAAGGCATGATTCGTTCCTCTAATTAATTCGTATTTATTAGGCTGCGTGCGTTATCGTGCGTTGCTCAATCCGTTTCTCAGGGTTGGGGTTAAGCACAATTCGATGGACGTAGATGCTCGGTGTATGAATTTGGTCAGGAACTAACTCACCGTTTTCGACAATCTCTTCCACTTCTGCAACAGTAATCTTGCCTGCCATTGCAACGACCGGATTAAAGTTCTGCGCAGTGAGGCGATATACCAAATTACCAGCCCGATCCGCTTTCCACGCTTTTACTAAAGAGATATCGGATACCAAAGAACGCTCCATGATGTATTTCTGACCATCAAACTCACGCACATCTTTACCTTCAGCAACAATCGTACCAACCCCAGTTTTTGTAAAGAATGCTGGAATGCCTGCACCACCAGCACGTAATTTCTCAGCAAGGGTTCCTTGAGGCGTGAACTCCAACTCCAGTTCACCAGCTAAGTATTGACGCTCGAACTCTTTGTTCTCGCCCACGTACGACGAAATCATTTTTTTTACTTGACGGGTTGCCAAGAGAATGCCTAAGCCAAAATCATCAACTCCAGCATTATTAGAAATTGCCGTGAGATTCTTAGCGCCCAAATCTTTTACAGCAGCAATCAAAGCTTCTGGTATACCGCATAAGCCGAAACCACCAACGGCCAGGGTTTGCCCATCTTTGAGAATATCCTCAAGGGCAGCACGGGCGCTAGGGAAAATTTTGTTCATACGTCAGACTTTCTCTTTTAATAGGATGCGTTAGCCTCAATGATAACCGCTCTAGATTACGAAATTGTTTATCAAAAGCACTAAACTAGAGCCATGAACTCCCACGATCTGCTTACCCAATATGGCCCGCGCGAAGCCATGGAATACGATCTGGTCATTGTGGGTGGAGGCCCCGCCGGTCTATCGACTGCCATTCGGGCTAAACAATTAGCACAGCATGAGGGCCGAGAGCTTAGCGTCTGCGTCCTCGAGAAAGGTTCTGAGGTCGGGGCTCATATTTTATCTGGGGCCATCATGGATCCCAGAGCGCTCGATGAGCTCATCCCCAATTGGCAAGAACTAGGCGCCCCTCTCGAAACACCGGTTAGCAAGGATCAGTTCACTTTCTTATCAGAGACTGGTTCCTTCACAGTTCCCCATCTACTTTTACCTCGCTGTTTTAGCAATCAAGGTAATTACATCCTTAGCTTAAGCAATTTCACGCGCTGGTTAGGAGTGCAAGCAGAAAATCTCGGGGTTGAGATCTTCCCAGGCTTTGCCGCCGCAGAGATTTTGTATAACGCGCAAGGCGCTGTTTGTGGTGTAGCAACTGGTAATCTAGGTGTGAGCAAAGATGGTGAGCCAACAGAACAATTTCAGCTTGGTATGGAGTTGCGCGCCAAGTACACCCTCTTTGCTGAGGGATCACGCGGTCATCTTGGCAAACAACTCATTAGTCAGTTCCAATTAGACCGGAGTGCCGATCCCCAAAGTTATGGCATTGGTATTAAAGAACTTTGGGAAATTGCTCCTGACAAACATCAGCCAGGCTTGGTTATTCATACTGCAGGATGGCCCTTAGACAGCAAGACCTATGGCGGCTCGTTCTTGTATCACTTTGGTGAAAACAAGGTAGCGGTCGGCATGGTGGTTGGTCTCTCTTATCGCAATCCCTATTTGAGCCCCTTTGAGGAGTTCCAGCGTTATAAATTGCATCCTGCGATTCGTTCGACCTTTGAGGGTGGTAAGCGTATTTCTTATGGTGCACGTGCAATTACTGCGGGCGGTTTAAATAGTTTGCCCCAAACCGTTTTTCCGGGTGGCGCTCTCATTGGTTGCGATGCAGGCTATCTCAATGCCTCACGCATCAAAGGTAGTCATGCCGCAATTAAATCCGGCATGCTGGCTGCCGAGGCAGTGTTATCTGCTCTCTCAGAAAATCGAGCTAACGATATTCTGACCGCTTACCCCAGTGCATTTAAGAACAGTTGGCTTTACCAAGAACTAAAGCAAGCCCGCAACTTCAAACCGTGGATGTCAAAGGGTTTGTATCTGGGTACGCTGATGGTCGGTGTTGAGCAAAAACTATTGGGCGGTAATGTGCCATGGACGATTCATCAACGCAAGGCTGATTATGAATATCTTGAGCCTGCAAAACTACATCAAGTGATTGATTACCCAAAACCGGATGGTACGATCTCGTTTGATCGTCTTTCTTCGGTGTTCATCTCCAATGCCAATCATGAAGAGAATCAACCTTCGCACCTCACCCTGAAAGATCAGGATGTGCCGGTCGCCATTAACTTAGATGTGTATGCAGGTCCTGAGCAACGTTACTGCCCTGCTGGTGTTTATGAATATGTTGAATTCGAAGGCAGACCAAAGCTACAAATCAATGCCCAAAACTGTGTGCATTGCAAAACCTGTGATATCAAAGATCCAACTCAGAACATTGTCTGGATTACGCCCGAAGGTGGTGGTGGCCCCAACTACTCGGGGATGTAATTAAGTCTTACTCGGACTAGACTGGACTTGATAAATCGCTAGCCAGCCGAGTGCGCAAGCAAGTGCGGCCATCCCAAAAACCTGATTGGGTCCTAGTTGATCCCAAATCCAGCCGGCACATAATCCCCCCAAGGTGCCCCCAAATCCATACGCTATGGTGGTAAATAAAGCTTGACCACGTGCCTGCATCGGTCCTGCAAACCAGGTCTGTATTAATCGAGTACTAGCGCTGTGATGCGCTGCAAAGCTGGCTGCATGCATGAGCTGTGCCAGGATTAAAAGACTGGTGCTTGCAAAATAACCAATCAACACAAACCGGATCACACCAAATAAAAAGGTCACCTGCAATATGGCTGTCGGTGAGAAGCGGGCCATCACCTTACTCTGCAAATAAAAGAAGACCACTTCAGCAAATACACCCAGAGTCCAAAAGAGACCAATCTCAAACTTGTTGTATCCAAGGTCTGCAAGATAAAGTGAATAAAACACATACAAGGCAGCGTGTCCGAAGATCATCGCAAAGGCAGATAGCAAGAACCAGCGCACTTCGGACCTGCGAAGGACCGAACGTAACTCACCACGCACTAAGGGTTGGCGCTCAATCTTTGGCTCTCGCAAGAAAAACGTATTGATCACAAGAAGAATGAGAACTGCCACTCCTAGCCACGGAAAAATCACAATGCCTTGCCACTGAAAAATCTCTCCAGCAATTAAAACCATGGTGATAAATCCAATTGATCCCCATAAGCGTATGCGCCCATAGCGATGATAGAAAGACTCGTCTTTGTATAAAGCATGTACGGTCGCCGCCTCACCCAATGGCACCATACTACTCAAAATAGTGTGTAAGACAAACATCCAAATTAATAGAGGGATGTATTCCTGCAAATAAAAAATTGCTACAAAGGTAATGCAGGCAAGGACTGCACAAAAACGCATGATCCCAACGCGATTTGATAAGTAATCCGAGAGCCAGCCCCATGAAAATGGCCCCAAAATTCGAGTTACCTGCAACATCGACATTAAGGCTGCGATCTCGATAGCACCAAAGCCGAGCTCTGCAAAATACAGGCTGGCATAGGGCGACATCAAACCAATGTAGGCGAAGTACAAAAAGAAAAAGGCCCCAAAGGCCCAGCGGGAGGAAACTGTCATTCTCAGTAAATTAACGAGTGCGGGTCGCTGGGATCGCGCTAGAGCTTACTTTGACATCGGCACATTGCGCTCGATGACGCAAGGCGTGATCCATCAATACTAAGGCCAACATCGCTTCTGCGATGGGTGCCGCACGTATACCTACGCAAGGATCGTGACGACCTTTAGTTTGAATGACACTTGATTTGCCCTCAATATCAATAGTCTCTTTGGGGCTCATGATGCTTGAAGTAGGTTTAATCGCAATCGAGACGCGTAGATCTTGCCCAGTGCTGATACCCCCGAGTGTTCCACCAGAGTTATTGCTCGCAAAACCATCTGGGTGCATCTCATCACCGTGCTCACTTCCCTTTTGGGCAACTACCGCAAAACCAGCGCCGATCTCAACACCCTTCACGGCATTGATCCCCATCATCACATGGGCGATGTCTGCATCCAATTTATCAAACAGTGGTTCGCCTAGGCCAATCGGTACTTTACTGGCGCGCACCTCAATCTTTGCCCCGCAGGAGTCTCCTGCTTTACGCAACTGATCCATGTACTCCTCAAGTTGAGGAATGATTGTTTGGTTTGCCGCAAAGAATGGATTTTGCGGAATCTGTTTGGCATCTTCAAACGGGATCGCTATCTCACCAAGCTGACTCATATGCGCCACAATCTCGGTGCCATGCTGCTCGCGCAACCATTTTTTTGCAATCGCTGCTGCTGCAACAACCGGTGCCGTTAGGCGCGCCGATGAACGACCGCCTCCGCGTGGATCCCGAAAGCCATATTTATGGTGATAGGTGTAATCCGCATGACCCGGACGGAAGGTCTGCATGATGTCGCCATAATCTTGACTGCGCTGATCGGTATTGCGAATCAGTAAGCAAATGGGCGTACCAGTAGTTTTACCTTCAAAGACCCCCGATAAGATCTCAACCCGATCTTCTTCTTTACGTTGGGTCACATGACGAGAGGTACCAGGCTTGCGACGATCCAGATCACCTTGGATATCTGCTTCAGAAAGGGTCATACCGGGCGGGCACCCATCCACCACTGCCCCAATGGCAGGACCGTGAGACTCACCAAAAGTGGTGACAGTGAACAGAAGGCCTAAGGTATTTCCGGACATAGCTCCATTATGGCACTAGGCGGATCAATGCTCCTGAACCAAGCGTTGCCGAATAGTTGGCATATTAGCCACGATCACCGCGCCCGCTAAGGTTACCCACCAGGTGATATAAATCCAGATCAGCATCAGAGGCACAATCGCAAACGTCCCATATACCGTTTTGTAGAAAGCAGCTTGGGTGACAAAAAAGGCAAAGCCAAATTTTGTGAGCTCATAGGCGAGGCCTGCAAACATAGCCCCGGTCAATGCGTCTCTCCACTCAACTTTCGTAAACGGCAAGACACGGTAGGCCAGAGCAAAAACAATGAAAGCCAAAAGACTCGATACGATCGTGCTCATGAACTTAAAGCCTGCTGAAAGTGCTGGGAACCAGCCACTCGCTGATGCAAACAAGACGCCACTTAGATATATACCAAAACCCAGTAAGAGCGGTCCCATTACTGTAGCAGCAAGATAAATTAGCATCTTCTTCAGAAATGGTCGGCGCTCTTTCACTTGCCAGATCTCATTAAAGGCACGCTCAATGACGATCATGGTCACGATGGTCGTGAGCAATAAGCCAACAGATCCAACCAGAGTTAACTCTTTAGCCTTTGTAGAAAACTGGCTGAGATAGTTTGATATTTGCTGATTAATGCCACCCGGGAAATAGTTTTTCAGTACCCAGGTCTGAAAAGTGGCTCGTAACGCCACCACGCCCGGTAAGTTCGATACCAAATAGGATCCGATGGTAAGGATTGGCACCAGCGAGAGGATGGTGGTAAATGCCAAGCTGGCAGATACTTGATTGAGCTTTAGGTGCCGATTACGCTCCCACAACTCTTTACCGAGAGAAAGCCAACGCTGGATTGAATACGTTAATTGCATGCCCGTATCATATGGGAATCTATACTGAATTCCAAAGGAAGCGTTTCATATGAACTCCCCAGAAATCTTGGTCTTGTATTACTCCCGCTCTGGTGCTACCCAGAAATTAGCGCGCTTAATAGCCGAAGGTATTGAGAGTGTCTCGGGAGTTAGCGCTCGTTTGCGTACCGTGCCAGCCATCTCAGCGGTCTGTGAGGCTACAGAACCCACAGTACCCACCGAAGGGGCACCCTATGCGGAATACTCTGATCTAGAAGAATGTATTGGTCTTGCTATGGGCTCACCCACTCGCTTTGGCAATATGGCCGCGCCCCTGAAATACTTTTTAGATGGCAGCTCGGCTCAATGGTTGAGTGGTGCGCTCCAGGGTAAACCGGCGTGTGTCTTTACCAGTACCGGTAGCTTGCATGGTGGGCAAGAAACTACTCTACTCTCGATGATGCTCCCCTTGATGCACCATGGCATGGTTTTGTTGGGGCTACCCTATAGTAATTCTGAGCTCATGAATACAACAACGGGTGGCACCCCGTATGGTGTTTCACATCTAGCGCATGCAGACGGTAGTGCCCCGATTAGTCCAGAAGAAAGTCGTTTAGCCATTGCGCAAGGAAAGCGTCTTGCAGAGATTGCGCTACGCCTGCGAGCAACAAACTGATGGGTAATATGCTCACCAAAATCCTTGATAAGGATAAATACGTATTAATTGCGAGTGCTGCGACGCTAGACCTCATCCTTTTGTGCATCGCTTGGGAATGGTTTATCTCTCCGCTACGTCCGGGCGGCTCTTGGTTGATTCTAAAAGCCCTGCCACTAATCATCCTCTTGCCCGGCCTATGGCGAGCCAATATCTACACTATGCAATGGGGTACGATGCTCATTCTGGTTTACACCACGGAGGCTTTGGTTCGGCTCTCCGAATCGGGTTGGAACTTTTGGATGGCACTGCTAGAGCTAGTGTTCTCGATCATCGTCTTTGTATGCCTTCTCCTATATTTAAAGCCCATCAAGGCAGAAGCAAAGGCAAAGGCCAAAGCGGATCCCAAAGCAAACACTACCCCCAAGCAATAGAATGTTGGCATGAGCCCTTCTGCATTCATTTCACATTGCCAAAAACTTCTGGGGCAGGCATATGTTCTGCTTGACGATCAGGACAAAGCGCCCTACTTAAGCGATTGGCGTAATCGTTACCAAGGCAAGGCTCTTGCCATCCTTTTGCCCAATACCACTACACAAGTGGCTGAGATTGTGAAGGCATGTAATCAGGCCAAGATCTCTATCGTGCCGCAAGGGGGCAACACGAGTATGTGTGGCGCTGCTACTCCCAATGACAGCGGGCAACAGGTAGTTATGAACCTCAAGCGCATGCAGACCATTCGCGGAATTGATGCGAGCAATCAAACGATCGTGGTTGAGGCTGGCTGTATTTTGCAAACTGTTCAGGAAGCAGCTAAAGCACAAGGATTTTTATTTCCTCTGAGCTTAGGCGCGCAAGGTAGCTGTCAGATTGGTGGTAATTTAGCAACCAATGCGGGTGGCACCAATGTCTTGCGCTACGGCAATGCGCGTGAGCTGTGTTTAGGTCTTGAGGTGGTCACTGCACAGGGCGAGATCATGCAGGGTCTTCGCAGTTTGCGAAAAGACAACACCGGCTTTGACTTACGCGATCTCTATATTGGATCCGAGGGTTGCTTGGGCATCATCACTGCGGCGGTGTTTAAGCTATATCCGCTTCCAACAGCACAGTGGACAGCATTGGTAGCAGTGCCTGATATTCCATCGACCATCCAGCTCCTCAACCTCTTTCAGAAACGTACGGCTGCTTTACTCACCGGCTTTGAGATGATGTCTAAAGATTCTTTAGACCTGACTGCAAAACACTTTCCGCAGATGAAGAACCCTCTGTCTAACGATCCAGCGTATACCGTTTTGGTCGAGTTATCCGATCACGAAAGTGAAGAGCACGCTCGCAATCTAATGGAGAGTGTTCTAGAAAGTGCTTTTGAGAGTGGTCTAGCGACTGATGCTGTGATTGCTAGCAACCTCTCTCAGGCTCAATCATTTTGGACCATGCGCGAGCATATTACGATGGCCCAAGCACAAGAAGGCGCTAACCTCAAGCACGATATCTCTTTACCAATCTCTTCCCTGCATGCTTTTATTGAGGAAACCGATGGTATCTTGCGACAACATTTCAGTGGCGTGCGCCTTATTAACTTCGGGCATCTTGGGGATGGTAATTTGCATTACAACGTTGCTCCCCCCGTTGGAACAAACCCCAAAGAATTTAACAGCAGTCATGAGCAAGTAATTCATGATGTGGTCTATACGCAAGTTGAGAAACACCACGGCTCTATCTCTGCTGAACATGGTATTGGCCAGCTCAAACTTCCTGATTTAGAGGCTCATCGAGGCTCTGTTGCCCTTCAACTGATGCGTAGTCTGAAACATGCTCTCGATCCTAACAACATCCTAAACCCTGGCAAAGTAATCTCCGAATAATGCTTCGCTTACTTTTTATCCTGACGCTATTTCTTTCTGGAACGGCTAATGCAAACTTGGTGGAGGATCTGCGTTCCGGCTCTAGCCTCATCATCATGCGTCATGCTGATGCCCCAGGATTTAGTGACCCGCAAGGTTATCGTCTCAATGATTGCTCTAGCCAACGTAATCTCGGTGATTACGGGCGCAAACAAGCATCAGAGATTGGTCAGTGGCTTGCAGCCCAAGGAATTAAAGAAGCCCGGGTCTTTAGTAGTCCTTGGTGTCGCTGTATGGATACGGCTACCCTCCTTAATAAAGGTAAGGCTGTTCCAGAGTCTTCGTTAGGATCTTTCTTCGAAGAAATGAGTCGGGGGGATAAACAAACAAGAGAGCTTGAGGCTTTTATACAAAAACAATTATCAAGCAGCAATAAGGCCCCGTTGATCTTGGTTAGTCATCAGGTTAATATCCGCGCCTTGACTGGTGTCTCGGTCGGCTCAGGACAAATGCTCTTGGTGAAGGTGAACAAACAGGGTCAGGTGATCCAACAACGTTCTATTCCCTGATCGTTAGAGCTTGACGAGATTCAATTTGACTAAGGCTAAAAATGAGAAAATGCGCTTATGAGCACCATTATTGACCCAGCCATCCTCTTCTTTATCTTTGGTGTATTTGCAGGATTGGTGAAGTCCAATCTAGAGATCCCCCAACCTATTACACGCTTTCTATCCCTTTACCTTTTAATGGCCTTGGGCCTAAAAGGTGGTTTTGCTCTGCACCAATCTGGGTTGACCTTAGCAATTACTACTAGCTTAGGCATTGCCATCTTCTTGGCGTGCGTTGTGCCGCTGGTGAGCTACTTCTTTCTAAAAACTAAACTGGGTGCACTTGACTCTGCTGCGATTGCGGCCACCTATGGTTCAGTGAGCGCGGTTACCTTTATTACCGCCACTCAGTATTTAAATCATGTGCAAATCGAGTATGGCGGTCATATGGCAGCTGCCATGGCATTAATGGAATCGCCTGCCATTATCTTAGCAATCTTTTTAGCCAATCGTGCCAAGTCTTCGGTATCACAAACGAAGCAGTCTCTTAAAGTCGGTAAGTTATTGCATGAGTCCTTTACGGATGGTGCACAGCTTCTTCTTTTGGGTGCCATGCTCATTGGAATTTTATCGGGGCCCGATGGTCAAAAGGTGATGGCGCCGTTCTCGGTTGATCTCTTTAAAGGAATGTTGGCCTTCTTCTTACTTGATATGGGCTTAATGAGTGCAAAGAGTTTTGCAGACTTAAAAGGAAAGCCGCGCGTACTCTTTTTATATGCATTCATTGCACCCTTGTGCCACTCCTTACTCGCACTCAGTCTTTGCCTTCTCTTTCAGGTTGAGCTTGGCAATACGATCCTACTCATGGTACTTGCTGCTAGCGCTTCTTATATTGCGGTACCTGCTGTACTGCGTCATGCCCTACCGGAGGTCAGTCCTGCTCTGTATATGGGGATGTCGCTCGGCATTACTTTCCCTCTCAATATCATTATTGGCATCCCGCTCTACGCCCTAATCGCCAAATGGGCCTTAGGGTCTTAGATACCTCAGTTCCTAAGTGTGATCCTGCGCCCTATCAAATGAATAAATATACAAAGGGTCTCATGGTTCTAAACAAGCGTCGTCAGGTATTGAAATGGGTTGCGGGGGGAAGTGCTATTGCTCTTACCCCACAAATGATGCATTTTGCGCGAGCCGCTGATGATTTTTTAAAGGGCCCTCCCGTTAAAGATATTCCGGCAAAGCAAATTGGTCCGCATGTTTGGCTCGTTTACTCCCCTGACGGTTTTCCAACTCCTGAGAACCAAGGAATGATGGCTAACATTACCTTTGTAGTGAGTAGCAAAGGTGTCATTCTCTTGGATACTGGTGCCTCTGTGCAAATTGGTGAGATGGCGATACGCATGATCAAGCGGGTCACCAATAAACCAGTGATTGCGATCTTTAACTCCCACTATCACGGCGATCATTTCTTGGGCAATCAAGCATTTGTTGAGGCGTATGGTAAAGATGTACCCATTTACGCCCACCCCTATTCCATCGCTCAAATCAAAGGGATCGAAGGTAATGCCTGGCGTAATCTGATGGAACGCTGGACCAACCAAGCTACTGCCGGTACAAAAGTGATTGCCCCAACGCATTCAGCCAATCATGGCAATGTATTTCATTATGGTGATGTCAGGATCAAGGTCCATCATCATGGTGTCGCTCATACACCCGGTGATATCTCTATGCAGGTTATCGAAGATAAGATGACCTATGTAGGTGATATCGCCATGGGCAATCGCATCGCCAATATCGATGATGGTTCGTATGTTGGTACTTTTAAAACCTATAAAAACCTGCAAAGTTCTGAGGGCGATCAGATATGGATACCCGGTCACGGTGAGCCAAGCAAACAGCTCCTCAAGGAATACGGTGAGTTCTTGGCTGGTATTTATGAAACCTGTGTCAAAGCGGTTAAAGACGGGCAAGATCTTAGTGTTGCTAAGTCGCTCGTTCTAAAGGACCCGCGGGTTAGCAAACGGGCCAAGACCATGCAGGGCTTTGACAACAACATCGGTAAGTACACGAGCCTTGCCTATTTAGAGGCTGAAAAAGAGGTCTTCTAAGCTATGTATAAAGATCATATTTGCTTTAAGAGCTGAGTTTTACTTTAATCTGCCCCGCTAATTGCTCTGCTTGTTTGGCGATTGCGCTTGCAGCTACCACGTCCCCCAAACTCCCCATGGTCGCAGGCCCAATCATCCAGACATCATTCCATGGCTGTTGATCCGATTTTAGAACTCTGAACTGAGTATCGACTGCAATAGCTTTAGCAAGAGCGTCTGGTATCGCACAGTGATCGGCAATCAATCGATTTAACAATCGATCAGAGCCAACGCCCGTGCAATTTATCACTCGGTCGCCAAGTATCTCAAGACCAGTATTTAAGACCACCTTCACCTTGGAGCTCATAGCGATCACCCGCTTCGCACGACCCAGAACGAATTGAATTTGTCCAGTCGCTTTGAAAGCCTCAAACGCAACTATGGTCTGCGGTCCAGCCCGAAAACGATAGAGATTCCATAGCCACCCAAAGCGTTTCATCAAAATCCTGCGCTGATGATCTGTAAAGCCTCGCCAGATCTGATTGAGATCTGGTCGCAACTCTTCCCATGCGCATTGCCACTCCGAGCTCTGGGGAGGTGCGGAGGGTAAGTAATGTCGCATGAACCGAACTAAGCGAGCGGGCGTGAGCTGATCAGGTCAATTAGGTTGCGTTCGTCTTTGCCATGGTGCTTGCGCCGGAGGAAAAATAGCGCGAGGGCTAATCGCATCAATCCGAGCTCGATGACCTTGCTCGGCTAACGCATTAATCGCATCTAAAGCCGTGAGACCTCCCCCGAGCAAAATAATGTCTTCATCTGGTGCAATATGCTTTAAGTGATCGCCTGGCCAGGGATTTTCGATCAAGCGTGCGCTGATGTCACCCGGGGATGCGCCTTCGATATCTACGGGGCAAGGCCATCTGGGTGAGGCATTACCGGTAGCCAAAATGACATTCTTGGCATTAAAGCTTTCATGGCCATATTCAAGAACCCAATATTCCTTGTGGCGTCTGAGTCGATCAACCCTCGCATGAATTTGTTGGAGCTTTTGAGGACCTAGCTCAGCAACAAGGAGAGCTTGCATGTAGAGGCCGAAGTCATTGCGTCGATAGAAAAATCCGGCTTCATTCTTGGCCTGACTATCCTTAATAGTTCGCTCTGCCCAGCGGGCAAAGTGCAATGGATCGTCTGTAAAAATAGTAGGCAGATCCTCGCGAACGTTTAGTCGATAGGCGGGACTACTTGTCTGATAAGCATTACCCCGCCCCAACTCACCCGTTCCAAAGACACTAAGAGAGGCTGCAGGAATGCCTTGGCGCAAGAGATGAACCACCATGACTGCAGCTGCAAAGCCATCGCCTACAATCGCAATATTATTTGTATGAACCACTGTCTAAACGAATGAACTGAATTTAGACAGTATAGTTCGCTAGTTAATCAGACTATGAGGCAATAAAAAAGCCGCCAGGTAGGCGGCTTTTTAGGAATCAGGGGTAACTGATTACTTACGTTTGTTTACTGAGTCTTTAAATGCTTTACCTGCAGAGAACTTAGCAGTCTTTGAAGCTGCAATCTTAATTGCCTCTCCAGTTTTTGGATTACGACCTACGCGAGCAGAACGCTTTCCTTGGCTAAATGTTCCAAAACCAACTAACTGAACGGAGTCACCTTTTGTTATTGATTTAATAATGTTATCAATTGCAGAATTTAAGGCACGCTCTGCACTTGCTTTTGAAAGTTCTGCTTCATCAGCAATTTTTTCTACTAGTTCAGCTTTATTCATATTTTTCCTTTAAACAAACAATTAAAAATCTGCTACAAAAAGAGTTGTCATGACAGCCCAAAAATCCGAGTCATACCAGCAATGATTACCAATTACTATAAGGCCGCAATTAATAATGCAGTAAGTTTGCTACATCACTCTTCTGAACACAAGGGGCTAACCCTAAGGATAATCCCTCATTTTTACTGTACTTTTATCCCAATCTGAGCCTTTGCTGGCTTGAATTTGCGGGTAATTTCATAATCTGGTTCTAAATTAAGCGCTTTTACTTGACAATTGATCCGCGCCTTACAAGCATCTTTCTGCCAATCATAACGGTTGCAATCACCAGACTTGCAAAAATAATATTGATCGAAGTAATCGGTTCAGAGACCAAAATAGCAGAGGCAAGAAGAGTACAAAATGGTTGTAATAACTGCACTTGACTAACGCGTGCTATTCCACCAATTGCCATACCACCATACCAAAAGAAGAATCCAATAAACATTGAGAAGATACTCAAGTATAGAAAGCTAGACCACGCCATGAGGTCTGCCTGTAAGTAACTTGGCTCGAACGTCAGCATACTAAACAAGGCATTAATTGGTAGCGCAATCACCAGGGCCCAAGAGATCACCTCTTTAGCATTGATGATGCGCGATAAATTACCCCCAACTGCATATGAAATCCCATTGGCTAGACAAGCAATTAAGAGTAAGAAATCGGTGTACTGAATCCCCCCCTGACTGTTGATAAAGGCGTAGATAACGACTAAGGAGCAGCCAACCAGGGCGCTTACCCAAAACCCTAAGGATGGGCGCTCTTTAAATAGGAGCACCCCCGCTATCACGGTTGCTAAGGGCATGATACCCAGAATGACCCCCGCATGCGAGGCCTCGCCCTCGGTCATTGCTAAATTAATAAAGAGTGGGAAGATAAATACCACGCCAATGGCCACAATCACAAATTGGCGTAGCTCACGCACGCTAGGTAATTTTGCTTTGATACTGAATAGATAGATCGCCGCCAAGAGCCCTGCAAGAACAGCACGGGCAAATGCAATAAAGTAAGGATTAAAACTTTGGACTGCTATTTTGGTAACCGGCAAGGTTAGGCTAAAGATAAAAATACCAATAAAGCCAATAAGCATTCCTCTTGTTTCAGTTTTCACGGGGGTAATTGGTCTCTAGAAAAGAAAATGGCCCCACTGCGGAGCCATTCAAGCATTAGGTTTAATGATTTATTTTCTGGACTTTGGTTTGATTGCAAACGACAAATAACTAAGGGCAACTGCTGCACCGAATGAAAATAGCAAAACAGCTGTTTTAGATTGTGGAGCGCTTGCTGAAAAGATTAGAAACAGTGCCACGGTAATACTAATCACCATGCCAGCAAAACCGGCGATTTTCATAGCTTTATCAAGATTACTCATTGAGTCATTTAGTAACATATGGGTCTCCTTTTTAGGGCAACGGACAATAACCGTGATTATTGTATCCCCCTTTGGGATCGATGCTCCTTTTTCCTTAATTCCGCTCTAGGCATGCGTCTTCAAGTACTGAACTACCCAGGGAGCATCGCTATCACTTGGGAAGATGGGATAGTGCACTGCTTCAATCACACCTTGATTTGCAATCAGCGTAACGCGCTTTAAAAGAGTCATGCCAGCCGCTTCAAAGGTTGGTAGATTCAGAGCTTTCTGAAACGCATACTGCACATCGCTCACCACTGGAAAAGGAAGGTGAAGACGGTCTGCCATCTCTTTTTGATACTGGGTCGTTTGAACACTCAATCCAATGACCTCTGCACCTAGATCACCTAACTCTTGATAATGATCCCTAAAAGAGCAGCTTTGCGGTGTACATCCCCTTGCCCCAGGTATTTGATCCCAGCCCTCAGGTAGTGGCACATTAGGTTGACCTGTCATGGGGTAGCAATAGATCACCAATTTCTTTTTGATCTCGCCAAGATTGATCGTTTTTCCATTGGTGGCTTGTAGAGCAAGATCAGGGAGCCTCATTCCAATTAAGTGACGAGTAGCTCCGTCATCGACTGGAATGGGGAGATCAGCGGGGAGTTCCTGATAATTGCTTGGTATGGTCATTAGAACGCTTTCTAATTAAGTACGAAGTAGGAAATTTATTCAGCTCTCATTCGCGCAATTAATGAGAGGCTTGCTAAAACACGATTTGCGATCGCAGCATGTGTTTGTCCGGTAGCCAATGCATAAAGCACCTGATCAGCCCGCTCGTGTTCGGGGATCGCCATTAATCTACGAAAGATCGCGTTCTCATTCATATCCGCTGAAATACCAAGGGGCTGAAAACTTAGGGTGACCTCGGTCCCGCGAATCCCATAACGCACCTGCGCCAAATCCAATAACTCTTTTTCTTGATTGATTTTCACTTGCTCAAGACTAGGCAGCTCATACCGAATGGGATTCTGAGCCTTTGCTGGGGGGCGCTTGTAAACCGGATCATCCATAACGCCATATTACCCCTGCACCATGAAGCTTCAGACCCCATAAATACCGTGAGCGCACAAGCCCCCAGTAAATGTAAAGGAATTGCTGTCATGCAGCATTTATAAATAAGGCGTACTATCTATTTAGGGTTAACCCTCAAAAAGAGTTTAAATCCTAATTTAATCAACCCTTTACAAAAGGAAATCGTATGAAAAAAGTATTTATCTTTATCAAAAGTGTCCTAGAAGCCTGGTCTGAGGCACGTCTAGCTTACTTTCTCAGAAATAAGAAAAATTACCCAATTGGGTCATAAGACGTGACCGTCTACACCCGCTTTTTATCTCAGTCACATATTGGTAAGTATGGGTCTTGGCTCAAAAGCCTCGACCCTGTTACCTTAAGAGCCTACTTTGGCATTGGTCTTGGCCCTCAAGGTATTGATGGTCTGATACGTAAGTTTAAGAAAGATCTTGCCCATCATCATTTCTTGGTGGCGCAAATTGATAACAAGTGGGTGGGCGTCATTCATATTGCTAGTTATGAGGATACGGTTGAGTTTGGGGTCATCATTCAAAAAGAATATCGCCGAATGGGCATAGCCGATCAAATGCTAGGCGAAGCACTTATGTGGGCACAAAATCGTCAATACAAAAAACTGATCATGCATTGCATTGTCGAGAACTACCCTATTCGTAAGCTATGCCAAAAGCATGGACTGATTGCTCAAAACGTTTATGGTGATGTAGAAGCTACGATGAACTTACCAAAATCAAATTGGCTTTCTGTCTATCATGAGCTAATCCAAAGACAGGTGAACTGGTATTACTATTTGAAAAGTTTAGGGGCCTAAGCATTACTTAACGTTTATTGGAAGAGCATTTGGGCATTCAGGCTATGCCATCTTTTATAAAACTGGGCACATTGCTGCCAACTATGGCAGACTCCTTAGTAAGCATATGCATTCTTCTAAGCCATCCATAGAGATCGTCACCCCCGCTCCCCTTGGGAGTCTTCATGGCAATCGTATTACTGCGCTTCGCTGGCAAGGATTTCTTAAGAGCTTGGGTTATCAATCAAGATTGACACAATCCTGGTCAAGGAAAAATACAGACTTACTCATTGCCCTTCATGCATATCGTAGTCATTCATCTATATTGAATTTTAAGCAGCAATTTCCTGATAAACCAGTCATTTTGGTAATGACCGGTACCGATATTTATCGCGATATGGCCTCTCATGATGAGGTGCAACAATCGATGCGGCTCGCCTCCCATATTGTTGTCTTGCAATCAGCCTCTTTAGATCAAATTCCGAAGGAGTTTTTGACAAAGACGAGAGTGATTTATCAGTCCACTAAAGGAGTTGCTAGAAAAACTTCTCCAAAACGTAATTTCTTGATTAGTCTTATTGGTCATCTGCGACCTGAAAAAGATCCTTTTTGTCTTGCGCGTGCCCTTCCCTTTTTACCGGCCTCAAGCACAGTTAAGATTAAGCACTTGGGTAAGGCGATGAGTCCTGAAATGCGAACACTGGCAAAACAGTACAGCGCTCATCTAGCCCGCTATCAATGGCTTGACGAGCAAACCCATGCGAAGACGATGCAGGTTTTATCTCGGAGCCATCTGATGGTAATCACGAGCTTGATGGAAGGTGGGGCGCATGTTGTTACGGAGGCAATTGCCATTGGGGTTCCGGTGATTGCATCGAATATCTCTGGTAATCGTGGCTTACTGGGAGATGACTATCCAGGCTATTACCCCGTTGGCGATGAAAAGACTCTAGCAGTTCTCATACTGCAAGCAGAAACAAATCCTGCCTTTTACAAGTCTCTTGAGAAATCCGTTCGCCAACGACGTAAATTAGTCCAACCCGAGTTTGAGAAGCGCTCCATTAAGAAACTTCTTGGTCAGTGCTTATAGAACCACAATCGTGTTGCAACAGTTTATTGAGAGACTTTCCCTGGACGATTAGCAACGATTTGTAACTTAGGGTCGTTATTTAAAATGCCAATCAGCTGCCCTGCGCTTATCTGTCCCTTAAAAGTATATGAGCTAGCACCATCCTTAAATTCAAACTCGATTTGATTACCGGTAATCCGTCCATCTTCAAAATAAATCGCTCTTCGATTAATCGTGTTAATGGAACCGTCAAAAAATTGCTTCTTTTGTCGGATTACTAAATTGGCTTTATCTCCTTTCGGTAAGCCACTCATAACCCAAGGACCATCAATAGTAGCCGGGACTATCCATAAATAAGCCATTTCGCCCGGACGCGTTTTAATCTCACGATCGGGGATCCATGACTCGATCCGAAAGGTGTTAGAAACTACCCTCGTCCCAGGCTTCATCTTTAAGATCGTGGGCATTAATCGAGTATTGAGACTCTCTCCTAAAAACAAGGTCAGAACCGTTGCCTGCGAGAAGTCTTCAACAAAGATATCACCCTGTTTAAAACTGACTAAGTTTTGTACCTTAGCGCGCTGTGCATTACGAATCGAAAGCGCTACAAGATCTGGGTTGTACTCAATGCCATAAGCACGAACACCATACAGCTTAGCAGCCTCGATTGGAATGACGCCATCACCCGAGCCAAGATCATAAAGAATATCGGTCGACTTCACTCCAGCCAGGGTCAGCATCTCATGGGTGGTTTCCACCTTGGTTGGGATCCACATAATGTCTTTGCCATGTGTTGCCATGCGAAGCTGAAACTGGTCATCGCCGTAGTTAGTAGAAGAACAGGCACCGATACTTGCGAGAACAAAGCCAATAAGGCAAATGGTGAATAAGCGATTTATGAGCATGGCATTAATAAATGGTGATCTTACTTATTGAAAGATGTCTATCATAATGAGATCAAATGTCGACGCAAGGGATATTAAAGATTCATCTAAACAAAGGGGTTTGGTGCGCATTAGACAGACTTAAGTGGACTATCATAGGCCATAACTTGGGATTATTGAATGACTAAGCAGAGCAACCAGACTAATCCCCGTGGGTTTCGGACCTTAGCGGCACTCCTCCCTTTTTTGAGGCCCTATAAAAAGCAATTTGTATTGGCAATCTTTAGCTTAATACTCGCTGCTAGCGCAACCTTAGCCGTCCCTTGGTCCTTTAGGCAGATCATCGATTTAGGTTTTAACGCTAATAGTGACAACCAAATCAATCAAACTTTTTTAATCTTATTTATTGTTGCCTGCATAGTGGCATTAGGAACATCTCTTCGTTTTTATATGGTCTCATGGTTAGGCGAAAAGATTACGACAGATATTCGTGCGGCTGTCTATAGTCATGTCATTAAACAAAGTCCAGAGTTTTTTGAATCTACTCATAGCGGTGAAATACTATCGCGCCTTAATACAGATACGGTTCTAATCCAGACATTAATTGGCACTAGCGTCTCAATGGCGATCAGAAATATTCTTTTGCTTGCAGGGGGCTTGGTCATGATGTTTATTACCAGCCCAAAATTATCAGTGCTGATTTTTGCTACGCTACTACTGACCATCATCCCAACCATGATTATGGGCAGGCGCGTGAGAAAGCTCTCCCGGGCTTCACAAGATAAGATCGCTGATGCCTCTGCTTTAGCGGGAGAGAAATTAAATGCGATACCTACGATTCAATCATTTACCAATGAAAAAGTAGAAATTAATCGGTTTAATCAATCGATTCAAACTGCCCTAGATGCAGCTATTACTCGGACGCGAGCAAGATCCTTACTCACATTTGTTGCTATTTTATTTGGCTTTACCAGCATTATTTTGGTTCTCTGGCTAGGCGCTTATGCAGTCATGGACAATCAAATTACCGCTGGAGAGTTATCTCAATTCATTTTGTATGCTGTGATTGTTGCAGGTGCCATAGCTGGCATCTCAGAAGTAATTGGCGACACCCAAAGAGCAATTGGAGCAAGTGACCGTCTTCTAGAACTCCTAAACGTACAGTCTACTATTCAAGATTTTACGAGCGTCAAATCGATTCCCAAAGTCAATGCGGCTGGCATTGGTGTGCAAATACAAAATCTCAGCTTTCGCTACCCATCCAATCCAAATAGTGTTTTATCGAATATATCTCTCGAGATTAAACCAGGCGAAAGAGTCGCAATTGTTGGTCCATCAGGCGCTGGCAAGACTACCCTTTTCCAATTATTGCAACGCTTTTATGACCCAACGAGTGGAACAATTCTTTTTAGTGACATCAATATTCAAAACATTCTGCTCGAAGCACTCAGAAAAATGATTGGTGTTGTGCCTCAGGATATTGTGATTTTTTCAGATAACGCCATGGAAAATATTCGTTTTGGAAAAATGGATGCAACGGATGAGGAAGTACTATCTGCAGCACGGCTCGCAATCGCTGATGAGTTTATTTCTAAGCTTCCGGATGGCTACCAAAGCTTCTTAGGGGATCGTGGTATTCGCTTATCGGGAGGACAAAAACAGCGGATTGCCATTGCAAGAGTCTTATTAAAGAATCCTGCCTTATTACTCTTAGATGAAGCTACCAGCGCTTTGGATGCTGAGTCTGAACTACTCGTTCAGCGAGCCCTTGAGGCAGCAATGGATAGTCGGACAACTCTGGTGATTGCCCACCGCCTGTCTACAGTAAAACAAGCCGATAAAATTCTGGTACTTGAAAACGGGAAGATTATAGAAACCGGCACTCATGCCGATTTAATTCAACGAAGTGGTCTCTATTCCCGTTTGGCCAAGCTTCAATTTACTGACCAATAAATAAGCATCTCATCATGCAGTATCCTAGAATCTCATATTCATGATGTATTAATTCATGTGTGTTTATTTAGAGCGAAACCTACCATGTCACCTTGGAAAGCAGCCCTCCCCGGCGATCACCTTGATCAAATCGATACGCCTGCCTTAATTCTTAACTTGGATGCCTTTGAGCGCAATATGCAGCGCTTGCAAGCCGCATTATCTGGCACAGGCGTGCGCTTACGTCCTCATGCCAAAAGCCATAAGTGCCCTGATATTGCATTACGTCAAATCCAAGTGGGTGCAGTTGGTATCTGTTGTCAGAAAGTGAGTGAGGCAGCAGTCTTTGTAGAGGCAGGTGTGCAGGATATTTTGATCACGAATCAGGTGGTCGGTGACAAAAAAGTAGCGCATGCGCTTGATTTGGCTAAGCGTGCCCGAATTGGCATTTTGGTTGATCACGAAGATCAGGTATCCGCCTTCGCACTCTCCAGCAACGAACGTCAAATTAAAATTGATGTGTATATAGAAATAGATGTTGGAATGGGGCGTTGCGGTGTTGCATCGACTGAACGGACAGTATCCATTGCTCGGCAAATTGATCAAGCGCCCTACTTAAACTTTATGGGACTACAGTGCTACCATGGCAGCGCACAGCACTATCGCCTACCCCAAGAAAGACAAAACGCGATCACAGCGGTATGCGAGAAAGCTGCTGCCACCAAAGAAGCCATTGAAAAATTGGGGATTAAGGTTGAACGCATTACGGGAGCTGGTACGGGCTCGGTCATGCTGGAGCGCGATTCCAAGCTATTTAATGAAGTACAGGCGGGTTCCTATATTTTTATGGATCGCGACTACGCTGCCAACCAGCGAGATACTCATGATTTGCCATTTGAACATGCATTGTTTGTTAAAACGGCGATACTGAGTCATCCCATACAAGGCCGCGCAGTAGTCGATGCCGGCTTGAAAGCGTCGAGTGTGGATTCAGGTATGCCAGCCATCTGGCAACGCACGGATGCGAAATACCTGAAAGCATCGGATGAACATGGTGTATTGGAGTTGACTGCAGACTCAACATTAAAGCTAGGCGACTATGTAATGCTAGTCCCCGGTCATTGCGATCCCACGGTCAATTTATATGATGAATTGATATGTGTTCGAGGGGATCGAGTGGAAGCTGTTTGGCCCATTTCGGCACGCGGGGCCTTGCTCTAAGACGTCCTTGTCTTATTCAGTGGAATAACCTGAACCGGAATCACCAAGGAGTCAAACCTAGCCTCATCTATGAGGGCCACTTTTGGGCACATTGATATGCCCATATGGGCAATGGCGGCAATCATTGCCACAACAGATGCCCCGCTTTAAGTGTGCCTGACTTGTAAGTACTTGATATCCTGACGCAGGGTCAATATAGGTATCTAGTCCTTGTTCACACGCAAGTCGATGGAGTTCTTCAATGCATTGCATGGTCTTATTTTATTTGGTTTCAAGTTAATGAGTATCGCTGAAAAAAGGTTTGATCAAGGTACAAGGATATCCGAGGGTTACGGCAGCATACAGCGCCCAATACTAGCGAGTCTTGGTAGTTTTGGGTTGATAGCCTAGGCAGGCTGATCCGGTATTTGCCAAAACTTGAGAGTCTGGGCTTAGCTTAGATTTAATTTCATATACCTTACAGCCATAGGGAAACTTCTTATCCCAGGTAATGTAGAAAAATTTACATTCTTTACAATTCATTCCAAAACCATAACATTAATCTGCAAGGGCCTGTCATCTTGCGCTACCAAAGAAAATGCCCCGCATAAAGCAGGGCATTACTTGAATTACGCTGTCTGGCTCGTAATCAACCGAGGCGCAAACAGTCATGCTTACGCAAAGCCATCGCCACCAAAATCGCTATCAAAATCGGCTAAATCTTGATTTTGGTCATAACTCGCTGTGTGCATGTCATTGTTGCCTATTGAACTAAGCGAGTCACTATGCGCCGGACTTTGTTGATGACCTAACATGCTCTGAATGCCTTGATAAAGCATGGAACCAGCGACCACACCTACTGCCGTAGTCGCAATGGTACCTAGCATCCCAGATCCCCATGCACTGGGTTGCGCAGCGGGTGCGCCACTCGGTCTTGCTGGTGAAATTGCATTATTGCTGGTTGCGGGACTTGCCGCCCTTCCCCAGGAATTATTATCCCCAAGAAAACTTGCATTGGATTTACCAGCTACTTGGGCTTGAAGCTCGGCTATTTGTTTTTGGGCAACCTGCAAGGCGAGCTCAAGACCCATAGCACGCTGCACCAGCAGGTAGGCAGCATCAGCTTGATGTTTTGTGCTCTCCACTATTAACTCATTTGCCTCACTATCCTTCTGAACAGTTTGTGTTGCTTTTAATTGCTTCAGAAAATTCTCTAACATCTCTTTTTCATTGGGATTCATAAAGGCTCCGATCGGAAAGTAATGGTTTGGATGTATCTTCTACTGTCAGGTGATACTTCAAATGATATCTTTTACTTATTTAAAATAAATACTGGCGCTAATACCCACTGCAATAAAACTGTTAATTGTCTTTATGCACCTAGAGCCCCTCAGCCAACCAGCACGATTTAACAGTTCAGTCATCGCCTTCGAAGTAATTATGACAGCTCGATTAGTCATTTAATTCAATGATTTAGGGTCAAAAGACTGAATGATGACGGAGAGGTCTAGATTGCTCGTAAAAGGATATGTTCTAGCCCAGCCTCTACAATCCAATCATGTTCATACAAATCATTAATCTGATACTTTCCGTTGTTGTGGGAATTGTGGCGGGGGCCTGTCTCTTGCGTTGCTATATGCAATGGTTTGGCTCTCAGCTTGGGGCAGAGCAACGTAAGTTAATTGGAGTGTATTTGTTTCCACTCACAAACTGGATCGTCATTCCCCTGCGGCGCGTGATACCCAGTATCGGCCTCTTGGATACAGCTAGTCTCTTAGCGGCTTATTTACTGGTTTTTGGCAAGGTCGCGATCCTATCCTTCCTTCTTGCGGGATCGATTAATGTATTTTCCTTGCTCACCACCCTCTTCGACCTGATTGATCTCACACTCTCAGGTTTAATTGGTTTGGTATTTGTCTATGTGATTCTGTCGTGGCTTAGCGCTGGCTCACAAACCCAATACATTGTTTCTCTTTTGATAGGGCCACTGCTTAGGCCCATTCAACGAATGATTCCGAAGCTGGGAGCCCTGGATCTATCGCCGCTCATCCTCTTACTCGTTTTGCAAATCCTACAAATTGTGATCAATAGTTTTAAGTAGGACGCCCAGACCAAAGCCGCCGTCTGATACCGTAACCAACCCTACTCAACAGAATATGGCCATGATCACTAACTAAATTGAACTCAAGAAGAAACTTTATTTGTACCTGCAGTGTTCACTTATTATGTTTGGCAGGACCATCTCGCGCACAAGGAGTACATATGGATTTCAGTAACCCTAATACCTTGCGCGATAGCTGGATTGTGAATGATGGTGTGATGGGTGGCGTGTCTCAATCTAGTCTTCGCCAAGATGTAGATGGTATGTTTTTTGAAGGCGTGGTTTCGCTTGAAAATAATGGTGGCTTTGCCTCCATGCGTTCATCGGTACGATTTCCCCAAGGAACTCAACTGATTGAGCTTATAGCGAAAGGTGATGGCAAGCGTTATAAGCTGGTCTTACGTACCGAGCTAGCACCTCGGGTTACATATGTAGCGGATTTCATCGCCCTGCCTACTTGGCAAACGTATCGATTTAATCTAAGTCAATTTAAATCGACCTTCCGTGGACGAGATGTTAATGCCCCAACCCTATCCTTTTCTGATGTGATTGATTTTGGCATTCTGATTTCTAATAACCAAGTAGGAAGCTTTGCGATCCAACTAAAAACACTTAAATCCTCTTAGGCCGAGGAAAGCAAAACCATAGGCTCTAAGGCTTACTTTGATTTGTATTGAGTCGGGCAATATGCGCGCTGAACAGAAGGATCACGTAGTTCGCGATGCTTGGTTTGACGTCCATAAACTCGTTTTCGCCATAGTTCATATGAACTACGTTTTAGACTCTTACGCATGAGCGCTTTAACTTGAGCTTCAGACAACTTAAACTGAGCCTCAATTGCCTCAAATGGAGTGCGATCCTCCCAGGCCATTTCCACAATTCGGGATAAATCAGATTCTTGAATAGTAATCATCAGCCTAATTAAACACGAAATTGACAAATCAAGTACAGTCGCCTATTAATGCCCTTATTCAATAAACCCTTTCGCGCTCTGATTATTGGATCCTCTGGGACCATTGGCTCCGCCTTGGTATCTGCACTAGAAAGCCATCCAAGTTGCCACGAAGTCATTGGGTTGCATCGCAACTCAGATCCTGTGATTGATTATGATCACCTAGAATCAATACAAACCGCCTATGAAACACTTGAGAAGCTTAGACCCTTTGATCTAATTATCAATACTATTGGGGTTTTGCATACCCAGCAATGGACTCCAGAAAAACGATTGGCTGACTTACAAGCAAACCAACTTCAACAGCAGTTCTTAAGTAATGCAGTTGGTCCTGCGCTGACAATTAAGCATTTTTCTAAGCTCATGAATCCTGCAGGTGGCGTTTTTGCTACCCTTTCTGCCAAAGTAGGCAGCATTACTGACAACCGGCTAGGCGGCTGGTACAGCTATCGTGCCTCCAAAGCAGCCCTAAATATGTTGATCAAAACTGCCTCAATTGAGCTACATCGAACTCAGCCACATTTAATGTTGGTGGCAATACACCCCGGTACCGTGAAATCCAATCTTTCGAGGCCCTTTCGTGGGGATGAGATTGGTCGAGATCCTAGCGAGGCTGCTAGTGAAATTCTTTCTATATTGGGAAATCTTCAAGCATCCGATACTGGCTCGTTCAAGTCTTATCGTGGAGAGGACATTCCTTGGTAGGCACTTAGGTCTTACTACTTAAGAATTGCGCCATCCGATAGCCGCTTAACCAAGCACCTTCTACAGTTGAATTTTTTAGCCAATCCCCACAAAGTCCAACCTTGATATTCTTATCATAAACATAAGTCAATTCACTAGGCGTTTCCAGTTTGGCATAACGCCATAAATGACTTTGATATAAATCGCAATCCTGATCTGTGAGATCTTTAAATGCCTTCAATAAAATAGGCTCTATTTCATATTGATTGAAGTCAATGTACTCTTGCGACCACGTATTGCTAGCTTGGGCTACCCAAGTCTCATAGCTTGACCGACCAGGCTTTGTATTATCTCTAGCAATCCAAGAAAAAGGACTGCCTTCAACAAAGGCGCCATCAAAGTCTAAATCTAGAGGTTTCTTAAAGTAAGCAATAAGAGTCCAACAGGGCAACATCACCACATCTTTACAGCTTGTGTCCAAGCTTTCTGAATATGGACCAATTAATGCTCTAGCCTGAACCGATGGTATGGCACATATCAGATATTCAAATGCAAGATCAAATGGACCCTGCTCCTTTGTATTAATGCGCCATAAATTATTAATACGCTTGAGACCAATAACAGTATGTTGAGTATGAACATTTAGTGAGCTTGCTAAATATTTTGCTGGAGCAGTCATAGCGGGCACTCCAACGAAGCGTTGCGTTGTCGACTCAAGTGTACGTATGGTGCTGCGATCCAGCGTCACAATCTTACCGCCCCAAGGCGCAATCACCTTTGCGTTCATCCACTCTGTAACTTGGGTACCAAATAATGGGTCTTTAACCGTGAAGTACTGGGCACCATGATCTGCCTCCCAGGCTTCATAGTATCGGTGACTCATTCGACCACCCACGCCCTTGCTTTTATCAAATACATGGACCTCAAAGCCTGCCTTGACTAGCTCACTAGCACAAGAAAGCCCTGCTATTCCAGCACCAATAATGGCAACGCGTTTTTTAATTAGAGGATTCATCTTCTATGGGATCTAGTTGACATCAGAATATGCGTGATAGTGTTTTAAATCCAAAATATTAATAGGAAGCGTTGATTTAAGTGCCTTTTTGATCAATTTATAGATATCTAAATCAAACTCTGGAGTCCCATCGCGCAATAACTCCTCAACCTCATCTTGATTAACTGCACTTCCTAAGTAACACCAATGATCAAAAACATGCAGATCATCGCCCTCCTTGATTCCAATGGCTGCGGGATAAGGCCAAACAGATACTTTTAACTTCTGCAATGCCGTCTGGATCCGCAAATCATGCAAGCGGCGAGGCTCTACCCCAATACATGCCCCTTTGCATTGCTTCACATGAAAACCAAAACAGGGGCTACCGGGTTGTAGTTTCTCAAAACCTAGTAAGCCTTCACATAATTCATTACGTTTAGCAATAGATTGAAGAGTTTGAAGTGCCTCGCGTTTACTATAAAACAAGCCATATAAATTATTTTGCTTGCCAGGTTTTAATTCATGGTGATTGACAAGGTGTACCTCAAGACAATCGGGGCTTTCTAGCAATTGCCAGGCACACAAATCCTTGGAGCGGCGAAGCTTAATATTAAAACTAGGTAACTTCTCTTTAATGAGTCTAGACTCCAATAGCAAGGCTCCCAACTCTCCGCCAGTTTCAATCCAATCAATACCGCGCACTTGCAAGGACAGCTTCATTTCTTTTCGATTAGATAGCGCGGATTGAAAATGGCCCATGACCCGGGAACGAAGGTCATTACTCTTACCAATATATAAAGGCTGCTTATTTTCTGCATAAAAGAGGTATACACCAGGACGATTGGGCAACTCATCAATCAACTCGCGATCAATGTGCGGCGGCAGGCTCGGTCGGCCAAGCAGGTACTCTATTTCAGTTAACAGCTTGTCTTGACCAAATAAGGTCTCACATCGTTGCCAAAACTGGTACAAAAGCTTTGCGTCATCTAATGCCCGATGCCGACTTTGTACTACCAAGCCATGAACCGAAATTAAGGTATCAAGATTATGTCGTCCTTGCGAGGAAAATAAACGGCGTGACAGTTTGACGGTACAAACAACCTTTGGTGAAAAATCGATACCAACTCGTTTAAATTCTGCCTTCAAAAAACTGTAATCAAAACGAGCATTATGGGCAATAAAGATCTTATCTTTCAACTCAAGATAAAGCTCTGCTGCAATTTCATCAAAACTTGGTTTCGTACTAACCATTGCTGGCGTAATACCTGTGAGTCTCTGAATGTTATTAGGTATATGAACGCCAGGATTAATTAGTCTTGACCACTCCGATGACTCCTGATTCTCCAAAGTGAGAACCCCAACCTCAGTGATGCGGTCTAAATTAGCCCTAGACCCGGTTGTTTCAATGTCCACAAAGGCATAAATGGGGTCTTTTGAGGGCATCTAAATTTATTAGTTATCAGATCTATGGTTGCTACCATTATCTCGCCTCATTAGAATTTTTGCTTGTCTGGGCCCCTAAAATTAATCCTGGGCCATCCAGCAACTAATTCCTTCTTTTGAACATTATTTGAGAATTTGAAAAAGATTACTAAAATTATCAGTCCATAAGCGCAATGATGGAATTGGTTCTATTTCCTGCTTAATATTTAGGAATTCCTTTGAATTAAGAAAGGCATTATTTTTAGAAATAATGATCCACTCTGAGCTTGATGAGAGATCAAATGGATTTGGGTCTGGCTCTTCATTTCTTACCAAAATAGCGTGATACGGGGAATTTGATACAAGTTGATTCAACACCGGGGGGAGATTTAGATATCTATTTGAAACATGAAAAACAATGAACCCATCTGCTTTGATATGCTTGGTATATAAATTGAAAGCTTCCTGTGTAATTAAATGGATTGGAATCGAATCACTTGAAAATGCATCAATAATTAATACATCAAATAGATTTGGTAATTCTCTTTCCAGAACTAGACGAGCATCACCAAGCGCATATGAAATCGATGCTGCAGAATCTTTAATATAGGTAAACGAATTTTTAGCAACTTGAATCACTTCCGGATTTATTTCATAAATCCTATATTCATCACCCGACCTTCCATAGGTAAGAAGAGTTCCGGTACCTAATCCTACAATTCCAACTTTAAGATTCTTTTTCTCCTCAGCCTTTTTAAGTAAGGTAATGCCAACACCTGAGGATGGTATGTAATATGAGGTTGGCTTCGTTCTTCCTAAATCACTCATATCTTGAGTACCATGCATGATAACTCCGTGCACTAGGCGCCTCACTATCGTATCTTGATCAAGATATTTAGTCTCAGAGACTCTTAATGTTCCATAAAAATTACGATCACTTAAAAGACTATTATTTTTAAAATTAAAGTAATAAGTCTGGCAAAAATACGCTGTTACCGATAAACAAGCGACGGTCAGAAGCAAATAAATGACTTTCTGCCATTTGGTATGCAAATAAAGCGACATCCACAGAAAAGTAATACAAGATATCAGGAGTATTAAGGGCAGCTCCCAATAAAACGAGAAGATTAACGGCGAAATAATTGATACAAAAAATCCCCCTAGCGCTCCACCAATAGAGATGGATAAATAAAATCGTGTAAGGTGTTCTGTTGGTGGTTTACGAAGCGCTACTTCGCCATGACAAAATAGGCAAATGAAAAATAATCCAAATATGTAAAGCGGTGCGGCATATTTAACGGATAAAACACCGTTCTCCGCAATTAGTCCCCAGGCCATCATGGCTGTAAATACCAACACAACAATAAGGACCAAGGGTCTCTCGTACCAGCCACGTCCGCCACGACCCTCAAAAACAACAACAAAGGTCAGTAAATACAAGGTGAGAGGGAAAACCCATAAAAATGGGATAGATGCAATATTCTGGGTTATATGATTCGAGATTGCTAACAACAAACTAGTGGCTATAAATGGCAAGAAAATCCATAAAAATTTATCTTGCCTACCGATAACTACACGATCTAATTTTTCCTCAATCGCTTCAGATATTAAGGTTGATGATGACTGACTAAGAGTATTACTTCTCACTACTCTGATTGCGGTAAGTATTGCAAAAACAGCAAACAAAAAATAAAAAATGCTCCAAGTAATTGCTTGAGCGCTTAAAGTAATCCATGTCTCAATAGCGAATGGGTACATCAATAAGCCAATAATGGATGCTAAATTTGATAATGCAAATAATCGATATGTCTTTTTTGATTCTTCACTAAATTTATTCTCACGTGCAAACCAAGATTGCAACAGTGGTCCCGTTGTTGATAGAACAAAATATGGCAATCCAATGGTAAAAAAGAGTAAGCCTAATATATGAATAATTGGCTCTTCGCTATTGATTGGCTTCCAATCTGGATTGGCGATGATTGGTAAAAAAATGAGGCTGACGCAAATAACAATGCAGTGAAAAATACCTTGTTTTTTTGGTGAAAACCTTTGTATCCAATCCGAGTACATGTAACCCAGTAATAAGGCTACCTGAAAGAAAGTAAGGCAGGTAGTCCATACCGCAGATGTTCCTCCAAACCATGGGAGTATTTGCTTTGCTATGATTGGTTGTACTAAAAAGAGCAGAAAGCTCGATATAAAAATAGTTATAGCAAATAGATTCTTATTCAACATCTTTTTATCCAAAAAATTAATTTTGGGTAATTATCAACTAAATCATATAGCTGCCAAATTTAGAGGCAATATCATAGATCAATGCTGACTAACCCTACTGGGCCTAAAAGAAAAATAGCCTAAAAGCGAGTTATTGTGATTCTTGGTGATCCGGGGTTGATCTAAGCTAACTTGGGTAGTACAAAACTTCTCGATGGGGTCAGTCTTTCCAAGTTGGATATTTATACATGACCGCATTGAAGAGTTCTGATTGGAGAAATTGAGCTAACCATTTTTTTAGAGCTGGGAGTAGTAATTGATCAAACCGCTCAAGGTTAACCATTGAAAACTGACGAATAAAGGGAAAGATCGCAACATCTAACCAACTTTGCTTATCACCCAACAAAAATTGGCTGGACTTAAGAGCATCATCCATTGGCTTTAGCAGCAGTTCAATTGCAGTGTTTAGCACATCATTTTGATTCAGATTGGGATGCCGATTGGGATACTTGTATTGATCAAGCAATACCTTAAATGGGCCATCATTCTTTTCAATCCAAATTTGAGCGGCATCTTTATCAATCTCACTCCAGTTATCTGGGTCAGATTTCTGTAATGCCCAATGAATGATCTCTAAACTCTGGTCTAGGATGAGATCATCAACGATTAGGACGGGTACAGTCCCTTTTGGGGATGCTAGCAACATCGATTGTGGCTTATTGCGTAATTCAATCTCTCTGTGCTCAACCTTAATACCTGAGTATTGCAAAGCCATGCGAGCCCTCATTGCATAAGGGCATCTACGATAAGAGTACAAAATTGGCAACATGGATGAATTATCCGATGACACTGATATTAAGTATGAGATTAATCGACCTATTGCTTGGAAAAGAAAAAACCGCCAGAAGGTGGTTTTGGGGATTCTTACCGGCCCTGAATTGACCGGGGCTCATGACTTCTAACCCTTAATAGGTAAAATTTCGCTGATTTCAATTAGGTTCTGATCTGGATCTCGAACATATACCGAGTTAATTTTTGAGGTGGCGCCAGTACGGATAATCGGACCCTCAATAATGGGCCAATTTTCTTTCTGTAAGCTTTCTATGACTGCAATTATTGGTCTGTCAGCAATAAAACATAGGTCTAATGATCCAGGCGTAGGAATATCCGCCTTGGGCTCAAATTCTTTTCCCTTGATATGTAGATTAATCTTTTGATTACCAAACTTGAACGCTTTTCGCTCCACCGGTGGCGTTCCGCCCACAAACGACTCAAGCTTCATCCCTAAAACGCGAGTATAAAAATCGATACATTCAGCTTCCTTGGCTGTAGTAAGAACGAGATGGTCCAAATGATCAATCATTCATATATCTTAATGCCCCACATACAAAAAAACCACCCGAAGATGGTTTTGGTTACTCTTGGTGGCCTGGTACAAATAGTTACATTTTAACTATTGGCCTGCCTAGCACGAATGGCTTCGCCGATACTTCATGTTCGAATGTGCGACCAATGTCTTATCAACTTTAAAAATAGCAGAATTATTAATCGTTCCTTGAAGATACCAAAATGAGCACGTGGTTCAATTCTGTGGATATCTACTGTGAGCGCTTAGATGCGAGTTTTTGGGCTGAGCCTATTAATGCTTTTACTAATCTCTCATTCATCGTGGCAGGATTGTTCGTTTGGCGCCTAAGAACTCCCCGCTCAAATCTGATGGCAATTCTGATGATCCTTATTGGTCTAGGAAGTTTTAGCTTTCATACCTTTGCAAATCGTCTTACCGGCCTATTTGATGTCTTAGCAATAGCTTTGTATTTAGTGGCCTTTGCATTTCTGATCCCCAAGCAATGGTCGAAAACCTCGATATTGATTCAGCTGGGGTCAGTTATCCTGCTCATCGTCAGCATTGTTTTAGCTCAATTACTAATTAGTCCCCTAAAGACTGCTCTACCCTGGTTACCCCCCGGCATGTACCTTGGGGCTTGGTTGGCGCTGCTTGGTTATGCTTTGATAACTCAATCTTCAAACACGCTAGCAGCGCGATTTTTATGGCTGGCGGTCATTGTTTTTCCATTTTCACTACTGAGTCGTCAACTTGATATGCCCTTATGTGACTTAATTGGTGGTTCGCATTGGTTATGGCATCTGCTCAATGGGTTAACTTTGTTTTTGAGTAGTTATGGTCTTTGCACAAAAAAGGACTCTGAATCTCAGCGATTCTAAATTGTTATTAATTTTCCGACTCGAGGCCAATTAGATTATCGATCATAGTCACTAGCAAATTGGTGATTTGTATCTCGATGATGAGCCTCGTCATTTCGGACAGCAATCACAACATCACGCAAGGTTGCAGTAGAGTCAAGTTTCCAATAATCGATAGCGATCTTAGGCGCCGAAACATTGGGTATGCGTCCCTCATCAATTTCTTTTAAATACTCGGTATAGGAGTAGACGGCCTCTTCCTCAAAATAGCCAACTATGCGATGTGCTGTTCTTGGGAAAAACACATAGATTATGAAAAAGAAATTCCAGAAAATGGCTTGTGTAATCAAGACTAAATAGCGCTCAAACAAATTGGGCTTTGCAATATCGATAAAGGTCATTAAATGCATTCTTTCATTCTCAGCCTCGGCTAAAAGCGTACGAATCTTTGGTCCATAACCAACTTTCATACTACGTAGGCTGGTTAAATGAGTCCACATACCAGCAACCATTCCTGGAACTCCTGCGACAGTTTCCAAGATAACAGCTCGGTGCCCATAGCGTTTCTTAAAAAAAGTATCGGCAAAGAAACGCATGCCTTTAGTAAAAAATAGAGCAACTCGATCAGAAAATTGAATGGGGATGTAGTGGATGGTCTCTTTCATAACAAATATTTTAAGTGTTTTTTAGCTTTTGTGCCCGCAAGCCGAAGTTTTGCTTACTTAAGGCTTAAGTATTTGGCCTGCCCAGCAGAAATCGAATCTGTAATTTCCAAAGAATAACTACATACTAAATCTTACAAATTAATACAAATCATTTAGAATAATTTGAGTTCGTTCTACACTTAGTTTTTAAAAAGGATCTGTTAAACCCATGCGTTATTTACTCATACCAATCGCTCTAATCCTAAGCCCCATGGTGATGGCTCAACAAAAACATGGCCATGCCCATGAACATGGCAAAGGTAACTTAGAGATTACCTTAGACAAAAGTCGTATGGTGGGTAAACTCAAAATACCACTCGAAGCTCTAGTTGGCTTTGAGCGCTTACCCAAGACCGAAGTTGAAAATAATGCAATCAACGACCTGAACCAAAAACTCGCAAACCCAGCAACTTTTTTTGTGATGAATAAAGAGGCTGAGTGCAGTCCAAAAGTTCTTGAGAACACCATTGTTCGCGATACTGCCGGTAAGCATGCTGATTTACATTACCTGTTTGACCTCAATTGCTCAAAACCAGCCAATCTCAAGCAAATGAGCATTACTCTATTTGCAAGTTACAAGCGCCTCAAAGAAATTAAAGTTGAGTCAGTGGGTCCAGCAGGCCAAAAGTCTACAACCGCTAAACCTCAGTCAAACATCATCTTGTTAAATTGACAGTTCCCTCAAAACCAAGTGTAGTTAAAGTAAGCCATTTGCAATTTGGCTGGCCTAATCACCCTCCCTTGATTCCGAACTTATCGTTTGAACTCAAGGCGGGTGAGAAAATTTTTATTTCAGGGCCTAGTGGCTGCGGTAAAAGTACCTTATTAAATCTCTTATCGGGTGTCATCAAACCCGATCGTGGAGAGATTTGGATTCATAATCGCCCGCTTCATGAGCTTGGTAATTCAGCAAAAGATCAGCTCCGCGGTGAAGAGATGGGATTCATCTTCCAGCAATTCAATCTCATTCCATACCTTAGTGCAGCAGATAATATTTTGCTACCAACCTACTTGTATCCAAAACGTAAGCTCGCTGCAATGAAGCAGTATGGCTCTACTGCTGCAGCTGTAGACTCGCTTCTGAAAATGCTCGGTTTGCCTGCATCCGTAATAGACCAACCCGCTCATCGACTCTCCATTGGCCAACAACAAAGAATTGCAGCTGCGCGTGCTTTTATTGGTAGCCCATCTATTGTGATTGCGGATGAGCCCACATCTGCATTGGACTGGAATAATCAAGCGCTTTTAATGGATTTGTTTTTGGGGCTTGCAAACGAACACCAAACTGCATTAATGATGGTAAGCCATGACAAACGTCTCAGCACACGCTTTGATCAAAAACGTAGTTTTGCTGAACTGGTGGGGTCATGATCGCTTGGCTTCGTATTGCGATTCAAAGTGCGATTGCCCGCAAGGGGTCGATAGTAATTATGGTGCTCTCCACCACCATATCAGTCGCAATTTTGCTGGGAGTTTTTAAGATCCGTGATGACACCAAAACGAGCTTCTCTAATGCAATTAGCGGAGTTGACTTAGTACTTGGCGCCAAAGGTAGTCCTACGGAATTAATTCTATATAGCGTGTTTCATATTGGCAGAGCAACCAATACGATCTCAGCCCAACTAGAAACAAAAGTTCGCACTATGAAGCAAGTTGCTTGGATGGTTCCCATTCAACTTGGAGATAGTTATCGTAGCTACCCGGTAGTAGGAACGAGTATTGAGTTCTTTCAGCATATTCGAGCACAAGGACAGTCATTACGCTTTACTCAAGGTAGAGCACTAAGTGACCCGCGTTTATTTGAGGTGGTTTTAGGTAGCGCAATTGCTAAGAAGACCAACCATCGTATTGGTGAACAAATTGCTATTACTCATGGATCTGGTAGCGGCCCTAAACAAGATCACAGTAATTCACCTTTTAAGATTGTTGGCATCTTAGAAGCCACTGGTACGCCTATTGATCAGACTATCTTGATCTCAACCAATGCCTTTGATGCCTTGCATGACATTCAAGATGGGGGTCTCCAATTTGCTAAGTTAAATCCAGAATCTCAGGTTAGCGCTTTCTTTATTGGTCTGAAAGAACGCAGTAGTGTATTTTCTGTACGACGGCAAATTGATGCCCTACCAGATGCAAATCTCATGGCAGTCATGCCAGGGGTTGCCTTAGACGATCTGTGGTCGACCATGGAGGTCGCAGAAAATGCCCTGCTATTAATGGCTCTTGGTGTTTTAATAACCACTATTCTGGGCATCACAGCAACACTATTAGTCTCACTGCAAAGTCGTCGCCGTGAACTCGCTATCTTTCGGGCGCTTGGTGTTAAGCCCTATCAGCTATTGAGTCTGATTTTGATCGAAGCATTCTTAGTTTGCCTAAGCGGAATTATCCTGGGTTGGTTTGTATTACAAGGATTAATCTACGCATCGGCTGATTACTTACGGAAGGAATGGGGGGTCGTGAGTGAACTAGGACTACCCACCCCAGACGATTTACTGTCTTTGCTATATTTAGTGATAATTGTTCTATTATTTGCAGGTATCCCGGCGATAAAAGCCTATCGCATGGCTTTGAATGACGGTTTAAACCCACCATCCTAATGAGACGCATTTTTCTACGACACTTAATCCAGGTACTTGCTGGTTCCGCACTCAGTTCCTTGGCCATCCCTGCGATTGGAAGCGCCTATAAAGAAGTGGAATGGGATGAGCTCATGCCCGAGGGGTGGCGAAAAAAAGTAATATTGGAGCTCACGCGTATGCGTCGGTATGGAAGTCTGACAGATGGCGATCCACGGGCAGATGAGGCATATGCAAGGCTCAAAAGAACCTGGGATGCTGCGCCCCCAACCAAAACATATATTGGCAAGCCAATCCGAATTGCTGGTTATGTGGTTCCTTTGGATGCCGAACGAATGCAAAGTAGTGATTTCCTGTTGGTACCCTACTTCGGCGCATGCGTTCATTCGCCTCCTCCGCCTGCCAATCAAATCATTTTGATTAAGCCCCCAAAAGGATCGCGCTTTCGCACCATGGATGCGATTTGGATTGAAGGAATTCTGACCGAGGGTAAAACGAGCTCTGAAGTTGGCACCAGCACCTATGTTTTGACAGCAGACAAAATAACGCCGTATCGATAGTTGGCCTGCCCAGCACGATTCGAACGTGCGACCTACGCCTTAGAAGAAATCGTGGCTATTCAAAAGGTTTTATATTTCAATAACTTACAGCATAAAACTGGCACTGTGTAACAAACTGTGTTGCAAAATTATTCAAACTTCTATTCAAAACGCCACGTGATGCCAAAACCAATTTGTCTATCTATTTCTGCACTATTAAGCCCCTTCTTATAACCAACGTCAAATTCAAAATTATCGCTGATTGAAAAAATTGCTCCAACAATAGCAAATCGCGGTTTTTCTAGTTGCGCTCGATCCTGAGAATCCGCTATTCCAAAATCTGCTACGAGAGTAATTCCTTCATTAAGCTGAGCAAGGATAGCAAAAGAGGAGCGAGTAATAGATGATCGTTTTTCGTCTAAATCAATTTGGCGTGAAAAATGATTATAAGTTTTCCCAAAATTTACTAAAAAAGTAAAAGGTTTTAGGTCATATTCAAGCATTAAAGTGTATGCATAACTATTTTTTCCGTTACCTAAACCTTTATTTTCATTTCCACTAGCAACAATTAATTCAGGCTTTACGCCAAAAGATACACCTTGATTTTCAAACAAACGCCACTTTAATCCAACGCTACCATCATTTAATCCAGCACTTTGACCGCTTGTATTACCCCATGTATACGGTACGTTAAAAAAAATATCAACTTCATTTGAAATACCATATGTGTAAGTAAATGCTGCGGTATTTGTATCAACATTCGACATTGAAGCAAAATCAGAATTCAATTCAATTTGATTTCTACCGCTGCCTTGGGTAGTATTATCTTCACTAACTAAGGGATGGGCTGCATAAGCACTACATATAGAAAAATACAGCATCACCACCATGAGCAATTTTCTAAAATTAATTATGGGCATTTATTGATAAATTTTCTATTTGATGTGGGTAGTTGTTTAACTGAACTATGAAGTTATTACCATTTAAAAGTCAATCTTAAATCAACAATAAGGGGTATATCTAATGGACAAATATGTATTTTGGGCGGGTATTGTCGGTGCATTCAGTGCAATATCTCTATTAATTGGCTCAGTTATTGGTGTTAGTTTCAAACTTCCTAAAACTTATATTGGGTTATTTGCAGCATTCGGAGCTGGTGCACTTCTGTCTGCTCTTGCTATTGAATTAATTGCGCCTACCATTACTGCGTTTACATCAGCAACAAACGAAGTCGATCGACTACGCGAATCACATCATTTCCTAGTTCTTGTCATTGGTTGCGCTTTTGGCGGTGTGATTTTTGTATTACTCGATCAACTAGTTAATGCAAAAGGTGGCTATCTTCGAAAAACTGCATATATATTTTCAAAGGTGGCAATTGAAAGGAAGTCATTTCATCACAAAGCACTGAATGAGTTGATTAAATCTCGCGTATTCGTAAATCTTCCATATGAAAAAATATCACTTGTAATAGATCATTTTCGTCCACGCTTTTTTAATGCAGGAGAATCAATCTTTGTACAAGGTGATAAATCTCATGGGATTTATATGGTTCGCAAAGGTACTGTAGAGATTTACCAAAAGGATCATCCGCAACCTATTCAACTAGGGCATGGTGAAATTATTGGTGAAATCTCATTTATTGCTGGTCGTCCATATAGTACAGATTGCGTTGCTAAAACAAATGTTGAATTAATGCTTTTAACAACTCATGAATTAGAAAGTATACAAAAACAAGTCCCAGAATTTGAACAACGACTAAAAGACCTTGCAGCAGAACGATTGGATGAAAATAAAAAGTTTTCTGAACAAGAAAATATGGAAAAACAACGTTGGACTTCACTTGCTATTGATGCCATCCACCATGGCACAACAATTCCCTCGCGTGAAGAAATGAGTTCTAGGCATGCCGAACATAAAAATGCTGCATTCGCAATCTGGCTCGGCATTATGCTCGATGGAATACCTGAAAGTTTCATCATTGGATCCACAATAATTGCTGCCGTTTTAGCCGCTACCATGGCTGGTAATGAGCCGTCATTTTGGTCTATTCTGCCCTATACATTAATAGCCGGCTTATTTCTTTCAAATATGCCAGAAGCTCTATCAAGTTCCCAACAAATGAAATTGCAAGGAATGTCTTCTCTCAAAATACTGTTGCTATGGGGATCATTAGTTGTTCTAACAGGTTTGGGGGCAGCTCTTGGTGCTGCTATTAGCGAACATGTTAATCATGGAACATTAATTTTTATTGAGGGTATCGCAGCTGGGGCAATGCTTACAATGATTTGTGCCGCTATGCTTCCTGAAGCTGCTCATTTAGCCAATTCGAATCTTGTAGGATTGTCAACACTTGCGGGCTTTTTATGTTCAATATTATTTAAACTATTAGAATAAACTGGCCTGCCCAGCACGATTCGAACGTGCGACCTACGCCTTAGAAGAAATCGTGGCTGTTTATAGGTCTATATATTTCAATGGCTTACAGCATAAAAATGCTACTGTGTAATAAACTGTGCAATACCTTAATAGGGGTTTATTCATTTACTCACTACTTAAGTCCCATACAATTTGCGTAATACGTGACCGTTGCAGGCCAGTCTGAAAATACACCCTTAACACCAACTTGCTTAGCCAGCACATCTAAAACCTCATAAATTTGCCCATCTGATTTAATTGCGGACTTAATGGATTGGTGATACCACGATCCTCCTTCAGTTAGAGGGCCATCCCGCTCTAAAGTCCATGTAATTATATTTAGTTTAGCGTTGCGTGCCGCTTTAGCGTATGCCGAGGGTACGATCTGATTTTTAGTATCTACAGTCAGGAGCACCCAGATAGGTGGCGCTATATAACGAACCCCCATGGCATATAGCTCATCCATAGTGGGCTTCAGATTATTTGGTGTTGCAGGATTAAAAGACGATATGGTGTAGCGCCCATCTAGATAGATTGCCTGCTTACCAAATTCTGGCTCATTTTTTATCCAATACATAACATCCTGCAAATTGAAGGATTGTGGGAATACATCTGAAGGTGAAATTCCTGCTTCCTTATAGTCATTAATTAGCGCTTGCGCATATTGCTCTTGTGTGAATCCTAAATAAGGGATTGGTACCACTGCTTCTTTGAGCTCAGGAGTAAATTTACCGCCATACTTTTTAAAAAGAGCAATAGATTCTTTGTGGCTTAACAATGTTCCACCCATGCTTGAATAAAGATCAGTACGCCAGTATGGAGTACCAGCTAGATACGTTTTAATATCTTTTGCATTTCGATTAACACCATCCATTTTTCCTTTTAAGGATTTAAATTGCTCAAATGTAATATCCGAAGTTCTACATTCACTGATTGCAGGTATTTCTCCTTGTGCAGGAGTGAATGGTTTGTGGCAATTTTTGGCAAGCGGAGTTAATAAAATATTAGTAGTGGTATGTAGATCATTTTGCGCATGTCGACAAACAAGTTGTTTGTCTCTTGTAAACGTAACATCACATTCAAAAATCCCTGCCCCCATAGTTGCGGCAGCTATATTAGACTCAACAGTATGCTCGGGAAACTGCAGTGGCGCTCCTCGATGCGCAATAGAAAAGCGAGATTGACGTGGCGTATTTTTGGCACAGCTTAATAATTTGGTTTTCAATTCACTATCGGCCATTAAACTAATTAAGTATTGAGGACGCACGCCGTACTGCAATTCTTGCGAATAAGTTGGCATACTAATTGAAATGCAAATTAATAAGCATCCAATTGTGCCTTTATTAATGTAATTTTTTAAGTTCATTGGTAACAATTTCTTTTAATCATAAATTTAACTAAACGATCAAGAAAAAAGCCATCATACGATGGCTTATCTTATATACAGTTATATATTAATTTATTATGCTAATTATTACTGTAGCAGCCAAGATTGCAAATAACCCTAGTAGTAAATACGTACCTATACCGGGGGTGTGAAAAAAAATGTCTTTATCCATGAATAATCTTTCCCATTAGTAAAAAGTTGTCCTCGCGATACTCATCTATCTCGATATTGTTGAACTTATCTTTACTTTTATCTCTATGAAGATATTGCCAAATCATTCGGTCCTTTAAAACCTTCTGTGTATACAGTTTCCTGCCAAAATTATTTTCAAGCATCACCATGTCATTACAGTTGATCATATGTCACTCCCATAAAAAATAAATCTGTGAGACCAATACAAAAGTACTAATGACTAATTTAACTATTTTTTAAGAACTTTCAATAACAAATTTTTTCTGTCCATTTTTCTCGCATCATGGAAAGTCATATTACAGTCAATGCTTTCAACCGATTTATGCCGATTGAATTTATATATCAAATTTTTTTACACAAGGGTTATATGAATTTAGCTACGTATAACAACGGGATAGATGTTTTTTATCATTCTGATCCTTTGTATTGTCATAAATGAATTTTTTTCACATCATAAAATATTTCAATTCAAAAAAATGGAATCACAAACGCTTAAATGGATGCTGATAACGACACGATAACGAACCCCTTGATTTATAAATTTCTTGTTAAAGACACTTTCTGTCAAGGTGTGGGCGACCAGAAGTTCTGGGGAAAATAGTTCTTGCTTAGACAATCTAAGATCTAAGATATTGAAAACCCTCATTTGGACTGTTAAGACTTTTTGTAATGCTGTGAAGTACCAACTAAGGCACATGCCCGACTCTAAACCTAGAATATTGCTAAAAAAATATTGCTATCTAGTCTAGATTGACGCAGAGAAAGAGAACTATTTACAAGCCAATGCTTCAACAGTTTTATGTTGAGATGCTCTTTGGGCCATTAAATCAAATCGTCTGCGAGTATTATTTTTCATAAAATATTCAATCACTGCCGATGGAATAATTGAGTCGGGCTCAATCCATGCCTCATACTTAAAGTTAGTTTTTCCATTTTCTGATGTCAATCTCCAACTACCCATATAAGATTTCATATCTCCACTAATTTGCTTAAAAGCTAAAGTTCTATTTGGGGTCTCAATAAATTCCATGACCGATCTCATCTCAATACGGAAAAAGAGTGACTGCTCTTCAATCAATCGATAAACCCGAACTTTATTGCCCACCCTAGAAATAATCTTAATTTCCAAAATGCCTGGAATATTTTTTGCACCCTCATAGTCTGTAATAAAGGAAAAAGCATTGCAGATATTCATGGGTATAGCATAACTTGCTTGAATATGATAACGGCCCTCAATTTGAACTACGCTAACCTCAACGTCAAATGGATTTATGTTCTCTTGAGCATAGCCCTGGGTCATGAGCAAAACTAGCATTAGAGAAAAAATCCATTTCATTCCTGTATTTTAGAATTAATAATTCATGTCGTTTAAAACGACATTATTATGCAGATCGCTATTCTCACGCCTAACTTCTAATGAAAAAGTCACATTTATCATTGGTTGTTTTGTTTCGGATGCAAGGTCTTTTTACCAAAAAGCCATAAAGTTCTTTTCAAGTAAAAAGATTTACAAAGTTTTATATTGAAATTTTATTTTTAGAGTAATTTTGATCTGTAACAAAAATGTAACTAAAGTGTAATCATGTACCGGTTTAATGAGATTTCTGCTACCAATTCTCATACTTACAACTCCAAAATTATGTTGTCCAATGACATTCGTACGGCAAAACAAATTGGTAAGCTATTAAAAAGCTCGAGGGAGGCGCAATGCGCTAACATTAAACATTTATCTTTGCAATGTGGTTTAAGTGTGGCTCAATTAGTTCATCTTGAGAGTGGTAATCTATTCGCATTTGAGAGAAATCTCGAAAGGATGATAGGCTTCTCTTATGTTTATGCTCATGCATTAAATGTTGATGTTAATACTCTTTGTCAGGATTTAATTTTTTCGACAATAAATAATAATCCAATGCCCGTGGAGAGTTACATTCCACGATTTTTATTAAAATAAATCTATAAGAGTTTAAAAGCTCCTCCCCAACATACTTAACTGCCAAAAGGAGAAGTCAAGTGGATCTTATTTTGAAGAAATTACAAGAAGGTGAATGAATAAGTTTGGACGAATTTAGAACTTTAAAGTATAAAGAGCGAGAGTTTTTATTTAATAAAATCCAGTATTGGTGTCTATATGAAAAAGATGACCCCGCTTTTTTTGCAGTCGGAAAAATTGCAAACAAATAGTGCTCTTATTATTAATCTTTAATATCAATTTGTCGTATTTTTTTCTAAGGTCAAGTATTTTGCTAAAGTATATTTATCTCTATTAATAAAGCCGTATTTAGTTTGTAGTAGTTATACCACTCCATTTCCCATAAAGCTCATTTTTTTATGTTAATTAATTGTGCATCCTACAAAAATGGTAAAAAAGTTGCTGATCTAGATCCTGAATCAATCGACTATCATTTAAAGAGAACTAACGAATTCATTTGGGTTGCTTCGTTAGATCCAACTCTCGATGAGGTAAACCAAATGAGGAATACCTTTGATCTTCATCCATTAGCCGTTGAAGATGCTTTAAATGGTCATCAACGACCCAAAATTGAGGAATACGGCAGAAGTTTATTTGCTGTGATTCAGATTCTTACCCTAAAGCAAGAGATCGAAGTTGGCGAATTGGATATATTTGTTGGAGAAGATTATGTTTATTCTGTTCGAAATAGATCAAATGTAGGTTTTCTTGGAGTCCGCGAGCGTTGTGAACAGGAGCCTGATTTATTAAAACAAGGCCCTGGATTTGTAATGTACGCCTTGATTGATGCTGTGGTTGATCGCTATTTTCCGATTGTTGATCATCTTGAAACAGAACTTGAAGAAATTGAGGATAAATTATTTGAGCCTAATCTTACTCAAGAGAATATTGAACGTTTATTTGAATTAAAAAAAAAGGTGATGTTCGTTAAACATGCTGTCACGCCTTTAATGGAGGCTGTTGGTAAATTTTCTGGTGGAAGAGTGCCGCCAGTGTGCGTTAACAGTATGGAGTATTTTAGAGATTTATACGATCACCTATCGCGTATTAATTCTATTATTGAAGGAATGCGCGAAGCCATTGCTACTGCTATTCAGGTAAGCTTATCTCAAATTGCTTTGGACCAGAATAATGTTCAAAAGCGTCTAGCAGCATGGGCTGCTATTTTTGCCGTAGCGACCGCTTTTGCTGGTATTTGGGGCATGAATTTTGAACAAATGCCTGAGCTCAAGTGGAGTTATGGCTATCCTCTCGCAGTTGGGTTTATTGTTATATCGTGTTTATTTTTATTTTGGCGCTTTCGACGGGCGGGTTGGCTTTAAGTTTTAGGTACGCATGCAATCTTTGTATGGCTATCCCATTGTAGTAAAGGCACTACTTTTAATGCTTTTCTACATTCATTACTTCTGATCATATATATCTCAAAATGATTCGTGGCGAATGTACTTACTTTTGAGATAGTTGATTCTATATTCTTGAAAAGAGCTCATCCAAATCTGTCCAAATTTGAACAGTGAATACATAAAATTTTTCATTCTAATAATCCTTGATTGTTTCATAGAATTTTTTGGTTAAATTTAAATTATGTGAATTTTTCGCATAAGAGGTAATACCAATTAGTTTGACGTTGAATACTTTCCTTTACTACTGAGCGCCAATTAGCTCTTGGTAATGACATTTCTGCCTCCACATCACCGTAGATATTCCTGATAGTCAATTGATGCCTATCACATAAACGTCGAATTGCATGATTTTCAACAACACAATGCATCAATAAATTTTGATAACCACGATTTTGTGCCCATACAATTGCTTCACCCAATAACCTATCCGCAACCCCTTGGCGACGAAATTCTTTTTTAACAATAACGCCAAACTCGATGACGTTGTTTGAAATAGCGATGTGTAAGACCCCCGCCCATTGATCATCCTGATGGTAAATTAAAAAGTGGTGATTCGCAGGTTCGCGTTTCCACTTATTAATGAGATGATCAATACCCTTTGGGTTTAGACTAAATCCAAAATAACTACGCAAGGTCTCAGCATCCAAACTTTTTAGCCAAGCGCAAATACGTCGCATTTGAGTATTTGGCATAAAGTAGGTATACGCTGTCATGTCCTAAGATCCTATTGGATAGTTTTTTTGGTTGCGGCTTAAATATGCATGCCGTGCTTCAGCCCATGTCATTAAGAATTTCCAAAATAGATTGATAAGTTTGCGCATGACCATTCCTTATAGAGTGCATCGATTTATCGGGGGATTTTTACCCTTTTTGAGGGTTAACCCTGATTAAACTATACATTTCAATTATTAATGTTGCATGACAGCAACTTAAGACTTTGGTAATAGCAACTTGGGGTGGCAATAGTTATGATTCTTGTTGGCCCAAAGCGGAATCAACTGGCACTGAGGCTAAAAGATCCATTTCTAAGGCCTTAAATTGCTCTAGAAACCAATTCATAACTCTTTTGAGCCAAATGTGACCGGGTTGGCGGTGAGTCTTTTTCAGGATCAAACGTGGGTAATACAGCCACCCTAACTTCAAGCTGTCGATCATTCATGATTTTTTTCATTGATTCCAAGATACCCATATCACCAACAAATGCTGGAACAGTACTTCGTTCGCCAGTCCCCCTTGAGCGATATTGAATCGCCAAAGACCAGACTGGCGCATTTGACATCACGGCCGACTCAAATAAACTTGCCTTAAATGGCAAAAGGCCAGACCCTTCAGTAGTGGTGCCTTCAGGAAAAATACAAAACGATTGATGACTTAAATCCTGCGCCATTTGATCCACGATTTGTCTTGCATGGCGAGCACTATCTCTCCTAATAAAAATAGTTCCTATTTTTTTTGAAATCCAACCAAAAACTGGCCATGAGGCAATTTCAGACTTAGCCACAAAGCTCACCGGAATAAAGCTGTTGATTACATGGGTGTCAATCCAAGAAATATGATTAGAAACAAACAAGCAAGGCTTGTCCGGGAGCCCTTGAGGAGCTTCAACTCGAAGCCTGAGACCAGCAATTTTTAATAACCATTTAGACCAGCGAGAGCTGTGTTTTTGCTTCGCGTTTGAACCAATGATTGGGAAAAAAACTGAAAGCGTAAACAACGCCCCAAGAATATGAAGTACCAACAAAAACCAAAATCCATAACGAATAAATTGGGAGCTTTTTTGCATTTAATGTCTCGATTCGTAAATTAGATTGTTTATATCAAATTGAAATGAAAAAACCACCCGAAGGTGGTTTTGGTAACTCTTAGTGGCCTGGTACAAATCGCTATATTTTAACTATTGGCCTGCCCAGCACGATTGGCTTCGCCGATACTTCGTGTTCGAATGTGCTACCTACGCCTTGCCTAGGGAAGGTAAATCTCTACTTTTGCTAAGCCGGTGTTGGTCTATTTTGGGTTATATTACTTACGACAAACAGTACTTTTAGTCATAAACTTAAAGACTTTTAATCAAAAAATTTATTTTACTGTCATGCAATATTCATCATTAAGGCACAAACTAACATTTTAGTTAATCTAGTTTTCTTACAATGGGCCTTAAATGACGCAATTAATGAGTCTCTTGGATCGAGTCTTTGGCAACTTGACTAGTGGCAATGATTTAGAGAATTACATCAATAGCCGCAACCCTAATAGTCATCGGCAGGTAGAGCAACTAACTCGCAACTACCTTCATCACGTTACCACTTCAAGGATACTCTAAATCATGACAAAACTAAAACGCTTGATTATTAAAGCCGCTCTAGCTTGGGCTGAGGCTCGTAAAGCCAATTCCCGTCGCTATATCAATCACCGCTTGGGTTCACAAGCTTAATTTAGGACAAGACTAAATGAAGTTAACTGTCTTTCGTTACAAAGTCTGGGATCATCAAGACGATAATCATGTTCATATCGCTCCTTATTATGCTATTCGAGAATTTATTGAGCACTTAGAAGGCGCAACAGTAATTGAAGATGATTACATAGAAGTAGATGAATCTGACCTGGATACTGATGGACGAATCGCTGTCTAAGATGAAGTTTAAGTTATCGCTACATCCCATAGAAACTTCCACTGTCCTGACAACTTTTTATATCTGACTGGCATCTTTATAAATCTGCTGATGCCCTTTATCCACCAGCTGAATAAGCTATCCATAAATTGATGACGTTGAGCAACCATGACGTTATAAATTGTTAGATTCATTTAGATGTAGAAAAAGTTTTATATTTACAATTTTTTTGTAAATTTTACTTATAAGATTGTTGTTTTCAATCATCAATTTTTAAGTCATACATAGACATGTCATCACAAACACATCAGAATTTGCTTAAGCAAACAGTCTGAAGAGTAAATCATAATCTATCGAAGTTAGCTATCAAATTTCTCTTCAGTTTTTTGGGTCAAAAACCTGACATAGCACTGGGGGTCATGATGAAGAAGTACCACTTCCTAAATGAAGATGATGATTACTTTAATGAGTATGCAGATACGATCAAATATGATCTATTAAAAGATCGGCTACATTGGCAACATCAAGCACGTAAGGCAATTTATTTGGAATATTATTTTTCAGAAGATGAATGTGATTTTGATTAAAAATAGTCTCTAAATTTTATAATATGGCCAACTAGAGAGCCGCCTGACCAATATATGAAACTGACATATTAAACTCAAATATGACAATTTCACCTCTCAAAATATTTTCATGGTTATTTCATTCTATGATGGACATGTCATATTTAATCACCAAGAATGATATCTACCTTTGGAATATATGGATCCATTCTGATTGTTACTAGTTGTGATTAATTTGGTCCAACAGCCCATGGGTAGCTAAAACTGAAAAATTTAGAAAGAGCATCCATCACTACCTTTACTACTGAAGATCGAGAAAAGGCTGAGAAAGAACCAATTCCTTTTTACGGCTATTATCACTTCAAGGATTCATCTTCTCAAGATAAAAATGTTTTGCATCCAGTCTTGAGAAAAATTAAAGTTGAATATCAGGCGGATGACAGCAGCGAGGATTTGAAGGCTTAGGCTTTAGTGGTCTTTAAATTTTTTGTTCATTCACATAATTAATTTTGTACGACACTCAGTGATGTAGTACTAAAGAAGATTTCCAGATTTCTTGGAAGCCCTTGGAAAATTAAACCTTAGGCGCCATGCCCATTGCTTCCTCTACTTAATCTCCATTCGAACAACTCAATCTGCCATTAATCCTGGCATTAGGATCCACATGCAAGCGCTCAAATTTAATATCCCCGCTAACAGTCGCACCAGAGCAAACCTCCACTGTTCCGTTAGCCACAACATTGCCTTCTACCTTACCAGCGATAACTATATTGCTACAAGTAATATTACCCTTAACGCTAGCATACTTATCAATCCATAGAATACATTTACCATTTTCAAGCTCGACAATATCGCCCAAGACTTGCCCCACTACATGAAAATTATCTCTCGTCACTAACTTTCCTTGAATAACGCATTTAGAACCCAAAGTACTATTAAAGGTAATTTTTTGAGATTGTAATAATGGGGGTATTCTTTTGCTCATACTCTTTATATGAGAAAGGCTTACTTTATTAACCAATCTATTTTAGATATTGGTCTTTAGATAAACCTAAGTAATCACCAACTCTTTTTGCCGCCTGTATCTTAATGGTCATGGTGTAGAAGGTCAAAAAAGTATCTGCTTCTTCAAGCTCCTTAATATACCACTTACTCAAACAAACAGCTTTAGCAAGCACTTCGTGGCTCAAACCCTGCTCCTCGCGAGCGGCGCTTAATATCTCTTTGATGATTCGTTGGTCAGCTTTCATTTTTTTACTAAGCAATATTTGAAGCTAAAAATGTAAGAATTTTATGGTATGTTACAAATATGTTTTTTTTATTACTTGGGAGTCAAGTTTATGTTTTTTAAAAGCTCCACACCCAATCAAACAAGCAAGACAGAAGCAGATCAATTGCAAATTACCCCTATGGCTACTATTCCAACCCCCCAAAACAACAATGACATTAATGCCGGAGAATTAATCGTTGGAGAGGGGGTAGTCCTAAACGGCACACTTGAAGTGCCAAATAAAGCAATAGTATCAGGCGCAGTTAATGGGGACTTAAAAGTCCTTTCATTAGCGGTAGGGATAACAGGCAAAATTGAGGGTAAGGTAATTTGCCAGATAGCAGATATCGCTGGTCATGTGAAAGATGATCTACGGGTGAATGAATTGCTAATTATTAGAGCAGGCTCAATCATCTCCGGAACTATTTACTACAAAGAGATCGAAATTGAAAAAGGCGCCAAAATTACTGGTCGACTTTCCATGTTGTAAGAATTATCGTTTTGAATGACATACAAGCAGCTGCCATCAGTTCGAGTTTCCTCCATCGACACATGACCTGTCTAGATAACAATCTAGGTCTAAGAAGCTTAAAAGCAAGCCTAATCAATACTAGTCAATGGCCAAAACAAAGCAGAATCATTAATCGTTCCTTGAAGATACCAAAATGAGCACGTGGTTCAATTCTGTGGATATCTACTGTGAGCGCTTAGATGCGAGTTTTTGGGCTGAGCCTATTAATGCTTTTACTAATCTCTCATTCATCGTGGCAGGATTGTTCATTTGGCGCCTAAGAACTCCCCGCTCAAATCTGATGGCAATTCTGATGATCCTTATTGGTCTAGGAAGTTTTAGCTTTCATACCTTTGCAAATCGTCTTACCGGCCTATTTGATGTCTTAGCAATAGCTTTGTATTTAGTGGCCTTTGCATTTCTGATCCCCAAGCAATGGTCGAAAACCTCGATATTGATTCAGCTGGGGTCAGTTATCCTGCTCATCGTCAGCATTGTTTTAGCTCAATTACTAATTAGTCCCCTAAAGACTGCTCTACCCTGGTTACCCCCCGGCATGTACCTTGGGGCTTGGTTGGCGCTGCTTGGTTATGCTTTGATAACTCAATCTTCAAACACGCTAGCAGCGCGATTTTTATGGCTGGCGGTCATTGTTTTTCCATTTTCACTACTGAGTCGTCAACTTGATATGCCCTTATGTGACTTAATTGGTGGTTCGCATTGGTTATGGCATCTGCTCAATGGGTTAACTTTGTTTTTGAGTAGTTATGGTCTTTTACAGAACGGCGCTATAAATTTAGGTAATTCTATTACTTGGCCTGCCCAGCACGATTCGAACGTGCGACCTACGCCTTAGAAGAATTCGTGGCTGCTAGAATATCTATATAATTCAATGAATTACAGCGTAAAAATGGCACTGTGTAATAAACTGTGCAATGATTAATAAAAGGAAATCCTGAGCAGCGGGCTCTTTTATTGCTTACAAATAATTAGGTCTTTTTCTTATAATTTTTTGATGGATTACATTCTAGTTCTTGGGTGTGGGGACATTGGCTCGGCAGTAGCGCACCAGCTTAAAACTAATGGCTGCCAAGTAATAATTAGCGATAACCGTTTTCCTGCCCATGCACGCTGCGAAATGGGATTTGTAAACGCTTTTTATGATGACGCCTGTATTTTGGATGGCATAAAAGCCACTTACGTTGACGCGCCCCAATTTCAAAGAAATGCTGCCGTACTCACCTGCAGCATAGACGTAATGCACATAATGAGTATTGCTAAACCCAAAGTTGTAATTGATGCGCGTATGAGCAAACGATTGATTGCAACTCCGCCTGCCTGGTGGTCATTTGGAGCGAAACCGCTTCTAATTGGATTGGGTCCTGGATTTACGATAGCGCAGAATTGTGATTTTGCTATCGAAACGGCACGCGGTGAATTTCTAGGGGCCGAAGTACTTGGATCCACAAAAGTACTGGATGGCGATCCATTGACCGTTCATGGCTTAAGTCGTGAGCGCATTGTGTATTCGCCCAGCGCTGGGGTTTGGCATACTGCATTGAATGTGGGTGACACAGTAAGTAAAGGCGATGTTATTGGCTATCTGGATGCAGAGCCGATTCGAGCGCCCGCGAGTGGAACTCTTCGGGGTATAAGCAGAGACACAGCGCACGTAAGGATGAATCAAAAGATTATTGAAGTGGATCCATCGCATCAATTAAAACGTACTGGCATTGGGGAACGCCCACTTAAAGTTGCTATAGGGGTAATAGACGCCCTGAAAAAAAGGTATGTTTTATAAGGCTCGCTTTTGTATCAAAACGAGCCTTTGATCCATCACTTGATTTGTGTTGAATCTCCGCCGACTGGCATTGATTTGTTAGCCGCTAAATCGCCATTTTTGAACAGCATAAAGGCAGCAATCGAAGTCTTTTGCTGGTTGTTAATTTTGTTTGGATCATCAAAGGGCATTAGCATTTGCAAGTAGTCAAACAATCCCTTTGCAGTTTGAAATTTCTTGATATCTTGTCCCTGCCCCCAAATCGGTCTTGGGAACGCAGCTGCATCTCTGCCATTTTCACCATGGCACATGGCGCAGTTTTGTTGGTACAGCTTTGCTCCTTCAGCAATCTGCGCACTGGCTCCAGCAGGAGCGCCCGGTCCAGACTGAGCATGAACCAGGGTAGAAAAACTCAACGCTAAAACGCTTAAGAATAATTTAGACATGGTTACTGTTCTTAATTAAAAGGCCTTGGGCTATTAACCCAAGGCCCCATCATCGAAAAAAAATAAATCAAACTACTTGTATCTTGAATTTCACAATTGCATTGTTTGCCATACCGAGCTGATTAAACGGTACTGTTTCGGGTTGAATATTGCCACGCATATCAATACCACGTGTCTCAATGACGTGATTACCAGCGGTTGCATTCCACGGGAAATCAAACCGAACCCAGGTATAGCGGCCAAGGTTGGGTTGCATGATGGCAGCGCGCTGCCAAGAGCCATTATCAATGCGGTACTCAACGTGCCGGATGCCGTATTGAGGGGCCCAGGCATAGCCTTTGATTAATTGAGGGCCGGCATTTAGTTTAGGTAGCTCACCCCGCTTTAATGGGTAGTTTGCGGGAATGGATGGGGACTTTTCCAATACCAACGGTACAGTAATGATGGATTTGATTGGCATCCAAGCCACCATAGGGCCCTTCACATCCTCAGGGGTCACGCCAATGAACTCATCGGTAGATGCAATGACAGGTGCTTGGTAATCTGGGCCGATGTAGGCCTCACCTCTCGTGTTGAGCCGGACCCAGTGGTTGAAATTATCAATCTTAATATCAGTCAACCACTTAATTGACGCAGTACCACCCCAACCTGGAACGACCAGTCGTACTGGCGCTCCATGATCTGCAGTCAGGTCATTACCGTTCATTTTGTAGCAAATACCAATGTCGTTCGGACGGGACAAAATATCAGACATGGGCATAGGTCTTCCCATGTCGCTGCCGTCTACTCCTGACCAAAACAGGGCTGACTTGGCATCTTTCTTTAATCCCACTAAGCCAAAGATATGGCTGAGGGAAACATACTGCCACTCAGCCTGTCCGACCGCGCCGAGCACCCAGTTGCCGCCTGCAACCTTCATCTGATCTTGCTGCTCCCAAAAGAGACTGCGCCCATTACCGTGGCATTCCATGGTTGCAATGATGGTTCTGGATGGCATTTTAATGAGGTCATCGTATGTAATATCAATCGACCGATCAACGGCGTTGCCATGTACTTTCATCTTCCAGTTCTTAGGATCTAAGATGGGCTTTTGCTCCACCATTGGCGTGGGGTAATGATTGCGAACATAAAACTCCTCTACTGGAGTCATATACGTTGTGAAGTCCCAATAATTTCCGCTGCGTACCGTTGCGCCAATATTTAATAAACGCGAATCATTTTTAAGAAGTGCCTTGCGCGCTGCGGGTGCAGCACCTGCTGGAGCCGCTCCTGGTGCAGATTGTGCGCCAGCGAATAAGGGAGCAACCGCAGTAGCCGCGCCAATTGCTGCAGCAGACACAAAGAAGCGACGGCGATCGGCTTGTGGACCAATCTTTAAGGCCTCTTGTACTAACTTGGTTTCTTCTTGTTGCTGTTTTTTGATGGACATACAAACTCCTTTTTTAATTAGCGGAAAGTGCAGTAGCAACTTTGTTTTAATATTTTGATGATCTTAAAACTATAGGTATATATATTGATAGGGTTAACCATTGACTTATTAGTGTTTAAAAGGCACTAAAATTTTTACCTAGCGTATTAAGTCGTTGAATTTTCAGGGATGACATAATTAAGGAAATGCATTTAAGGAATAGATGAATAACACTGATGCAATCAATGTCTTTTTAGCCCTCGGACAAGAAACCCGTGTAAATACCTTTCGCCTCATTGTGCAGCGCGGCGACGTGGGCTTAACTCCCAGTGAAATTAGTGAAAAGTTAGGCATTCCCAATGGGACATTAAGTTTTCATTTGAAAGAGCTGCTTCATGCAAAACTGATTTTGGTTGAGCGACACGGTCGTAATTTGATTTATCGACCCGCTGCAGATCAAATAGACAAGCTCAATAATTTTTTATTAGATAACTGCTGTGGCGTTAAGCCATGCACTACGCCTGCAAGAAAAAAGAAAGAGGCGTGTTAATTTGCTTAACAGCAGTCGGTTAAAACCGACACCAAAAGGTCAGGGTCAAAAGTTCTTCTGAGTCGCACATAGTTCCTAGGATCCTTCACGCTAGACCCAAGGTCTTCCCAACGCCGGCCAAGCCCACGCATGATCAAGTCAATAGAACACAATCCTCCAGCCTAGTTTTATATACACCGATATGATATTTGGCCTGCCCAGCACGATTCGAACGTGCGACCTCGACCTTAAGTCCTTCACAGAGTTTTGTGCATTCCATCACATAGCGGCGCATTAGCCGATTGTTTGCAGCCACAGAAATAAACTGTTTTACTTTCTGATGCAACAAATTCCAAAGGGGTCATCTCTGTACTTTGATGCGATCCGTCACAAAAAGGTTGAATCTCGCTTAAGCCACAACTACACCAATAATAAGTCTTATCCTTAACCACTTCAATTGGATACGGAGAATTCTTGGCCGTTTTAATTTTCATCATGCCCCCATGGTGACTCGAGTAATCTGCCGTTTAAATGTAATCCTTATTACAAAGCCTTGCAACATGTTGCAAAGCAACATCTCAACCTCACTAGTTTTAGGACTTGGTTTATAACTCCGCATTTGATTAAAAGCTTGATGTTGCAAATACAAATCTTTTAGTACGCGCTCAATAGATTAGGTGTAAGGTAGCTATAGTAGTTAACTTTGCTAAAAGCAAAAGGAGGGTTTATGTACATATATCCCAAAAAAATAGAGTCAATAACCCATAAAATTATTCGCCTACCAAAGTCTCGCTTAGATAAAGCCAAAGAATGGTTATTCGATCTCAAACAGGGATTGAAGGACTTCCTTACGTCAGCTCCTTTATGGCAATGGGCCATTGGCAGCATTGTTATTTTTGGGGCATACACTTTCTTTAATGGCTACTTCTCAGACTTTTGGCGATCTTTTAACCCCTTATATCGTTAAAACTACCCGAAGGTGGAATTTATGTTGACAGGTTTCCCGAGGTAACGCAGTTACTTCATCAGTAATAGCACAAGCACGAATTGAATTACAAAAGACGCACATTTATTATTAATAGTTGATTAATTAGTCTTGACGCATCCAAAAAGCAAGCATAGGATGGAATTGCAGTGTACAGAGATCGTATGCCCTGCGCTGGCTTTAATGCCAACTACCATGCCTATATCTATATAGGCATTCAAAAGGGTTGAAACATCTAACTTTCAACTTCTTAAAAAGCTACTTTATAAGAGTAGTAAAGCATGACGGTAACTCCGTCATGCTTTTATTTTTCCGCTAAAGCATCATTTCGGATTTTTAGTGGGTGCTTACTTATATCGATTGCTATTTTGATGCTTCGCAATATAATTTCATCTGCTAAGAAACCTTCAAATTAATTGGACAAACGAGTCTGCTAGGTTCAGGATAAATACATGTCAATGGATTGGCTGAGTATGTCCACGTTCTTGTTTCGATACAGCATACATTTCTCAATTCATTGGCAACCATTTTTATTTTATTAAAGGAGTGGGCCATGCATCCTCGCCAACTAGAGATAGAGGAAGATAGTCTTCCAGAGAAACTCTTGGAACTTCAAAACAACGAATTAGTGCAAGAACGCCTTATTTGGCAACACCTGACTAGGCGAAAAATTAATGAAATGAACCATATTCCTGATGAGGACTATGCAGACTGGGGTGATGATTAAAAGGCGATGCTCAATGAAAATGACTGTCTATCGTTACAAAGTTTATGACCGCCAGCATGATGACTTAGCTCATATTCCACCTCACTATGCGACACGAGAATATATTGAAGAACTAGAAAGGACGACCGTCATCGAATATGACTCTTTAGAAGTAGATGAATCTGATCTAGATAGCCATGGACGGATCGCTGTAAGAAATGAAGGGCAGTAAATCAGCGTTGCTTGTATCGCCACATGACTGGCACTGGTGTGAATTTCTTAGTACTTTAAGCGAGCAACCTATTAACAAACTGTGCAATCACTGTGCAATGGACTAAAGCAGCACCATATCTACTGCATCCGCTTTTATTACTTAAGATTTTTGGCCTGCCCAGCACGATTCGAACGTGCGAACTCGGCCTTAGAAGAATTCGTGGCTGCTGGAATATCTTTATATTTCAATAGCTTACAGCTTAAAAATGTCACTGTGTAATAAACTGTGCAATAGGTTTTGTCGGGTAAACCAAAAAAACCCACCCGAATTAACTAAGTACATTCGGGTGGTTTTGGAGTCTTATTAAAATTAATGCTTCTTGTGATCTGGGTGCTCGGGATGCAAGGCACAATGAGTCTTTGTATGATGCTTAGTAGCATGCTCATGATGATCATGAGCATGAAGGGCATGGCCATGCGCCATTTTATGATGATGAGCCGCTTTATGATGATCACCTGATTCATGGGCTTTATGGGCCTCTTTATGATGGTGGGCGGCCGCCTCATGATGTTTAGCAGCGTGGTGATGGTGGTCATGTTTAGACATATCTTTCCTTATCAATTAACAAAGCAAAATGCTCAGTTAATTCATATTGCTCCCTTACATTATAAAAATAACTAAGGAATACCCTTTGTTCTAAAAAAAGGTGGTTAATTTAGTAAATACAGCGACGATGAAGTCTTATATCCATCATCAGCAGGCGATTGTCGGGTAAACCGACATTCTCAAGCATCCTTTTAAGGTCAAAGTGACGTCATTCAGTCCAAGTGGGATATTTACACTAGAGCGGCACTAGAAATAAGGACAGTTCAGTAGAAATAGTAATTCGCCGTCTCTTTAGCTTTCAAGTTTAATCAAAATCACTCCTGCGAATATCAATAAAACTCCAATCCACTTATATTTTCCGAACTGTTCTTTGAGAAAAAAGATGGCAATTAAAAAAACGAATAAGACTGATAATTCTCTTAATGCAGCAACAACTCCAATAGGAGCGACAGTCATTGCCCATAGTGCTATACCGTATGAACTGATAGTTGCAATCGCGCTACTTAAAAAGAATGGCCAGCGCTTGATTGAATACTGTCTAATCGCTTTTATTGACCGTAAGCGCTGATTAAAAATAATGATTGAATATAAAAATCCATCTATAAATAACAGCATAGCAATATATGAAAAAGGGTTTTGAGAGGCTCGCACCCCAAGACCATCGACAATTGTATAGAGTGCTATGACCAAGGCATTTAGAAGCGAAAAAGATATTGCTTTAATTAAATTTTGATTTTTTTGGGATACGGTACTTAAAAAAATTAAACCAAATCCGATGAAAAAAATTGCGGTAGTTTGATACAAGGTAAAGCTATCTTCATTCAAGATAATAGACAAGACCAGCAAAATAAGAGGCGCAACTCCCCGCATGATTGGGTAAGTGAGGGACATCTCACCCCATTGATATGCGTTAGCCAAGGAATAGTAATAAATAATATGTAAGGCTAAGGAGACGGCTATGTATGGCCATACAGATTGATCAGGAATTCCAAAAATTATTAAGGCCGGGAGTACCAAAATACTTCCGGTTAAATTCATCAGAGATGTCTCTAATGGCTTATCTGGGGATAATTTAATCTGCGTATTCCAGAATGCATGCAATAAAGCACCAAATAGAACAACTAAAAAAATTGTTGTATTCAAGTTTAATTTTTTGGAAATTCACCTCTTGAAATCAGCTCATTAATTTCATCAATAATGGGCAATAAATCTGCAACGGAATCTATCACGAAATCAGGTTTCATTTCTTGCATATTCATTCTAGCTACATTTTTAAGGCGATCAGCTTCAACGACTGGCAATGCCTCTAACTCCTCAAGAGATAGTCCAAGCATATTTCCACTAACTGCGACGCCAACAGTCCAGCAGCCAAATGACTTACCCTCTTCAATCCCTGGCTGCGTATCATCTACCTTAATGAATGAAAGCGGATTATCCAAACCTAGTTGTCTGGCGCATTTAATCATCATTTGAGCGGATGGTCGACCCAATGGGGTATCTCCTGAATAAGAGAAGACATCAACTTCATACCCTTGCTTTTTAGCTATTGGCAGCAATAAATCTAAGAGCTCTCTGGTATATCCAGTTGTTGAGCCAATTTTAATGTCACGCTCACGCAATGCTTTTGCTAGTGTAGCTACTCCTGGAATTAATTGACCACATTCCAGAATACTTATCTTATTCATCGGTACAAAAATATCTAAAAGCCGATCAACATCAGCATCGGTATGGGATATTTTATGAATCTTAAGCCATTGACTTTGAACTTCAGGAAGATTCAAAAGAAAATTGATATGCTCCCATTTAGATACTCCCATCGGGATACGGGCTTGAGCAATAGTCATCTCAATTCCTTCAGACTCGAATAATTTGACGAAAGCACCCATAGGAGCTCTGCTACCATAATCGACCGTCGTTCCAGCCCAATCAAAAATAACTGCTTTCACCGAAGTATTCATAATCACCCTAACCATTCATCAAAATTATCTTTTGCAAGTCCAAAAGCTGTACTTGCCCCTGTTCCACTACTTACTATTACGACTCTCATTGTTGGAGATACTTTTTCAATCAATGCATCGAATGCATTGGAGACTGGATAGACCCCAGTCCAACGTTCAATCACCATATGCTCTGTAATACTTAAAACTTGGTACATTAGTTTAATAATCAGTCGTTCAATTTTGTCACTTGCAAATACATTTTCAGAAGATCCATAATGATGGGAATCTCCAACCACGAGACTACCATCCGCACTTTGTACGACAATCAAATGAATACCCTCTTTGACATATTCAGGCATCTCTATTGCAATGCGCTCTTTAAGAGTTTTAGCTTCAGGCAACTCTGACCAACCTAAGTATCTAGCCAAGCTGTTATCGGTCATGACACTTCCAGGCAGTTTGAAGCCTTCCTGAACCTTGATTCTGAGCATTTGGAGCGTACAGAGCTTCAAATCATGTTTCTCAATATAAGGTTTGGCTATCCCCGTTAACTCAGCGCCGGGACAAACCACAATTTTTTGAGCATCAAATTGATTATTTGAGGTGTGAACAAATGAGCCATCAATGAATAAGACTTCGGTCTCCCAATAAAAATCTACACCTATTGTGTTTTGCAAATAATTCGCTAACTGAGGGATGGCCTCTTTGGATTCCACCCTAAATTCATAGGGGCTATAGAAAAGTCCTGCAGCTTGATTAAGCCTCAGAGAACCAATATTTTTAAAGCCCAGTCTGGGCAGCGCCGAAAAGTCATCTGAGCTAAAAAGCGCACAACCCTCTCCCATCTCGGTTTTTAAAAATGCCTGCGCAACATCAAATGCTTCAGACCTATTACAAACTACCCAAGAGCCATTATGAATAATTGGGATACCTGCCTTTTGAGTAATTTCATGCCAAACATGTCGAGAATACATGGCGCGCCGCCATGTATCTCGACTTGACTGTCCAGATACTGTAATAAATCCAAAGTTTCTTATAGATGCGCCAACACAACGAGAATTTTTCTCAACAACTGCAACTTTTAAACCTCGTTTAGAGGCTTCGTATGCATGAGCCAATCCCACAATACCTGCTCCAACAACTAATAAATCATATGTTTTCATGTGATTGTGTAAAACCTACAAAGTTTCTTCCTCGCGGCGAAGATTTAGCCATGCTAATTCTGTGATGTATTTCAGACGTCATATTTAATGGATCATAAGACTTAATGCCAAGATTATCTAACCATCTAACCATATCTATCGGCGAATCAAAAAAATCCCCAATCGCTTGATGAATAAAATCACAAACCAGACGATTATTTGGAGTATCCAATACAAGCTGCCAGACAACTGGCAGCCAACTTGCACATGCATAACCATGCGAAACTTGTTTGCCAAGGGTGTCCTCATAGGAAAGACTATGAGCTAAAGCCGTCTGAGTCTGTGACATTGCCATTCCAGCTAATAAGGCACCTTCGCTTAAGGCAAGACGTGCAATACGGCTGTTTAAATTGTTTTTTATCACTGAAAGCTGAGGACATATCTTTTGACATGCATCTATTGCTAAACGCCGAGTATCATCATTTGCGTGGATATTCCATATTGATTCAAGCGCATGAGATAGTGCATCCAACGCTGAATCACGCGTTAAAATCCAAGGGGCTCCATAACAAAGTTGAGGATCTACGATGGCAAAATCTGCATAAACTTGATTACCGAATAAAGAATGCTTGGTTTTATGCTTAAAATCCCAAATGGTCGCTGTTCCAGTAATTTCACTACCAGTGCCAGCTGTTGTTGGCATCAAAATCAAAGGGTGACGTTTACAGTCTTCAGTCACTTTGTCTAAGGCAATATTCAGATTTTCTTTTAACCAATTTGGGTTCAAAGAGGAAAATCGCAATACCTTAAGAAAGTCCATCAAACTTCCACCGCCAATCCCCAAAATGACACAATCTTTGACCTGATTATTGCGTGCGTTCTCATGTTGAGCTGCAGAAACGGCATCTAAATCAGGCATTCCCATTTCATAAATATGCTGAGAAACAATTCGACCGCCTAATTGACTTTTGATTTTAAAAAGGATTTCTTTATTAATTTCAGGTATATGCCAAATGCTGAATTTTTTATGGGGGTATAAGTTGTTGAGTTCATTAATTGAATTTACGCCCAATGAAATAGAAGGATTCATCTCTAACTTACTAAACGCCTCAAATAGGATGAAATGACATCAATAATTGAAACGGAAACGACAAGAATGATTAATACCGCACAAGTTTGCTGATATTCAAATCCGCGAATGACTTCAAACAAGACAACGCCTATACCGCCAGCACCGACCATTCCAACAACTGAGGCAGATCGAACATTTGATTCAAAACGATATAGTATGTAGGAAACCCACAAGGGCAAAACTTGCGGAATAATTCCAAAAATAATCTCAGCTATTGGATGGCTTCCAGTGACTCGAATCCCCTCAACTGGTCTGCGGTCAACTGCCTCAACTGCTTCAGAAAATAATTTTGCAAGTGTGCCTGTTGTGTGAACGAATAACGCCATAACTCCGGCAAAAGGTCCGAGACCAACCGCAACAATAAATAATAGAGCAAAAACCATCTCATTGATTGCACGAAACGCATCCATGAGCCTTCTAACGGGTTGATATACCCATGGCTTCACAATGTTTGATGAGCTCAACAAACCAAATGGAACGGCAAAAACAATTGCCAGCAAAGTACCCCAAATGGCAATTTGTATCGTCACCAACATCTCTTTTACATATAGCTTCCAGTCCTTGAAATCTGGAGGAAAAAAATCTTTGGCATAAGTTGCCATGTTTTGGGAATCATTGATGAGGCCCAGGGGGCGTATTTCAGCCCCATTCCATGCCCACGCCAAGACAACAAAAACCAGTGCCCACCCTAAGTAATAAATTAATCCATGTCTTTCAGCCAAAGCTCTAGCATGAACAGACTGTAAGGAGTGGATACTGGGACTGCTAAGCATTGATTATTTTACTTTTGCAAGAGCTGCATCAATATCAGCTAATTTTTTCTTTTTATCAGCATCTGTTAAAGAAGCATCAGCTTCAACTTTTTGACGATCTTTAAAAAGCTCTAACTGTCTAATTGGATTTAGCTGTGCATCTGTAGAAGCTCTGAATCCAGCGTAGTTATAAATATTTTTGAGGACTTCCTTTTCAGCAGGATTATTTTTAGCATATTCCAAAACGAATTTTCTAATCTTGTCTTTTGTTTGCTGATCAAGGTCTTTTCTCCAAACAAAAGGATCACTTGGAATCAAAGGGCTCTTCCAAATGACTCGAATTTGGCTTGCAAGCTCAGGTTTTGTGGCTTCTAACCTGCCATAGTCTTCTGTGTTGTTAGTTGCAACATCAAGTTGTTTGGCTAAAACAGCCTGAATATTAGCGCCATGGCTTGCGTTTCTAACTGTCTTGAAAGTGTTACGTGGCTCAATATTTCTTTGGGCGAAGATGTAATAAGTCGGCACTAAAAAACCAGATGTTGAATTTGGATCACCAATACCAAAATTAATATTCTTACCATTCTTAATAACATCATCAACATTCTTATATGGCGAATCTTTATGTGTAATCAATAGTGCATGGTAACCCCAAGTGCCGTCGGCATAACCAACCTGAGCAAATACTTCACCATTAGCACGATCAACTGCTTCCATAGCTGCTTTGTTACCGTACCAAGCAACTTGAACCTTGTTAAAACGCATCGCTTCAATAACACCAGCGTAGTCTGGTGCATAGAAAGATTTAACCGTCAAACCTGTTGCTTTTTCCATATCTTTAAAGAATGGCTCCCAACGATCTCTTTGAGCTGATGCGGAATCAGTAGCAATAATTCCAAAACTGATTTCTTTTGCAATAGCTGGCAATACACTGATTGCCAACATGCCTGCCACAATAATTTTCTTAAACATAAATTTCCTTTTCTAGGGGTTGGTTAGTGAACTAAAGCTAATTGAGTGCTATCTTGCTGGCTAATACTTGAGCTCAATTCGTCTTCCATCTGAATATCGCCTAAATTTGAGCCATAAAGTTTGGCTAAAGCATTTTTATCAAGCCGACTGGTGGGGCCATCGAAAACCAATTCACCATTATTTAAAGCAATGGTGCGATCACAACATTTACGAGAAATATGAATTTGATGTAAGCTGGTTATGAGCGTTAAGCCATACTGATCACTTACAGAAACAATCAGGTCCATGACTTTTCTTGAAGACTCGGGATCTAAGGATGCCACTGGCTCATCGGCCAATAAAATTTTCGAGCCTTTAATTAAGGCCCTTGCGACAGCCACACGTTGTTGTTGACCACCAGACAGAGTAGAAGCTCTTTGATAAGCAAAATCAGCCATCCCCACATTTTCTAAAACATCCATGGCAAGAGCTTTTTCTTCTAAAGTGAATTTTTTAAATACCAATTGAACTATATTTTTTTGCGAGCCAATACCAATCAATACGTTAGTTATGACATCTAACTGATTCACAAGATTAAATTGTTGAAAAATAACACCAATAGAGGAGCGAATTTTTCTCACATCAGGATTTATTTTTCCATTGGCTTGAATTTCTGAACCGCAAACAGTAATTGCACCACTGGTGGAATCAAGCATCTCTAGTCCAGAAATGGCTCGTATGAGAGTTGACTTACCAGACCCTGAGGCACCCAATAAGGCAACGCGCTCACCAGCCTTTACCTCAAAGGAAATCCCGTTAAGGGCAATTGTTTTTCTATTCTTAGATACAAATGTTTTTCTGGCATCTGCGATTGATAAAATTTTTTCGTTCATGCGCTACCTAAGGCCAACTCTTCTAATTCATAGATTACTTCGTCCAACTCAGGCATTTTGCAATCGGATTTTTTACCCAAATCATCCCATCGTCGGAGCTGTATTGATTCAGCTGCATATGGTTTTGAAAGAAAATTATGGCATTCGTCCATTGTCATAATTCCACCCTGCAATTGAAGACTTCTAATCGAATCAACCGATAATTGATCTCTGTACTCAGGTTCTGTTGAAACTAAAAACCTTTTAGCATCAACATGAAGCTCAATAGATTTGTACACAGTCTCTGGGAATATAGAACTGAGGTACTTACTCCCAATGATTTCGTGTCGATCGTCTTTACCAGAAATAGTTGGCGAACCCTCTAATTTAGAAAGTAAATGACCAATGTCGTGCAACCATGCTGCTAATTGAAGATGCTGAGATGCACCCTGACTTTTTGCAAGTTGGCCGCATTGCCACGCATGCTCAATTTGAGTTACGGCTTCACCTTGGTACTGAAGCTGACCTTTTAGTTCATAAAGATCAATAACAGGTGCGATTTTTGAGTTCATTACCACAATATGTCACTCAATTATTACAGTATTAAGAAAAGATAGGTTTAATCAATTAACGGTTTAGCCCCCCACAACTTTCTATAGTAGGGTCAAACAGATATCCATTGGCCAGGGTCAAAATTCTACAACCCCCCCTAAATTTGTCGGGTAAACCGACAAAATAAAACCACCCAAAGGTGGTTTTGGTAACTCTTAATCGCCTAGGACGTATAGCTGCGTTTTAACTATTGGCCTGCCCAGCACGATTCGAACGTGCGACCTACGCCTTAGAAGCTTTAAAAATGAGCTAAAACAATAAATTAAACAATAGCATAAGCCTAGCTAAAAAAGGTGTTCAGTACGCACCGAGAACCTTGGTTCGGAGTGGAATTGGGTGGAGCTAGTATGGCATTGGCAGGTGGCTGAGTGTTTTGAAGTGGGATTTGTCGGGTAAACCGACAAAACATGATCTGAGATGAGAGGCAGCTATAGACCCATAGCTGTCATTAGCGTGAATACATTTAGCGCCAAAAGGGCTGGAGCTGCCGCGAGAGGCAATACCCCAGCAAACCATGATGAATTATTTCAACATAGATCTCTAATCAGTTGAAGCTAGTGGATAAGCCAATTGATCCCCAAGTCCCTGGCATTGGATAACCTTGGCGATAGCTATATGGTTGATTAAATAAATTCTCAACCATCACAAAGACTTCCCCCTTCTTACCCAACTCTGGGATGGGATATGACACGCGAGCGTTAGCAACCGTATAACCATCCATTCTTTGGGTATTTGAACTGCCATTGCGATTTAAATTTTGACCATAGAATGCTGTTTGGTATTGACAATCTACAGACAACCTGAATTTCCCTACGTAACCAGTGATAGCAGCATTAAACGCATTTTGTGGTGCATAGGGTAGATTCGTAGTGCTGTCATTATTCAAATAAGTCCAGCCACCAAATACTGTCAACTCAGGAATAATTTCACGCTGGCCAGATAACTCAACACCTTGCATGGTGTACTTGCCATAGTTAAACCATGAAGCATTCGCAAATGAAAATCCATACCTATTTGAAATGGTATCTTGAAAAAAACTCAAATCAATACGTGATTTTTTATCTGGGAAAATTTTCGTGCCAACTTCTAGATGATTATTTTCTTCCGGAGATAGCTGTTTCCAAGTATCGGAAAAATTTACAAACCCCCCAGTGTTTGTTAAAACAGCTGCCGTTAATGCAGGCCCCTCCATTCCAGAGTAATTTATACCCTTTGAGGCATTTGCAAATACGGTAACCTTGTCCGAGACCAAAGAAACGCCGCCATATGGTGCCGCCTTAGAAGCATAGTAATTATTTTGGTATGTTCGAATGCCAGCAGATGGGACTAGCGACCAAGCACTATTTAATAGTAAGTTATGACTTAATCCAACATATGGCGAAGTCATCTTAAATGTAGGCAGCGTTGTTTTTGCCGTGCTTGTCTTGGCTACGTTAGTTTGAGTGATACTTCCATAGGAAGAGTCATAGTCAAGCCCCAGTAATAATGTTCCATTTTGCCAAGGAGTAACACTCTCTTTCCATCGGAAACCTTGCATTGTAAAAGGCTGATCTTCTGTTCCCCAGTCGGCAGAATTATTAAGGTTGCCTTTTCCTGTATTGGAGTAAATGCGAAACTCACCCTCTACAAGATCATATGAATGCTTGAGAACAGCTGTAACCATTTGCGCCGCAGTATCGTAAGTTGGCGCTACAGCTGGCGATGCCGAAAGATTACTTCCGGGATCTTTTACTGAGTTATTTAATGCCATTCCACTTACACTAGCCGACCAATTTTGATTAATCTTCATACCTAGGCCGCCCATAATATTGGCTAATTGACCGCTAGCATTCGTTCTATGACCATCTGATTTTGAGTAACCTTGCGCAAGAGAGTAGTCAATATCATCGCTACGACCAACCATATCAACTTGCTCAATAACTGTGTTGTATGAACCATAAGAAATACGAGCATTACCTGAAACGCCATTTTCTGGCCCAGCAGTTTTTGTGGTCAGATTAATAGATGCAAAGTTATTACCGGTAACCTGTGGTTGTGGGCTTTTGAATATAGTAATATTTTTCATACCATTTACCGGCAACAAATCTAGGACAGCATGATTCCAGATTGGCATATACATCGGAACATTATCAATATAAGTTTTAATCTCACTACCCGGGCGACTCAACCCCATACCTCGAATAAAAATGGAGCCCCCCTCATCACCACCAAACGAGCCAACTGGGTTGTATCTTGAAATTTGTGTTCCAGGAGTATTGCGCAACGCAGAAGCTAAATCCGCGGCATGTAAATCACGGATTGTGTCATCAGTAATAACAGCAGATACACTTGAAAACTTATCAATCTCAATTTCCGCCACGTCTGGCTTAGCTGTAACAATTACATTTGGTAGGTTTTGCGCATAAACATTTCCAGCCACTATGAGTGAAGCGACAAGTGCTAATTTTGTTTTATATAGTTTCATTTTTTAACCTCGGGTTAATGTTTTGAATCAGATCCATGTTGCATACCGTGACCCATAGTCACGACACCATCAAATGAATCCAGTTGTTTAATTTTTTGTGCAGATAGCGATGCTTCTGCAGTCCTGAGTTTTGCAGTAATCTTTTGAGCAATTCCCTTGGAAATCCCAGCCGATGCAATAGCACTAGGATCTTTAAACCCTGCACCACCACAAGCAATAATTTCCCAATCAGCATGCTTTCTTCTGAGAAGTGCTCGGCCACCCTTTTGACCTTGAGTCCAATCTGCAATTGCAACCTTTCCTTCAATCACGATTGGATCGGTTTGTACTTTTAGATCAGGCCGGTCAAAAGTTGTTGAAATGAGCTTCTGGATTCGCGCTCGAGACTCTTCCTCCGTTTGGGGATGAGCTATTGCGTTCGAGAATAGGCATGTAGCGGCCACAAATGCCAGCGCAAAATGCCCAAAAGAGGATCTATATTTCTGAATTGAAGCCATTACTACTCCACACAAGATTGCGGCAACTTGCTGTTGCCTATCGCATAGCTTTGCTATGCCCTAAAAAGATTTAGGCTTGTGTAGGAGGTGCTGCTGAGGGAGGCGTAACCCAAACAGCAAGTGGCTTGGGTGATTGATAGAAAAGCTGTGGCAGCAAAGCCAGTGTTTGCGGCGCTTGAAATGTGAGATTGGTATTTAATGCTGGTGTGATGGCTGTATTTGCGATGCAATATGGACATGGCTGAATAGACTCTGTCAACTCAGCTTGATCTTCACTTTGAATATTGATCTGCGATTTAGTGCCATCTGCCGCACAAATTTCCATTGCAAAACCTTGGCCATGCTTCGCTAGCGATACCGCTTGAGAAACTGCTGGCGCAAGCGAGCTCATTGCAACTGCTAAAGCAGCAATCCAGTGAACGATGCGGTTTTTGCGGGAATTCATAATTGCTTTCGATTTTAAGGCAATAAGGCTTCTTACACCTTGAAAGCGCTCCCAATCATCTGCGCCCTGTTAAGACTGCTATTGGCCGAAAGCAGTCATCCAGAATCAACCTACGCCCTACTTCGGCGTTCCATAAGATAGCCAAGCTTGGTCAATATTTGGTCTACTGAACACTATAGAATTGGGTTTTTTGACTAGATTAGTTCGGCCAGTCAGGCCTTTGGCCTGCCCAGCACGATTCGAACGTGCGACCTGGGCCTTAGAATGGCTGACAAAAATAAGTGCTCAAATTAATATCTCATAGCTGCTCAAATTACCTAATCTGTAGATATGGCTCATTAGATATAGAAATTATTCCATGGTATGGGCTACTAAATGTTAAAGCAATCACACAAATTGGAATAAGGACTGTAGCTGTTGCGATTGATATCGCCACTATCAAAGCTTTTGGTTTTGCTACATGAACAAATGCAACTGTGATTTGAACAAGTATTGCTAATAATAAAATTCCAGTCATCCGCAATGGGTGAACGTCAAATGATACATAGGCCAAACGGGTACCACGTGCGTTATCAACAGTCTGAAAAGCATGAATTAGTATCTTTGATTCAGCATTATTATTTAGTTGATTAGCGGCCTTAAAAAAATCAGAACGCATAGCTATAAATTTTTCTATCGTCTTTGGGGAATCATTGCTGGCTGATGATAGTGTTTGCCATTCTTCATCAAGAATAGATTTTGCGTACGTTCGAGTCGTATTGGCCAGATTACTATTTTTTAGCTCCGGAATCGTACTGGCAAGACTAATGATCTCAATGAGTCCCTGACTTTCAGCCTTTATTGCTTTTGCTGCGATGTTATAGTTTTCCCAAATTGAGGTAGCCATCAAGGCAGCAGATAATGAAAACAATACTGCTGGCAAGCCAAAATAGGGGGCTACAACCCCTTCATATTGCAGCATCAATGGCCGGGTTTTTTGGGAGAGAAAAATGCGAGTAATGATCACCGCAATAATAGTAAATACAAAAATAATGAGTAGGATCAGTGCAATTTCATTATTAGTACTTATAAATGGCATTTAAGCTCCACCTTGTTATGTTTGGTCAATTTACTATAGCCTCTAAACAGCCGTCAATTTAGGTCCACGTCTAAAAAGAGTTTTCTCTAGTAAATCATTGCGGCGACATGGGTTGATTCTAAATGAGTTGGGTACTTGGATTTGGAGTGCTGAAGGCTTGTATGCAAATATCAATTTACAAGCCATACATAGTTTGTCGGTTTACCCGACAAATTTACTCACAACCCACTTGCCCATAGCGCCTGAGAACCCTCTACACTGGCTTAAAGGGTCAGCCCTTCGCTGCTCAAGCTCGAGTCATGATCTAGCCCATAGGATCACAATCGTGCCGGGTGGTTCCAATCATTTATTGATATCTGGCCTGCCCAGCACGATTCGAACGTGCGACCTGGGCCTTGAAAGAAATCGTAACCCCTTGATTAATCTGTCAATTAAATAGCTAGGTAAAAAAAGTTGCTATCTCAAGCGATTAGCATAAGATCTTTAGTAATCATCATTTTTGATGTGATCAAGTGAAAGTTTTTTTACGATTCATATATACAAGTGCACTTATCTCTAATGAAATAAAAAATTATCATCACAAAGGTCTCTTATGTGCATTCTATGCATCGATAAAAAAATTAATTCAGTATCCCAGTTGCCTAATAATTCTCTTCGGCGAACACTGCTAAAGTCAGTTGGACTTCTTTCGGTTGGCGGATTCATATCATCGGCAGGTACTGTAATTGCCCAGTCTGCAAATCCTCCTAAATCTGAAAATATTCTCAATCCAGAACAAGCCCTTACTCGCCTAATGGCTGGAAATGCTACGTATATCAAAAGTAAAACATTGCAAATCAATGTGGATGAAACAAGAGGGGCTCTTGCACGCGGTCAAAATCCTTATGCTTGTATCCTCAGTTGTGCTGACTCCCGCATCAGCCCTGAGCTGGCATTTAATGAAGAACGTGGTGACCTCTTTGTAGCTCGAGTAGCGGGTAATTTTGTTAACACGGATATTCTGGCAAGTCTTGAATATGGGACCGCTGTTCTCGGTGCTCCATTAATTATGGTTTTGGGGCACACCAGTTGCGGCGCAATTGATGCGTCGATTAAGGCATATACCCAAAATGCTTCTTTTCCGGGGCATATTCAAGCCCTGACTACAGCTCTTGCTCCTGCCGTTAGAGAGGCTAGCAAAAAAGCGAAAGGCAAGGATCTACTTAACGCAGCTACGGTTGAGAATGTTCGATTAAATGTTGAAAAGCTGAAGGAGTCAAATCCTATCTTGAGTGAGCGAGTAAAGAAAGGAAATCTGAAGATTGTGGGAGCGATTTATGATTTACCAAGCGGACGTGTAAGTCTTATTTAATTAAGCTTGGCATGTCCTTAAATTAAGAGGGTGACTTCCACCCTTCTTTTTGAAACAATATATCGCCATTGACTGGCCTGCCCAGCACGATTCGAACGTGCGACCTACGCCTTAGAAGAATTCGTGGCTGCTCAAAAGTCTATGTATTTCAATGGCTTAAGTCAAAAAACTTCAACTGTGCAATAAACTGTGCAATGGGTATCAGATTACTGAGGCCTTGATTTGGCAGGTTGGGAAGATGTTTTGTTACTGGAAACTTAAGCATCAATTGAACAAGGTAAAGTAGCAAACTGTTTAGATTTAAGACATTGCCCTTTGGCCATCATTGGAGTTCCCTAAAGAAGACGATTATCAAAAATCCTCTCTTTTGAAATGGTATTAAAAATCAAATTAGCTTACAGCCGCTGTGAAATTCCCTGATGCTACTGCCGGTAGAAGTTTCCCTTGTCGATTAATTGAGTACTTCAATGAAAAAAAGGCCTCATCAGAGGCCTTAATTCATAATAAAAAGCTTTATTTGTTATGGTTTTTCATAACTGATAAAGTTATTTTTTCCATTTTCCACAATCCACTGACCCATTCCCCGTCCCAACTGGTCCCCGCTCTTTGTAAAATCACATGTAGATCCAGCACCCTCAAAATTTACGGGCTTTCCTGCTCTTACAAGTTTTAATGCCTCAACAATATCATCAACTTTTTCACCAGGGCCGTTACATACATTTATTATTTCCTTTGACCAATCGGCAGCTTGGACACTTTTAGCTTTTTCCATAGCTAATGCAGTAACCGCAATTTGATCATGAGTATTAGGAGGAAATAAAAATAATTTACTTTCTGGAGCACCCATTAATTTAACAAACCTTTTATATCCTGGGGCATTGGTATCTGGCATCGGTTGAAAGTGTCGAATGCCATCAGCTACTTGAGCGCCGACTGCCTGTAAAAACTTGCCTTCACTGTCAGCAGCAATCGACAAAGAAACAACTTTGCTAGTAAATCCACCTCTGTAAACTTCTTTCATAATGGATACAAAATCTGGCAAGAGACTAAAACAACATACTACTTCAGGTTTTTTTCCAAATATTCTCTCTACTTCCGCCCTATAAGAGGGCTGTTCTGGGTTATAAATCAAGGAATCCGTAACAGTTCTTCCAGAGCCTTTCATTTGATCTTCAACACTTCTCATAATGGGCAATATAAAAGCATTCTGAAGACCCATAACCCCAACACTTTTGTATCCCATTTTCTGGATTGAGCGCCCTATTACAGTACCCCAGTCAGTAGCTTTCATTTGAAATCTCCAAACGTACCCCTGGGTATCACCCTCGGTAATTGAATTTGCAGCGCTTGATACCATTAAAACTACTTTATTTTGAATAGCGATTGGCCTCGAAGAAAGTCCTTCAGGAGTACCCCAATAACCTACCAAGGATTGACACTTGTGAACATTAATAAATTTCTGAGTAAGATTTGCAGCAACAGAGGCGCTAGATTCAGAATCTTCTATAAAGAGTTGCAACTTCCTACCACCTAAAATTCCACCAGATCGATTAATTAGTTCTGCTGTCCGTTTTGCAGCTTCAGCCATATCTGGACCATAAGCACCTGCATTTCCAGTCATAGGTAAAGCCACACCTATAGGAACAGCAGCGCTTTGAGCATGCACTAAATTTAAGTAAGGCATAAATATTGGAGTGGCTGCAACAGCCCCAATTGTTTTAATAGTTTTTCTACGGTTTTTTAAATTGATCATACCTATCTCCTTTAAGCAGTTAAATTTCTACACCTTCAATTGATACTCCTTCATGAATCCATTTGGTCTATAAATCAAAACTAAGATAAGCCCCACGCCAATTATGATTATTCTTACTGCTGATAATTGATCAGAACCCAAACCAGGAATAATTTCTTTAAGGAAGCGAGAACCTTCTAACAAAATCATAATAAGGATTGAACCAAAAACAACGCCAAAATGCGATCCCTTGCCGCCAGCTATTACGGCCATAATTGCATATGCGATAACAATATTTGAAAATTGAGTTGGGTCAATATATTGATAGTAAAAGGAATGCATTGAACCTGCTAGACCTATCAGAAGACCACCGATAGCAAAAATTCTTGCTCTATTCCATAATAAATTTTTACCCAATGTAACTGCAACAACGTCATCCTCACGAATGGCGCGCATTGTTCTTCCAAATGCTGACTTTGCAAGAATATTTAAGAGAAAAATACATGTGAATAAAATTAGAATATATGCTGCCAAAAATACATAAATATAAATATCGGAAGGAATGATATTTGCAAGTGGTCTTGGAATGCCACTTAATCCAAGCGCCCCTCCAGTCAACCAGTCTTCATTTAACGCAATAAGACGAAACATTTCCCCAACGCCAAGTGTCACAATTGCAAAATAATCCTCTTCTGAAACTTTTAATGTGACTATCGATATGCATGCACATACTAGGGAGACTATCAACATCGAGAGGATAGTACTTTCAAAAAAGTTAAAATTTAATCTTAAAATGAATATTGCGCATGCGTAGGCACCTAAGGCATAAAGCCCTGCTAATCCAAAATTAATCATCCCACCCAATCCCCACTGAAAATTAAGTGCAAGGGCTAAGATTGCAGAAAAACAAATTACTGAACTCATTAATATTATAAAAGATAGCATTGTTTCTATTTCATTTTTTTATATTAGGTTTACCAAAAATGCCTTGTGGTCTAAATATCAGGATTAATGCTATTACCGCTAAAGGAATTCCAGTACGATAATTTGGCGGTATGACTAAAGTTGATAATTCGCCAACAACTCCAATAATTATCGAACCAAAAAAAGCACCTAATGGACTTCCAAGACCACCCAAAATAGCTGCAGCAAAAATTGCAATCAAGTAACTCGAACCCATTGGTGGTTCTATTGCCCTATCCATACCAATCAACACACCACCAGTAGTAAGAAGGATGCCAGATATAAACCAGGTCCATTTAATAATCATTGGGGTATCAATTCCTCTTACCAATGATAATGATTGATTATCTGAAACTGCCCGCATTGCCCTACCTATTGGCATATGTTTCAATAAAATATACATAAAAATCATGGCAATCGTGGAAACAATTATTGTAATAATTTGCTCGCGGTTCATTCTAATATCCATAAAAAAGAATGGCCTAGCGAGTTCAATTGCAAAACTTTTTGCATTATTACCATACATCAAACGTGCAATGTTTTCTAAAACAAAACTCAATCCTAAAGAACAAACCATTAAAGTAATTGAGCTACTTCCTCTGAGTTTTGCAAATGTCAATTGATCAATTAAAATTAAAAGAAAACCAAAAATTATTGCTGTAATAATTGATGAAATGACAAGAGGAATGCCAAATAAAACATTGAATGTAAAAACAATATAGGCTGCAAGAGTCAGCATTGAGCCTACTGCAAAATTAGGAAATCTTAATACCCCAAATAACAATGTAATTGCTAGTGCTGGAAGAGTAATAACAATACCAGTTATAAAACCATTGAAAATTATTTGTAACAAGTTACACATTTCCTAAATAAAGTGAATTGAGATCACCTGATTGCAGCAGGCTTTTTGGATCAGAAATAAATTTAACATTACCATTAGTCATTACGATGCATTTATCAGATATTTGCAAAGCCTCAATTGCATTTTGTTCAACCATGAAGATGGTTACTCCTAACTCATTAACTTTCTTTACGGCTAAAAAAATATCGCCCATATATTTTGGAGATAGACCTGCGGAGGGCTCATCTAGAAGTAAAATTTCTGGTTTATATGCAAGAGCACAAGCGAACGCAACCATCTGTCTTTGACCTCCAGATAGATTTCCAGCCAAGACATCAAATTTAGAAGTCAATTCTGGAAATAATTGCAATAATTCATTATCAATAATCTGTTTTTTCTTTTTTTTTGTACGCCCCATGAATTCATTTGCTAACTGGAGGTTTTCTTTGACTGTCATATTTCTAAAAACGTTATATTCCTGAGGTACATATGACACACCTAATTTAATCCTTTGAGGACTTGTGTAGCTTGCAATTGATTTCCCGTTTATGTATATTTCACCAGATGATGGCTTCAAAAGTCCAGCAAGTGTTTTTATCAGTGTCGATTTACCAGAACCATTTGGGCCGATTACAGTCATAACCTTCCCTTTTTCTAGATCAAAACTTATACCCTTCAAGATATCACCTGAGCCATATCCTGCTTTTAGATTATTAGATGAAAAGAAAGAATTCAATGAATCGAAGCCTTTCCAAGGTATGCCTTCATTACCTCTTCATTGGCAATAACCTCTTTATATGTTCCTGAGGTTAGGTTTTTTCCCTCTGCAAGAACATAAATTCTTTGACATAGTTTTGCGATCATTTCCATGTCATGTTCAATAATCACAAAAGTAATACCATTTTGTCTTAAATTTTCAATAACCTCTATAAGAATGCTACACATTGGAGGGCTTACGCCGGCAGTGGGCTCATCAAGCAAAATCAACTTTGGATTAGTCATTAAAGCTCTAGCAATTTCTAATAATTTTTTTTGCCCTCCTGATAAGTTTTTTGCACTCAAGTTTATGTGATCGGATAAGCCAATACTATTTATTAGTTCTTTGGCCTTGGATATTGATTTATTCTGAAATATTTTTACTTCAGCAGGTTTAAGAAAATTTTTCCATAATGTATCTCCAGGATTATTTAAGTCTGCTAATAACATATTTTCTAAAACAGTTAACTCCCCTAGCTCTCTTGAGATTTGGAAGGTGCGAATGACTCCGTTCATAACAAGCTGGTCTGGTCTAAGTCCCGTTATTTTAGTATTGTTAAAATTAACATGACCACCATCTGGTTTAATTAGTCCTCCAAGAATATTAAATAGTGTTGATTTTCCTGCCCCATTTGGTCCAATGATCCCTGTAATTTGATTGGCTAAGATTGAAAGATTGCAATTACTAAGAGCATAAAACTCTCCAAATTTTTTTGTGATTCCTTTAATCTCAAGCAATTTTTTTCCAATTATTTCTGATTATTTAATTTAATCAGTATCTATCATTGATCAGAAAAGAAAATGGATTTTTTCAATGATTAGCTATCAAATTTATTCATCTATTTTTTTATTTAGAGAAGAATTATTGTTTTATTAGGATTAACCCTAGTACTACCCTCTGTAATTAGCAATTTTTGCTCTAGCCCGTAACTTAAAATTTCTTAGGGGACTTACAAAAGTCAAGCCTTTACTAATGCTTAATTAATTCATTCTGAGTTTACTAGAAAATTATTACTGAGCGAATAGATTGCCCAGCAAGCATTAAATCAAATCCTTCATTAATTTTTTCCAGAGGCATTGTATGGGTTATTAAGTCATCAATATTAAGCTTGCCCTCCATATACCAATCTACAATTTTTGGAACATCTGTTCTCCCTCTTGCCCCCCCAAAAGCTGAGCCCTCCCACTTTCGCCCTGTTACCAACTGAAATGGTCTTGTGCTAATTTCCGCACCTGCCTCAGCTACTCCAATAATGATGCAACGGCCCCAGCCTTTATGGGTGCACTCGAGAGCCTCACGCATCACTTTAATATTCCCAATGCACTCAAAACTATAATCAACGCCCCCATCTGTTAATTGCACTATGCTATCAACAGTATTCTCAACTGTTTTTGGATTAATAAAGTCGGTCATCCCAAATTTACGTGCCATTTTTTCTCTTAATGGATTTATATCCACGCCAATGATCTTATTAGCGCCGACCATTTTTGCACCTTGAATCACATTTAAACCAATCCCTCCGAGACCAAAAACTACTACATTAGCCCCTGGTTCAACCTTGGCTGTAAATAGCACAGCCCCAATTCCGGTGGTTACCCCGCAGCCGATGTAACAGGCCTTATCAAATGGGGCATCATCTCGGATTTTAGCTAACGCAATTTCTGGTACTACAGTGAAATTACTAAAAGTTGAAGTGCCCATGTAATGAAATATAGGTTTTCCATTAATGCTAAAACGACTGGATTTATCTGGCATCAATCCTTTGCCCTGCGTTGATCTAATAGCCTGGCATAGATTTGTTTTACGAGAAAGACAAAATTTACACTGACGACATTCAGGTGTGTACAAGGGAATAACATGGTCACCTTTTTTAACTGAAGTTACGCCAATCCCTACCTCAACAACGATTCCAGCTCCTTCATGACCTAAAATAGCAGGGAAAATTCCCTCTGAATCCGCTCCTGATAAAGTGTACTGATCGGTATGGCAAATACCAGATGCTTTGATTTCAACTAAAACCTCTCCTGCTCTTGGACTCTCTAAGTCAACTGTTTCTATTACTAGGGGTTTGCCAGCCTCAAAGGCAACAGCTGCTCTCGTTTTCATAAGAAATATCCTAAATTTTATTTAATATGTTTTATTATTAAAGGGTTAAAGCAATTTTTGAAGTACCAAATTTTTTGTTTACATTCTTTTTTTTATCATTAAAAATTTTACTTACTTCAGTTCCTACTGCTGCAACTGCTTTTGCTATTGGATTTGGTGAATTTCCGATATATACAGCACATGCTTCAATAGGTTGCGGTTCCTTTTCTAACTTAATTATCACTAAGGATCCATCTGCGAATTCATCTGGATAGCATGACATAGGAATTAATGAAATACCAACCCCAGCTTTAACCAAAATTGCTATTGCGGTCATTGAATTGCATTCAATAATTGACTTTGAATGTATTTTATTCTCACGCATCCACTTTTGCATAAAAGTAAAATGAAATGAATTTTTATTCAAAATAATCAAGGGCTGATCTTTAAATATTTCTAAAGTCAGTTTTTTATTATTCAATTGAGGCCCTATTACCCAATCAAAAGTCACGTTACCAAGACTCTCCATCTCATACACTGAACTTGGGGCACGACCTATGGTGAAGATTAAATCTAGTTCACCATTTGCCATTTTTTGATTTAACTCATTTGCCAATCCAACTGATAGCTCCAACCGAATCAAGGGGAATTTAACCCGTAAATGCTTAATAAATTCAGGCAGCCAAGTTAAGGCAACTACTTCGATGACGCCTACGCGAATTAGTCCACTTAGGGCCGCCTTTGGCATCAATATTTCTTGCATTTCAGAGGTTAATTCAATTAATTGCCTAACATAAGGTACTAATTCCTTACCTTTTGAAGTTAGTTTTGCAGTTCTTTGAGTTCGATCAAAAAGTTTAACCCCTAAGGACTCTTCTAATTCATGAATACGCATCGATACAGTAGATTGGGTAGCAAAAACCTTATCGGCTGCAGCGCTAAAGCTCCCAAGCCGTTCAATCCAATAGAAAGTTTCTAGCTGCTTAATATTCATTTCTGCCCCTATGGAACTCAATATATCGGTTTTTTTGATCTTAAGTAAATTAATTTACCTGCTGCATTGCAACATGATTTGACTTTTTATCCTTACATCAAGAAATTGGTTGCCATCATATAAAAGTTTATTTGGATTCAAATCAAGTTTTCTTAAGTAATAGAGTCAATTAAATTCGTTTTTATTTAGCGGTTGTAAGAGATAAAATTCAAATTACGGTATCTAGCCATCCATACCACCCAAATTCTTAAAACCATACATTGAAAAAGAGGGGGCAGTATTAACACGGAAGAGAGAAGCCATAAGCTTAAGGTCAAACTAACGGCCATCACCAAGGTTGGTGATGATATATATAGCTTCACGTTTCATCCTCTAGGCAATGTTAAGCTACCCACCTTTACAAGTGGCTCCCATATTGATCTCCACATAAATGCTGAACTAATTAGGCAATATTCACTGTGTAATAATTCTCTCGAAACTGAGTTTTATCAAATCACCGTTCAAATTGAAGCAAATGGCAAAGGGGGGTCAAAAACACTTTATCAGGACGCGAAGATTAATCAAATCTATGAAATTAGCGCTCCGCGTAACCATTTTCCCTTAAATCTAGACGCGAAAAAACATTTGTTAATTGCTGGCGGAATTGGCATTACCCCACTTCTTGCAATGGCCTCGGAATTAAAAATGAGAGGGGCAGATTTTCATCTACATTATTGCGCCAGAAATCAAAATAAAACTATTCAATCCAATGAATTAATGGAACTCATAAACTATGGAAAGGCAACTATCTATCATGACAATGGCGACCCATCAAATGGTATTGACCTAAAAAAAACTATAAGAAATTATGAGGAAGGTAGGCATTTATATTTTTGTGGGCCGACTGGATTTATGGCGGCTATTAAAAATGAAATAAAAGATTGGCCTCTAGACCATATTCATTACGAACATTTTTCTGCAGTATCTCAAGAACAAAATTTAGGAAAAAATTTAAACACAGAATTTCTTATAAGTCTTAATCGCAGTAAATTAAAATTTAAAGTTGAGGCAAATGAGTCAATTATTGATTCATTAAGAAAAAATAATTTTTTCATTGAGTCCTCGTGCGAAGAAGGTTATTGCGGAACATGTTTAACTCGCTATCTAGGTGGCGAACCAGACCATAGAGACACTGTATTAAATGAGAAGGATAAAAAAGACTTTATCTTAATTTGTTGCTCCCGATCTAATTCACCAGAATTAGTTCTAGATCTTTAGTAATTTTATTTTCTGAAAGGCTATAACAATGGAAACAAAAATAATAACAATTGAAACACAAAAATATCCAAAAGATTGTTGGTATGTAGCTGGAATGTCCGATGAATTTGAAAAAGAGGAGCTTAAAAATCGTGTTATTGCAGGTAGCAGTATTGTAGTTTGGCGAACAAAGGACGGTAAGGTAGTTGCCTTTGATAATCGCTGCTGTCATAAACGTTTCCCACTCTCTGAAGGTAGGCTATTAGATAATGGCTTTCTTGAATGCGCATATCATGGACTTTGCTATGATGATTCTGGTAAGTGCGTAAAGATTCCATCGGTACCAGATAAGCCCATTCCTGAAAGAGCAAAACTTCGCCCCGTTAAAGTAATTGAACAAGATAATTTGGTTTGGGTTTGGGTGGGAAATCCTGAAAGAGCGCACTTATTTATGCCCCCTAGGACACCAGAAATTGCTGATAAAGAGTGGGCTACTGTCCATTCAGAAGTAATAAGGGTGCCTGCAAATTTCCTGCTAATCATTGAAAACTTATTAGACATCACACATTTCTACCCACTGCATGAAGGCAATATTGGTGATTATGCCAACAGCCTACTGCCGATTGATATTGAAGAAGGTGAGGAAGGTGGATACCAATATGTAAGAACCGTTAGAAATGCTAAAAACTACAAGCAACCTCCTTTCTTTATCGATTGGTTTCATTTTGATAATGTAGATAGAAGCCATACGCATTGTATGGTCACTCCAGCACTTACTCGAGTAGAGCTTAAAATTGGTCCAACTGGTCAGTTTGGTTCGGGGCTTGGAGGTGGCGGCAAGGACCGTGGTTATATTCTATTCCACACTCACACTCCAATTGACAACGTACAAAGTGATTGGCGGTGGTATGTTTGCTGCCCTGCCGACCATAAATCATTAGGAGATCCGACTAAGCGAACCGTTGACCGAATCGCCGAAATGTTTCCTAGTGTAGTGGATGAAGACAAATGGGCCTTAGAGCGTCAGCAGAAAATGATTGATCTCCCAGATGAAGGATATACAGAACTTTTCCTACACTCAGATACTGGATTGAGAAGGGCTCGGCAAATTATTTCCCAAATGATCAGGGAAGAAAAGCAATCATCAATTAAAGCGGCTTAATCTGAAAAGTAAAAAATCCTGAAATGACGCCTCATTAGCAATTAAAAAAAAATTTATAGATTTTAGAGTTTGTACAAATTGCTAATGGGCTATTTTAAGGATTTATTTTAGTCACCAAGGGAAACGCTACCTGCTTTGCACCATTAATTAATCACCCAGTGTGATTAAAGATGTATAGAATGTATTTAGTATATCTCGTTGAGCGATCTTAGCTTAATACTAAGACTACCGCCCCCTAAGCTTTCGTTTAATGCCAAAGGCATTGGTATTAGTAAATCAATTCGTTCCGCTGTTAATTTCTAAACTAATTAAAGGAGATATATATGAATATCAATATCCATCCAGTAGTTGATGCTGGGGAAAAAAAAGGACCTGATAGTTTTTCAGGCGGAACATTACGATGCAAATGTTCTTCAAGTCCTGTTGAGGTCAAAATTGAAAGTCAGGTTGCATTTAATCATGCCTGTGGATGTACTAAATGCTGGAAGCCATCCGGTGCCTTATTTTCTGTAGTTGGTGTTGTACCAAAAGAAAAGGTTAGTATTACTGCCCACCCTGAGAAGCTACAAGTAATAGATGATAGAGCCTTAATACAGCGCCATGCTTGCAGCACGTGCGGAACCCATTTATACGGACGCATTGAGAATAAAGAGCATGCATTCTATGGCTTAGACTTTATTCATACGGAGTTATCCAAGGAAGAGGGTTGGCATAGCCCGCTATTTGCTGCATTTGTATCTTCTATCATTGAAAGCGGCACTCCCCCATCTAAAATGGATGATGTTCGTAAATCGCTGAAGGATAAAGGTCTTGAGGTTTATGATTGCTTAAGCCCAGTACTAATGGATCTCTTGGCAACGCATGCAGCAAAAGCAAAAGGTACTTACAAAGATTCTTAAATGCAAATTATAGAGTCACATGCCTCATGTGGAGGAAGACAAGAGGTATGGAAACATTATGCGGAAACGCTCAAATGCGAAATGCGATTCGGGATCTACCTTCCTGAGTATGTGCTTCGTGGAGAGCGTCGTCCTGTGCTGTATTGGCTTTCCGGCTTAACTTGCACAGAGCAAAACTTTATTACAAAGGCTGGAGCTCAGAAATTTGCAGCTAAACATCAATTAATAGTTGTATCCCTTGATACTAGCCCTAGGGGAGACACTGTTCCTGACGAGGATATCTACTGTCTTGGGCAGGGTGCAAGTTTTTATATAAACTCAACTGCCTCTCCGTGGGCTGAGCATTTTCAAATGCAAGATTATGTCTCAGTGGAGTTGCCAGCATTAATTGAGAGTTTTTTTCCAGCAAGTAACAGAAGAAGTGTATTTGGACACTCCATGGGCGGACATGGGGCGCTTATAACGGCGTTACGTAATCCAGGAAGATATAAAAGTGTCTCTGCATTCTCGCCAATAGTGGCGCCCACTCAAGTGCCTTGGGGTAAAAAAGCCTTTTATGCTTATCTTGGCATGGACTCTGAGTCCTGGAAAGAGTGGGATGCTGTTGAATTAGTCGGAAAAGCCGCTGAGAGATTGCCTTTATTGATTGATCAGGGAGGAGCTGATGAGTTTCTGGCTGAGCAGTTAAGGCCAGAGCTATTGACCGCAGTCTGCAATGCGATAGATTTTCCGATTGAGTTAAAGATTCACTCTGCTTATGACCATAGCTATTACTTTATAGCCAGTTTTATTGGGAGGCATTTCCTACATCATGCTGTTGCACTCTCGAAGTAATTCTTTGGTCGTAGACCTAAATTGAAAGCAGTTCACTTTTTATTGATAACTTTATAAATATTGGGAGAGTCACATGAGTAGAGTTAGGACAATCACTAAAAATGAGGTTCCACTCGACCTGCAGGAAATTTATAGTAAATTTTCTGATGGTTACAGCTCGTTTAGAAATCAAATTGGGGTTTTGGCGCACGTTCCATCGGCTTTAAATCATATTCCTTCTATGCTGCTGGAACTTAGAGAAACTCAAAATATACCCTTTCGCTACGTTGAATTAGCAATTGTTACCGTTTCAAAATTAAATGAATGTCAATATTGTATAGGCCATCATAAGCCTCTCCTGTCTGTTGAAGGTCTATCATCCTCAGGTATCGATAGTATTCTTGACTACAAGAATCATCCTGAACTCACAGATGTGGATAAACTTGTTATTGAATACTCTATTGGCGTTACTAATGCCCCTCAAAAAATAAAAGATACACTTTTTAATGAATTAAAAATACACTTTACTGAATCTCAAATTGTCGAACTGACCTTAAGGATATGTTTGTGTGGGTTTTTCAATAGATTTAATGATAGTTTACAGATTGAGTCTGAATTATAAGTGTGCAAATTATGACTAGTCATCAGTATGAATTTATCCCTCTAGACGGAATTCGTGTGATTGAGATCTGCAACGTCGCAGCAGGACCTTATTGCTCATTACTATTAGCCGATCTTGGTGCGGATGTCATCAAAATAGAAAATCCAGGTTCTGGCGATACCTTGCGAGCTTGGCCGCCCCACACAGGACCTGAAGATGATCGCTTAAGCGAAAACTTTGCTTCCTTAAATCGTAATAAACGCTCTATTACTTTGGATTTAAAAAACCCAGTCGATAACGCAAAGGCAAAAGCATTAATTAAGAGTGCTGATGTCTTAATCGAAAACAATCGACCTGGGGTCATGAAACGACTCGGTCTAGACTTTGAATCTACGAACCTTCTTAACCCAAGATTAATTTATTGCTCTATCTCTGCGTATGGACAAAGCGGCCCACGCGCCAATGAAGGTGGATTTGACGTCACAATTCAGGCCATGAGTGGCATTATGAGTGTGACCGGGGTACCTGACGGGGCTCCCGTGAAATGTGGTGTGCCTGTTGCAGACTTTACAGCAGGATTATATGGTGCGATGAGCATTTGTGCACAATTGCGCACTGTTGCTCAGACTGGTAAAGGTGTTCATATTGACGTACCCATGATGGGCACCTCATTAGCAATTGCCGCCTTGCAAACTTCTGAATACTTTGGCATTGGTAAAGATCCTGTCAAGCTGGGTTCTGCCCACCCTCGTAATGCGCCATATCAAGCCTTTAAAGCAAAAGACGATTATTTGGTGATGGCAGCCGGTACGCAAGCCTTATGGGAAAGCGTTTGTCAAATCCTAAAAAGTCCTGAACTTCTTAATGACATACGTTTTGCGAGTACGGCGTTGCGTGCAAAAAATCAACTCGTTCTAAAAGATTTGATTGAAGCCATTTTACAAACCGATCCAGCCGCATATTGGATTATCCGGTTTAGTCAAGCCGGTGTGCCATGTTGCCCTATTAATCAATACTCCGTAGTTTTAAATGATCCGCAAACTATTGCGATGGGATGGGTTCAGCCCATGGTGATGGCCAATGGACAAACGACTAAAACTGTAATTAATCCAATTAAATTTAATGGTGCAACCGCGCCGATCAAGCGCAGACCGCCGCGTTTGGGTGAGCATAATTCTGAGATCGTGGATGATATTTTGAACTTACCTGATTTTTAGTACCACCCCAGAAGAGAGCATTTTTGATACTCTTCATCATAGGAATTAAAACTCTTCTTTATGCAATTTCATTGAATTCAGATATAGAAACTCTCGCAAGCCAAATTACATTTTCTATTCAAAGTTAGACATTAGAAACAAATCTCATCGAGGACAGCGGATGACTCATGCTTAAGTAAGTTTGCAAACTTGGGCAAACAGGAATATTTCTTATTGCTGATACCAGCTTTAATAGCCAGATTTTTAATTTCATGATACTTACTCGCTTAAATAAAACATCATGCTGGTAATCTATGACAATGACGTGACATTCTGAATCCATATAAAAAGTGCTAACCTAGCCTTATAGGAATATTTATGACAAATATAGAAATCCTCGGTAGACCCCAATACCGTTCACGTAAGCTCCAAGAAGAGAAGGAACAGAATCAAGCTACTCGTAAAGAATCAAAGAAAAGACCAACAGACCCTGACCTTGAATACGAACGGGACGAGAAAGACTGGTGGTGGTGTGACGATATATGACTGAGAGACTGCAGAATAAAGTCAGACCTCCTAAAAAGACTCTGACCGAGCTACTCAATGACAAGTCAGTCGTCACAGGTCGGGACGTGGTTCAACGCATCAACGACAAGGAAAAGTTGCGTAAGCAGTTTGAAGAGGCAGTGGAGTTTGAGATCAGGAATAGTCGTCATAGGAAATGATCAAACTATGAGCAAACTTACTTCTAATCTTCGTACAGCCTACTAGCATAATTGTGCAATGGACTAAAGCAGCCCCACTGCCACTGCATCCGCTTGTAATACTTGAGAATTTTGGCCTGCCCAGCACGATTCGAACGTGCGACCTACGCCTTAGAAGAATTCGTGGCTGCTCAAAAGGCTAACAATTTCAATAGCTTAGGTCAAAAAACATCGACTGTGTAACGAACTGTGCAATGGGTTTTGTTGGGATATCCATACTTTGCTTTATCAGCAACACATCATAGTGGCAGCAATCGTATTTCTCTGCGTCCTTTTTTTGAACGAACCACAAAGCATTAAAAATCAATGCGATTACCTGTAGGCCTGATAAACAGATGACGCGCCGTTTAGGCTAATTACCAAAACATCATACGGATCTTTCTTCCCTTTGTATTCTGGTCCATCCATGCCAGGAGATCCCAAAGGCATTGCTGGAACAGTTAACCCTAATACTTTTGGTTTTTCTGCCAGTAAACGCTTAATTTCACGGGCAGGAACATGTCCCTCAATTACGTAACCATTGATTTGAGCGGTATGGCATGAGCCAAACTGAACTGGCATCCCCAACTTTTGGCGCATTTCAGTATTGCCACTTTCAACAACCTTTACAACAAAACCATTTTTTTCTAAATAAGCCGCCCAATCTTTACAACAACCGCATTTGGGGCCGCGCCACATCGTAATTTGAAGCTTTTCACTAGATGCATATCCGGCGACCGGAAGCAAGGCCAATCCAAGCAGCAATAACCTGCGAGGGATACTTATCGACTGCCTATTTTTCACTTTTAAAGTCCTCATTAAGGTCGCCATTAATTACTCTTGCGTATCTCTTTTGCAAAATACTTTTTATCGCGTATCTCAGCAATAAACTCGATTTTTTCATTCACGCTGAAATCTTGTAATTGAGCTGGATTATCTACCTGAAATACCATCGACATTTCAGGCATATCCAAGCTTTTAATCTCTTGATGGCGGATGGTTACTTTTTTGGCATTGATATCAATACGGCGAATCTCGCCCTTTGTCCATTCCGCAGCACCTGCTGAAAAGCTCAATCCCAAAATAAGACTTAATAAAAGGTTCTTCATTATTTCACCTCAATTTTTCCGATCATCCCTGCCTGGTAGTGTCCTGCCATAAGGCACGCAAAATCAAAATTGCCTTTGCGATTAAATTTCCAAATAATTTCTCCTGTTTTACCTGGGGATACGTGTGCCATATAGGGTTCATCATGCTCCATATTGGGGTTTTTTAACATGAGCTCAGCATGTTTATCCAGTATGGGCTTCGTCCCGATAACCATCTCATGCATCACTTTTCCATCGTTCTTTACCTCGAAGCGAATGGTCTCTCCCAGGCGTACATCGAGTTTTTCGGGCGAAAACCGCATCTTATCTGTCATCTTGATAACAATGGTTCTGCTTACTTCTTTTTTATTGGCGCCGATGCCCCACTCTTCCTGAATAAAGTTGGCTGGTTGGTTCGGCTTTTTAGCATGCTGCTCACTATGAGCAAAGCTGAATTGGGCTAATGTTAGGCCTATAGCAGCTAGTATTATTTTGGTTTTCATATGGGATTTCCTCTAGTGTTTATGTTGTGAATTTGAGGCTGGTTTTTTTACTTGAACCTCTATTTCAGGCTGCGGATGTACCCGATTCATGGAAGAATTACCTGCTGAATTACTTCGGTTTTCTGCTGGCTTATTACCCTTCCATTCGAATGCCTGGGTTCCAGGTGGCTGCTTAAACCACCCGCTATTTTTGTAGTCGTTGTGCGGCTGATTTTTACGCACTTTTACGACACTGAACATTCCACCCATTTCAACTGATCCATAAGGGCCGTCACCCGTCATCATTGGAATTGTGTTGTCTGGAAGTGGCATTTCCATCTCAGTCATGTCCGCCATACCGCGCTCCCCCATCACCATGTAATCAGGTATCAGTTTTTTTATCTTCCCAGCCATGCCGCGGTGATCTACCCCAATCAAATTAGCCATATCGTGACCCATGGCATTCATGGTGTGATGGCTTTTATGGCAATGAAAGGCCCAATCCCCTTCTTCGTCTGCCAAAAATTCAATCTGGCGCATTTGGCCTACGGCAACATCAGCTGTCACTTCGTACCACCGGTTAGCCTTTGGTGTTGGCCCACCATCGGTTCCAGTAATCTGAAATTCATGGCCATGCAAATGAATCGGGTGGTTAGTCATGGTCAGATTACCAACCCGGATGCGTACTTTATCGTTGTAACGTACATTCAAGGTATCAATTCCAGGAAATACACGGCTATTCCAAGACCAAATATTAAAGTCCAGCATGGTCATGGGGTTTGGCGTGAAACTACCCGGATCAATATCGTATGAGCTCAGTAAAAAGCAAAAATCCCGATTCGCCACATCAATATTGGGATTTTTCTCCTTGGGATGCGTTACCCAAAAACCCATCATACCCATTGCCATTTGTGTCATTTCATCGGCATGCGGATGGTACATAAAGGTGCCTGGTCGGCGGGCCGTAAATTCGTAAACAAAGGTTTTGCCTGCCGGAATAGCAGGTTGATTAAGCCCTGCTACCCCATCCATGCCATTCGGTAATCGCTGCCCATGCCAATGAATGGAGGTGTGCTCTGGTAATTTATTGGTCACAAAAATGCGTACCTTATCACCCTCAACGACCTCGATTGTAGGTCCAGGCGACTGTCCGTTATACCCCCAGAGGTGGGCCTTGAACCCCGGGGCCATTTCTCGGACCACCGGCTCAGCAATTAGATGAAACTCTTTCACTCCGTTATTCATACGCCAAGGCAATGTCCAGCCATTGAGCGTGACAACAGGGTTGTAATTGCGACCATTTTTTGGAAAAAGTGGATCTTGGGTATTGGGGCTTGCCTGAATGACTGGCTCAGGCAGGCCAGCTAGTGCGTGACGGCTTACGCTGGCAGATGCCATTGTCACTGCCGCTCCAGCTAAAAAAGCTCTACGTGTATTCATGATTTATCTCGCATTAATATTTGAAAAGTCCATCTGCGCATCAATCAGCGCTTTTTCGAGGCGTGCCGATTGAATCAATAAGGCTGCATTGGCATCGATGTAGTGCATGACTGCTTTGCTTTGATCTTCTGCGTCTTCTAATAAATGAAACACATCAATCAGCATGGCGTTGTATCGCAACAGTTTTTCTTCAGAAATTTTCTTTTGATTGGGTAATATCTCGTTCTTATATTTCAAAGCTGCTTGGTGACGATTGAGATAGGCTTGGTATGCAATACGGGCGTTTGAGCGAACCTGCACCGAAGCAGGATTATTGATGGTGCCTAAATCGATCGCTTTACGCTCTCTGTCCGTCAATTGCCTAGAAACATTGGGTGGATTTGACAATCGCTCCTCAACTTCAAACTGGCTTTCACTCACATCAAAATTCATGCGTTGTAAGAAGCGCTCCCGAGTCTCGTCGTATTTTGTCTGCAGGGCTTTGAATTCAAGCTGTTTCTTATACAGCTCATTTTGCTGTTTCAGTTGATTTAATTGATTGGTATTGCCAACCTTAAACATTCGGTTTGTTAATTCTGAGGCTGCAGCCACAGCATCCAATACATTTTCCATGTAGGCCAGCTTCTCTTTAAGCAATACAAGCTCGTAATAGGCTTTCGTTATTTCGTATGCAATGGTGTAGCGTTGTTGCAGAGCCGATCGTTGGGCTGAACTCAAAATCGAGAAATTAGATATGGACTCTGATCCAGGCAGGTAATTGGTCCAATCCAGCTGATTACGCCATGCACGATCCACTGCCTGTTTTAAGGTCAAATTTACCTTTGGCGCAGGCGAGCCAGGGACGGCCTTCTCTTTGGCGTATTTACGCCATCCTCCAATATCGCCAACCAGTTTATTTTGCTCAATCCAAACGGGATCCGCATTGGCTTGAAACGCTGCCACAGCAAGTAGTACAAGAAAAATATGTTTCATTTAATTCTCCAATCAAAATCAAACCCAAAATGTGGGCGGACTTATGCTAGGGGAACTAAAGAATGGGTGGCTTAATTAAGCTAGAAAAATTAGCGCTGATCCAGGTTTTATCAGCGGATGACGGAACTTGGTGCAGGTGGTCACTCAAATCCAATTCAGTTGGTATTTGAATAAGGCCAATTGCCATGCACAGGGTACAAGAACTGCAACCCGAGTCATCTTTTGAGTTCTGTGCCTGCTCATGCTCGGAATGCTGTTCGACATTTTGGTGACAAGCATGCATAGGCACACTAACTAACGATTGCGAATGCTGATTTGCAGATTGCTCTAACTGTAAACCCATACTCGTAATTGCCCAAGACTGAACTGGAACAAATACGATTAGGGCCATAAGGATCAGTTTTTTCAACATAATCTAACTATATTACTTTTTTCTTGGAATTGCTGTTGTGTACCTAATATAGGAGAATTAATAAGATGGCCTGGATCATTACAAAGTACTTAATTACTGCGGGTTTAGTGGTCTTTATCACGGAAATGGCTAAACGTAGCGATAAGTTGGGCGGCTTTATTGCAGCCCTACCCCTCATTACTTTGCTGACTTTGATATGGCTTTATGTTGAAAAACAGTCTGATGAGAAGATTGCAAATCATGCCTATTACACATTTTGGTATGTGATTCCAACGCTACCGATGTTCCTGTTATTTCCATACTTACTTCCTAAATTAGGTTTTTGGGTAACGCTTGGCGTGTGTGCAATGATGACGGCAGTCCTGTTCTGGCTATTTGCGCTACTGATGCAACACGTAGGTATTCGATTGATGTAAAGGATTTGCATGCCTCGTCAAATAAATGTAGCTAAATCTTAGTTTACCCTCAGCCCTAACATTCAATAGTCGGGTCAAACCGACACTAGATCTTCAGGTTCAAAATTCTATCTAGCTCACCCAATAATGTCGGTTTACCCGACAAAACTACTTACCACCCAGTTGCCCATAGTCAACCAGGATCACCCTACGCTAGACCAAGGCCACCCTCACGTTACTTAAGCTTGAGCCATGATCAGATCAATCGATCACAATCCTCCAGCCTACTTTTAAATGAACTACTGAATTTGGCCTGCCCAGCACGATTCGAACGTGCGACCTACGCCTTAGAAGGGCGTTGCTCTATCCAGCTGAGCTATGGGCAGATGGACTTCTTGGATTTTAACGGAATGCTAGAGCCTTGGGAGTTTGGGATAGGTCTTTAAACTCCTGTTATAAATACACTGTTTATAACGTTTAATGATTTTCTGGAGACCGTATGAAGATGCTCAAAGCCTGGTTAGCTGTCCTTGGGTTAGCCTTTTCCCTTAATGCCTTTGCCCAATACCCTGCTGCTGGGGGTGATGATAAATACCAGCCCAGATTGGGCCAAGAAGGTAAGGATGTGATCTGGATGCCTACAGGTGGTGAGTTGGTCACCCTAATGCTCAAGACCGCCAAGGTTGCTCCTAATGATCTGGTCTACGACCTTGGTGCTGGCGATGGCAAGATTGCCATCGCGGCTGCTAAAGAATTTGGTGCCCGTTCGATTGGTATTGAGTTCAACCCCGATATGGCGGCGTTTGCTCAGCGCAATGCGGTTCGTGCTGGCGTAGGCGATCGTGTCAAGATTATTAATGGCGATATCTTTAAAGAAGATTTTAGTAAGGCAACCGTTGTTACTCTTTATCTTCTCCCCGACCTTAATCTGAAATTACGCCCTATTCTTTTAAAGATGAAACCAGGTACTCGCGTGGTTTCTCATGCGTTCACTATGGGTGACTGGGAAGCCGATCAAGAAATTGAGGCTGGTCAGAGAGGTTATTTCTGGATTGTTCCTGCCAATGTTGCGGGTGACTGGGTTATCGACGGTATTGAGACCCAAAACAAGGTTGTCCTTAACTTAGTGCAGCGCTATCAACGCATTGGTGGCAGCCTAACGGTAGGTGGCAAGGCTCAACCTATTCTCAATCCAAGTCTTGAGGGTGACAAACTCAGTTTTGGCTACATTGATCGCAATAACAATTTGCATAATGTCAAATTGACTGTCAATGGTTCCCAATTAAAAGGGGAAGGCAAAGGCGGCTACCTCACCAATAGCATCACCGGTAACCGTCGCTAATATTGGATGTCGAGTTCTCAGGGCGCTAGCTCTAGCGCCTCTCCTCTTCGTTTGCTCAGCCCCTTAGGGGCTGTTGCCATTATTGTTGGCATCGTTATTGGTGCTGGTATCTTCAAGACCCCTGCCATGGTGGCCGGCATTACCGGTGACGTTGGTTGGGCCATCACGATTTGGGTTGCTGGTGCACTCATCTCATTAATGGGTGCGCTTTGCTATGCCGAGCTTGCAACTCTCTACCCTCATGCAGGCGGTGATTACCATTTCTTAACTCGAGCCTATGGCAAGAATGTGTCGTTCTTATATGGTTGGGCTAAGGCAATGGTGATTAATACTGGCTCGATTGCTCTCTTGGCATTCGTGTTTGGCGACTACATGAGTAAGGTCTTGCCACTAGGTGCCAACTCCACCATTTATTGGGCATTTCTTATTGTCATTACGCTCACTCTCATCAATCTGATTGGGATACATGCATCGGCAGGGATACAAACAATCTTAACCATTCTGGAGGTATGCGGTCTTCTTGCCATCATCATTGCAGGCTTTGGTATTTTTGGTAATCCACTTCCTGCAGTTAATAACCCGCCTCTGTTCTCTAGCAACCCGCAACTTGGTATGTTGGGATTGGGAATGGTATTTGTCTTACTCACCTTTGGGGGTTGGAATGAGTCTGCCTATATCTCGGCGGAGCTCAAAGGTACTAGCAAGACCATCGTGAGTGTGATTGTGATTAGTCTCCTTGTAATTACCGTCATCTACCTTCTGGTCAATCTAGCACTGATTAATGGCTTAGGATTAAAAGCTTTAGCGAGTAGCAAAGCAGCGCCTGCCGATTTATTGGGTCTTGCCTTTGGTCCGCTGGGCGAGAAATTACTCGGCCTCTTTGTGGCAGTAGCTGCTCTTACTAGCATTAACGCCACGATGATTGTGGGGGCTAGAACCAATTTCGCTATGGGTGAAGATTGGAAGGGTCTGAGCAAAATGGGTCGTTGGGAATCCTCGCGCGGTTCACCAAGCTTTGCGTTTTTAGTCCAAGGTGTGATTAGTCTTGCATTAGTTGGTTTTGGAGCTTTGCAGAGCGATGGGTTTGAAGCCATGGTGGAATTTACTGCTCCCGTGTTCTGGATCTTTTTGTTCTTGGTTGGGGTCGGCTTATTTATCCTACGGTTCAAAGATCGTACTTTACGCCCATTCAGCGTACCACTCTACCCCATTACCCCTCTCATCTTTTGTGCATCCTGCGCTTATCTTGCTTACTCGAGCATTACCTACGCCCATAGCAAAGGTGCAGCTGCGATCTCCCTCTATGTGATGATCGCCGGCCTTATTGCTCTTCTTATTCTTCGACTTCGTAAAGTGTCCTAGGTCATTAAACTGACATCTTGCTCAGTACACTAGGGCTTTACTCGATGTCTATGGTTTATCTTATTCGTCCCTTGAAGCTATTGGTGATACTCGTGGCGCTTAGCTGCGTATCACTGCCGACTATGGCATTTGAGCCTCTCAATACCGATGATGCCGGCACAATTGGGAAGAACGTTAATCAGATCGAGCAATACTTTTATTTCTTGCATAACAATGTGGCAGGAAATCCAGGCGGGGCAGCAACCCCTGGTGAAGAATTTAGAGGTATTGGGAATGCAAAGGCATTTCCGCTTACTTATACCTATGGCTTGAGTGAGAGTACTGAGATGTCTCTCGCCACAACGTATTACTCTACTCCGCGTGGCTCTTACGCCCCCTTTGCAAATAACATCCTGGGCCTCAAATGGCGATTCATGGGAGATGGTGGCTCAGGTCTTGGAATGGCCATCAAGCCTATGATTACATTACCAGCCAGTACCTCACAGCAAGTGCAAGGTTTGGGCTTAGCCAAAACAAACTATGAACTGAATTACATCCTCTCCTATTACTGGGACTCATTTCAGGTGCATACCAATATTAGTTATGCCCGTAATCCTTACAACAAAAACTATCCATCAGTGGTAGCTACGCACCCTATCAAACTAATCTAGTCTCTGGCTCGATTGCACCAGTGTGGATTGTGAGCACCTGGCTCAAATTAGCCTTGGATATTGGTAGCTCGATTGATACTTCGCCAAATTCAGGGGCTGTCAATGACTACGGGATGGTGGCGGCAATATTCTCCATTAACAAGAATATCGATATCGGTCTATCGTATTTACAGAGTGGCACAACCCCAAGCAATGCAGTGAGTGGCAAAGGTATCACGTCTGATCGCAGCGAAATTGGTGTTACCTGGAGATTTTGAGTAAGGTCAGCATTTAAGCCTCAACACCACGATCTGTTAATCTCGGAGGTGGTTATTAAATGCCGCCATTGTTATTGATGAACACCTCATACGATTCTCCCCATCCATCTCGTAGCTCAGTAAGTCCTGGTAGTGCTTCTCTCTTAATCGTCTTTGCCGAACTCCTGGGTACATCCCTGTGGTTCTCGATGAATAGCGTTGCCGATGATCTGATGGCGGCCTGGGAAATTAACTTAGCCGGCATTGGATTATTAACCAATGCAGTGCAACTCGGCTTTGTGGCAGGCACTTTGCTATTTGCATTTAGCGGTATTGCAGATCGCTTTAGGCCCAGTCGTATATTTTCCTTGTGCGCCCTATTGGGTGCCTTATTTAACGCTCTCTTTGCGCTATATGCCGATAGCATTCTGATGGGTTCGCTGCTCCGGTTTTTAGTGGGAGTATGTTTAGCAGGTATTTATCCCGTTGGCATGAAACTCATCATTACCTGGGACCCCGAGAAAGCCTCTCAGCGCTTAGCCCAACTTGTGGGCATGCTCATATTGGGTACTGCCCTTCCTCATGCAACGCGTTACTTCGGGGTTGATTGGCCTTGGCAATCTGTCATTTTGTTTTCATCCTTACTGGCGGTGCTTGCCATGGTCCTTATCTTTTGGCTAGGCGATGGTCCTCATTTAAAAATAAGTGCTCAATCCAAGATCAAACCCATTAGCATTCGTACAATTTTTGCAATCCCGGCCTATCGGAGTTCAGCCCTAGGCTATTTTGGTCACATGTGGGAGGTCTATGCATTTTGGGCCTTGGTACCAGTCTTAGTCGCAACCACCCATCACATTAGTAATCCAATAGAGTTATCAGGTTTTGCATTCTTGGTGATCGCAATGGGCACAGTTGGCTGTCTAATCGGCGGGCAACTGAGTAAGTCCATTAGCAGCTCGCGTGTAGCTAGTTATGCACTAGGGCTATCTGGTTTGTGCTGCTTACTCTATCCATGGGTCAAGGATGTGCCTCTTTTGTTGCAACTCATGTTCTGGGCAATCTGGGGTATGAGTGCAGCTGCTGACTCCCCACAACTATCTGCGATCTCTGCAAAGTCCTGTCCACCTGAGTTCGTGGGTACTGCCCTAACCATTCAGAATGCGATTGGCTTTGGTATCACCATGATCTCAATACAGCTGTGTACGGTATTAATGCCGTATCTCAATCACTATATTAGTTGGGTGCTGTTACCCGGGCCCATTTTGGGACTGCTACTACTAAACCGGGTGAGAAGATCTAAATAGATCTAGATTCTGATTGATCAAGACCTTGGTATATCAAAAGTGGTCGGAGTACAAGGATTCGAACCTTGGACCCCCTGCTCCCAAAGCAGGTGCGCTACCAGGCTGCGCTACACTCCGACGGACCCTTATTATAGCCTGAATAGCGTATAGAAGCTCCCTCCACAATAGGGGGCTTGACAGCTCCTGTACCATAAGGCTTATGTCGTTCATTGCTAACTCCCGCGCAACCCTTCGCCCACTAAGGCTCTGGGTCTGGCTTGGCTTTTTGCTACTAAGCCTGGTTACCACCCAATGGCTTGGGCTACAACATAGCGTTGATCACCCCGCGAGTGGGCATGCTGTTCAATTAAAAGCAGAAAATACACACGATCGGTGTAACGATCAATCGCATTCATTCTTTGCGCTTTTGGGTCATGATGAGAGCTCCATTGACTGCCAGCTCTTTGATGCCCTGACCCTCGCCGGAATCATTACAGGCGGTCTTGTTACTTACTCAGTTCCCAATCTTTTTCATCAAAGTCTTTTTAGCATTACCTCTACACCGATTCAATCGGTATCGTATCGGCCCTATCAATCTCGTGCCCCTCCCTTCCTCATCCTTTAAACCCTCGGTGTCCTAGTGCGTGTGCACTAGGTGGTGTTTATTAATTCTTTTATCTAGTTTTACTAGATAAAGTTATTTATTGGATGAGTCATCATGAATATCAATACAAACTATTTGCCGACAAAGCGGTCGGCCCTGTGGCTTGTGGCCTCTGCCGCATTTACAAGCGCTGTTTTTGCTCAACAAAACCCAATGCAAATTGATGTGACGGGTGCGAGAGAATCAACAACCAGTATCCTGACCCCGACCAAGATTTTGCAAGGTAATGAACTGCAAGATAAGTTAGGCACCACCTTAGGTGCCACCATTGGCAATGAACTTGGAGTGTCCCAAACTGGCTATGGTACTGGAGCATCCCGCCCCGTGATGCGCGGTCTGGAAGGCGCGCGAGTGCAGATCTTACAAAATGGTTTATCAGTGGGTGATGTCTCTGCCATCTCTGCCGACCATGCAGTAGCAAGTCCTGTTGCTAATGCCAGACAAATTGAGATCTTACGAGGTGCTGCAGCCCTACTCTATGGCTCAGGCTCTAGCGGAGGCTTAGTGAATGTGATCAATGATCGCATCCTTACGAACCTACCTGATAAACCAACAGGCGCTCTTAACACTAGTTATGACACGGTCAGTAATGGTCGTGCCGCATCGGGTGTGATTGAAGGCTCCGTGGGATCAGTGGCTGTTCATGTGGATACAGCCATTAATAACAATCAGAACTACCGTATTCCGGGATACGCCGAGCAAGGCGGGCCAAATGCAAACTGGAAGATTAATCCTAATGGACAGGCTCAAAATATCCCGTATTCAGGAAAGCTGCCAAATTCGTTTAACAATCAAAATAATTTAGGTGTTGGAGCATCTTATATAGGTAAGTCAAGTTATACGGGTATCTCGGTAGAGCGGTTAAACAATAACTACGGAATACCGACCCCCGAGGGCGGAATGATTAAGCAGTCACAGAACCGCTACGACTTTCAACATCAAACCCGTGATCCATTTGCGGGGTTCTCATCGGTTAAGTTCAGTGCTGCGAACAGTAATTACAACCATACAGAATTTGGAACAAGCGCATACACCCCAGCTGCTCTTTGGAAAAATATTGCTAATGAGATGCGACTTGAGCTAGCCCATAAACAATGGATGGGTTGGAAAGGGACTTTTGGAGCCCAAGTAACGCGATCCTCGGTCGAGGCGACAGAAATTAAAACTAGAAGTTATGCCATCTTGCCATCTACCAAAACAAACTCCGATGCCTTATTTTGGATTGAAGAAGGCAGCTGGGGAGCTTTACAAGGTAACCTAGGTTTGCGGTACGACAATGTAAAACAGAATCCAAATTCATCCACGGTGTTGAGTGCTGAAGGCCCATTTTCTAGCCCAACTACAAACCCAGCAAAACCACAAGTTCAAAATAAAAACTTTAATTTACTTTCCTATTCAGCAGGCGGTCTTTGGAACTTTGCAAATGGATATGGCACTGGTCTTTCATACACTGTGTCGCAACGCGCTCCAAGCGCTCAAGAGCTCTACTCATATGGAATTCATGAGTCCACAGCCACCTTTGCAGTCGGTAACTCTAATTTAAGCAAAGAGACCTCGCATAATTTAGAGCTCAATGTTCAAAAGACGATGGGTGAGGTACGCAGTAAAGTAAATATTTATATCAATAGATTTAATAACTATATTTATGGTCGCTACACTGGGCAGTTTATTGCTGCTGGCGCCGAGGAAGGTGCTGGTTTTTCTGTCGTCCAAGCTCAACAAGCTGCTGCCACCATCAAGGGGGCTGAGGGAGAGATAACGCATAACTGGGGCAATGTGGGTAGCGGTGCGCGCTTATTTGCCGATGCCTCACAAGGTAGCTTTGATGCGGGTGGTAATTTGCCCTTGCAGCCTGCACCTCGTATTGGCCTGCAAGTAGCGCATCAGAAGAATGGTTGGTTAGCTAATGCGAGCTATACCTATAGCTTCCAACAAAATCGTTTGGCAACATGGGAGGTAGGCCCAACACCCAGCTATAACCTTTTGAATGCAGGTCTCTCCTACACCGAGAAGGTTAATAAGATTAGCTGGACCAGCTACATGATGCTAAAGAACATCTTGAATGATGACATTCGCTATGCAACCACTCCGATGGCAGTCCGCTTATATGCTCCCCAACCAGGACGTAGCCTCATGGTCGGTGTGCGGGCAAACTTCTGAGTTACTTGATCTGGGATCGCACTTGCTCTTCACAGTACTGAGCAAGTGCTTTCCGATCTAGGTCTGTAGCTGGGCTAGGACCAAATATCAGCTCGACGGTGATCGATTTAGTCCTGAGCATTTTTATGATCGAGTCAATTAAGGTCATCTCACCAATAAACGCAGTGGCATCGCTGTATTGATTATCTTGGTCCACATAACGAATGGTCATGGGGAAGGTTTGCACTTGGGTCTGGGCGGCTGACTCAAATAAATTGGGTCTGAATGCTAGGACCCGGTCTCCTGCCGTTGAGGTTCCCTCAGGGAATATGCAAATCGGCTCATTCGGTAAGAGGGTCTCAAGTTGGTTAGCAATCTCCTTGCCGTGTCTCTTACTTTCTCTACGAATGAATACAGTACCAATTTGTTCTGCCATCCAACCAAATACTGGCCAGTCCGCTACTTCTGACTTTGCCACAAAGCGACACGGCAAAAACGATTGAATGCTAGCGATATCAATCCAGGAGATGTGATTGGCGGCAATTAGATATCCCCCACTCTTGGGCAATAGCTCGGCATTAATGACTCGATGCTTTAAGTTAAAGATAGTGAGTAGATGTATTGACCAATGCCGAATGTGTCTCTTTTTTGTCTGATCTTTAGCAAATGGAAAGATACAGATTAGGATAGATATGCCTTTGATCGTATGGGCAATGATCTTTAGGAATGGTATGAATAAAAATGTCGATTTGGCACGCATCCTTGTGATGATAAAGGGATGAACCATCTCGCTGTCATGAAACTGACACCAAAGCGTCACGATGTTTTCATAATGCGGTGGCACAGTGGTGTTCCATGGAGCACTATAGAGCCATTTGGATCTCAGACGTGCATCTCGGGACACCTGGATGCCAGGCTAAATACCTCCTCGATTTCTTAAAGCATAACGAATCCGATACCTTATATTTAGTCGGCGACATCATTGATGGCTGGCGCCTTAAGAAAAGTATTTATTGGCCACAATCCCATAACGATGTGGTGCAAAAGATTTTGCGTAAAGCACGCAAGGGTACGGAAGTGGTCTACGTCCCAGGCAATCACGATGAGTCAATCCGTCAGTTTTTGGGTCTCTCCTTTGGCGATATCCGAGTTGTTCCAGAGGCGATTCATACTACTGCCGATGGTCGCAAGCTCTGGATTACCCATGGCGATCTATTTGATGGAGTCATGCAATACGCCAAGTGGTTAGCCTATGTTGGCGACAACCTCTACTCCCTCATTCTGTATTTCAATCGCTACCTCAATATGTTGCGGGTACGAATGGGCTTGCAATACTGGTCTCTCTCGCAATACCTAAAGCATCAGGTCAAAAATGCTGTGAGCTATATCGCCGACTTTGAAATGATTATGGCTAGAGAAGCGCGCTTACGCGATTGCCAAGGCGTTGTCTGCGGGCATATCCATAAAGCGGAGATCCGCATGATTGATAACCTTCTCTATTGTAATGATGGGGATTGGGTTGAGAGCCTCACCGCCCTTGTCGAGACTCACGAGGGTGAGCTCAAAATTGTGCATTGGCCTCACATCCTCGGTGATCAGCATTCGGTAGAAGACATTAGCTTTGAACCAATCACCCTACCAATTTCATTTCCGACGCGTGCCCCATCACCTGCGTTTATGGCACGAACCTCACTAATACCTTCTGTGGAGAAAGCATGATGAGAATAATGATTGTGACCGACGCTTGGGAGCCCCAGGTCAATGGCGTAGTCCGCACCCTAAAGCAAACCACCTATGAACTTCATAAGATGGGTCATCAGATTGAGATGATTACGCCTTCGGGATTTAAGACGATTCCGTGCCCTACCTATCCGGATATCTCGCTGTCTTTATTTCCTGGTAAAGGAGTGGCAAAGCGCATTAAAGACTTTGCCCCCGATGCGATTCATATTGCGACCGAGGGCCCATTGGGTATGGCAGCACGCTCATATGCCCTGCGCCATGATCTACCCTTCTCTACCGCTTACCACACCCGCTTTCCAGAATATGTTTATGCCCGGACTCGTATTCCCTTAGCCTGGACCTATCGTTTCCTCAAATGGTTTCATGGCCCATCCTTAGCGGTGATGGCACCTACTCAAGTCGTGAAAGATGATTTGGAAAAATATGGCTTTGATAATGTGGTGATCTGGTCGCGCGGTGTTGATCTAGAAATCTTCAAGCCTCAGGACTCTAAAGTATTAAATAGCGCTCACCCCATCTTTTTATATGTGGGTCGTGTCGCGGTCGAGAAAAATATCAATGCCTTCCTTGAAATTGATTTACCAGGATCCAAATGGGTAGTCGGTGACGGCCCAGCCATGAAAGAAATCAAAGAAAAATATCCTTTGGTGAACTATCTAGGCGTACTCAATCAATATCAACTCGCCGAGGTCTATGCGGCTGCCGATGTGTTTGTGTTCCCCAGCAAAACCGATACCTTTGGCTTGGTCTTACTCGAGGCGATGGCTTGTGGCTTGCCAGTGGCGGCCTATCCTGTAACCGGTCCCATTGATGTATTGGGCGATTCAAGTGCTGGTGTCATGAATGAAGATCTACGCACGGCCTGTCTTCAAGCGCTCAAGATCCCACGCGAGGTAGCGCGCGCCCATGCTGAGAAGTTCTCATGGAGAGCAGCAAGTGAGCAATTTGCTAATCACTTAAAGCCTGTTCAGGTCAAGGTTTCAGCACAGACTGTGCCTGCCTAATGTCTCAACCCTACGACATCAAACAAAATCCGCATAAGGGCAACCGCGGATTCACACGAGCTATCCATGCAGCCAAGAACTCATGGCATGGCCTAATCTTTGCTTTTAAGGAAGAAAGCGCCTTTCGGCAAGAGCTAGTGCTCTTGGTCCTGCTGACCCCAATTGCCATCATATTGCCCGTTAGCTTGGTGGAGAAAGCCTTGATGATTGGGTCATTGTTCATGGTACTGGTGATTGAGTTACTCAACTCTAGCGTGGAGGCTGCTATTGACCGCATCTCTTTTGAGCATCACGACCTCTCCAAGAGGGCTAAAGACTTTGGCTCGGCCGCAGTGATGCTTGCCTTATTAATTGCCTTAATTATCTGGTTTGCCGTGATTTATCAAGAATTAACTTAATAAATACAATGACTTACGAAATAACCTTACTTGTCTTATGCCTGTAATATATGGGCTATAGGATACGGTTATCACGATAGGAAACACAATGCCTGATATCCCAAATCCCTTCTCTGCTCTGGATCATTTATTTATTAATAAACGCGATGCGAAGTCGTTTGAACCCCTCAAACCTTGGACGGATAAATTGAATCCGTTAAAGAAGTTTTTCTCTACAAAAGCGGATAAAGAGACTACAAAGTCTGTGGATGAGCAAGCGGTTGATAAAAAGCAGGAGCACAAGCATGTGCCTGAGCTCCTCGGCAAGGCCAAGCGCGTCCCTTTTAAGGTCTCGTGGGCAATGCATGCTGATGAGATCAAAGAAGCGCAACGTCTGCGCTATAAAGTTTTCGCTGAGGAGATGGGTGCTCGTCTCCCCGTCAATGAAGATGGTCTTGATATCGACGAATTTGATGCCTACTGCGATCACCTCCTAGTGCGCGACCCAGAGACTCTCAGAGTAATTGGTACGTATCGCGTTTTAGCGCCTCACAAAGCTGCGGAGATTGGTCGCCTTTACTCGGATTCTGAATTTGATCTCTCTCGCCTCAATCACTTACGCCCCAAAATGGTGGAGGTCGGTCGTTCCTGTGTTCACCAAGACTATCGCTCGGGTGCGGTCATCATGGCGCTATGGAGTGGCTTGGGTCAATACATGAAGCAACATCAATATGAAATCATGCTTGGTTGTGCAAGTATTCCGATGGCAGATGGTGGTCACTACGCAGCCAGTCTTTATAACTCGCTAGGCCCCGAGCAAATGGCTCCGGTTGAGAACCATGCCTTCCCCAAACTACCTCTACCGCTCGATCGCTTAAATGGTGGTCTACAGGTCGATGCACCCCCCCTGATTAAGGGCTACCTGAAGTTAGGGGCAAAGATCTGTAGTGCTCCAGCTTGGGATCCAGACTTTAATACCGCTGATTTGCTAACCATGTTGCGTCTATCGGAAATGAACCCTCGATACGCGAAACACTTCTTAGACAAAGCTGATTAGTTCGTTAGCTTCAGTGTGTAGCGGTAACCAATCCGCTCCCACTCAGCAGCTTCTTTACGCAAGCTAAACTCTGTAAGGGGGTGGGCTTGCGCCCAATCATGATCCAACTGCACCTCAAAGCTTTCTGAATCAGGGCTTCTCACTTTCACTTTAGGCAAGTGCTCGTCTGTACGTGAACGGCATAAAACATGTGCAAGACGAATACAAAACAACATACGCCAGTCACTAAAGTTGGCATTGTTCGAGAGCTTGCCCAACTTACCGGTGTGCCCCAATAGCAGAGCCGCCAGTCGAGCCTGGTCGTTCTTCGAAAATCCGGGCATGTCCGCATTGGCCGAAATATATGCGGAGTGTTTGTGATAACCATTGTGGGAAATCGATAGGCCAATCTCATGCAAATTAGCAGACCAAGCCAGTAAGGCAAGATTATCGCTTCTGCTCTCATGGCTAGGTTTTGGTAATTGAGAAAGAAATTCTGCGGCTAAGGTACCAAGGCGGTGAGCCTGCTCACGATCAACCGCATAGCGCGTCATAAACTGCTCTACAGTCACAAAGCGCATATCGTGATGCTGGGTTCTGCCTAGTAAATCGTATAAGACCCCGACGCGCAATGCCGCATCACTGACCTCCATACGTTCAATCCCCAGCTCATCAAAGATGGCCAACATAATCGAAAGCCCCCCTGGTAATACGGGACGTCGATCCTCTTTTAAATTAATCAGGGTGACCCGGTCAATATGATCAAAATCGAGCAGGCGGTGCTTGAGACCCTTTAGACCCTGCAGGGTAATGACCCCGTCTAATCCAGAACTAGTCGAATCTTGACCATTCTTTTCCTCGGGGCCATTTAGCTTGTTATCGGCAATCAAATCAGCTAAGGCTCTGGCCGTTCCAGAAGAGCCAATCACTTGATTCCAGCCCGATTTATGAAAGCGTCCTTTAATGACTTGCACCTCGCGGCGGGCAGCCAGCTCGGCTTCCTTAAAGGCATGCGAATCAATCGCACCATTCGGAAAGAAGCGAATGCTGTGCGATACACAGCCAATATAAAGACTTTCCAGGAGCTTCGGTTCATATCCTTTGCCGATGATGAACTCACTTGATCCACCACCCACATCAATCACTAAACGATTACCGGAGACTGCAGGTGCCTCATGCGAGGTGCCAATATAAATGAGGCGAGCCTCTTCAACGCCAGCGATTACCTCGATTGGAAATCCCAGCGCAATTTGCGCTTCTTGCACAAACTTTTGGGCATTTCTGGCGACCCGCAGCGTATTTGTAGCAACCGCTCTTACCTGCTCAGGACGAAATCCCCGCAAGCGTTCACCAAAGCGCAAGATGGCCTCTAAACCCCGTTTGATCGCCTCATCATCCAAGACCTTCCCGGGGGTTAGGCCAGCCGCTAGTCGAACTGGCTCTCTCAGCGTATCAATGGTCCGCAGTTGCATCCCTGAGGGGGTGATATAGGCCTGTGAAATCAATAAGCGAAAGCTGTTCGACCCCAAATCGACTGCAGCAACAAGGTCTAGGCCAGGTTTGTTGGGGGATATAGGTTTAGACAAGGTAGGAGAGTGTTAGCATCTTAATAACCCTATTATTGTATGAAATAAAAGTGACATATTTATGAAATATAAAGTCTTATGTCACTTTTATTACTAAACCGCGAAATCGGTATCTTGGAGTTCAACTCTCGGGTTTTATCGCAAGCCGAGGATCTAAAGATTCCGCTTCTAGAGCGTATCCGCTTTCTCAGTATTGTCTCGAGTAATCTCGATGAGTTCTTTGAAATCCGCATGGCAGGTATTAAAGAGCAACTGATCGATAACCCCGTTAAAGTAGGTTCCGATGGCAGAACCATTGCGCAGAGTTACGATCTTGTATCGCAACAAGCCCATGCACTAGTAGACCGGCAATACAAACTCTACCAACAGGTACTGCTACCGAATCTGAAGAAGGCTGGTATTGAATTTTTGTTAACGGAACATTGGTCTAGTGCCCAACGATCGTGGGCGGAAGATTTCTTCAAAGAAGAATTATTACCCCTACTAACCCCGATTGCTCTAGACCCAGTTCACCCGTTCCCCCGAGTAATCAATAAGAGTTTGAACTTTGTGGTGCAGCTGCATGGAAATGATGCCTTTGGACGCAAGGCAAACCTAGCGGTAGTCCAAGCTCCGCGCGCCCTACCTCGTCTTGTAAAAATGCCCAAACGCTTATGTGGCGATACCGAGGCATTCGTATTTTTATCCTCATTCATTCAGGCCTTCGTTTATCAATTATTTCCGGGAATGGAAGTGCTTGGTTGTTATCAGTTCCGGGTCACCCGAAACTCAGATTTGTTTGTGTCAGATGATGAGGTTACCGACCTCCGTAAGGCTTTACAAGGTGAGCTACCTTCGCGTCATTTGGGCGATGCTGTTCGTTTGGAAGCCAATATAAATATTCCGGATGATCTATTGCAACGGCTATGCAAAGAAAACAATCTTGATTTGCGAGACTGCTACCGGGTCAATGGTCCGGTGAACTTGGTGCGCTTAGCCCAGTTACCCGATCTAGTCGATAAGCCCAAATTAATCTTTACACCCTATGTGCCCGCGTTCCCCTTCAAACACCATCACAATACGTCTGCAAATTCTTATTTTGAGCGAATTAAGCGCGCTGATATCTTGTTGCATCACCCGTATGAGAGTTTTGAGCCCGTTCTAGAGCTCTTGCGTGAAGCAGCCAAAGATCCGGATGTCTTAGCGATTAAACAAACAGTCTATCGCACGGGAGATAAATCCCCCGTCATGGAGGCGCTCATCGAGGCTGCACAAAATGGTAAAGAGGTTACTGTTGTTCTTGAACTTTTAGCCCGCTTTGATGAGCAAACCAATATTAACTGGGCAGCCAAGCTAGAGGAAGTTGGTGCGCACGTTGTCTATGGTGTGGTGGGTCATAAATGCCACGCCAAGATGCTGTTAATTGTTCGTAAAGAGAAAATCAATAAATCGGGTAAGACCAGTTTGGTGCGTTATGCTCATTTGGGTACCGGTAACTACCACCCCCGTACTGCCAAGCTCTATACGGACTTTGGCTTAATGACCTGCGATCCCCACCTCACAAAAGATATCCATCACGTCTTTCAGCAGCTAACAGGCACTGGGATGCAACTGGAAACCCGAGAGATTTGGGAGGCGCCCTTTACGATGCTTGAGCAACTTATTCATCATATTCGTATTGAGACCAAGGCTGCAAAACAAGGTAAAAAGGCGCGCATCATTGGAAAAATGAATGCCCTCCTTGAGCCCACCATCATAGAAGAGTTATATAAAGCCTCCCGGGCAGGCGTGCAAATTGATCTCATTGTGCGTGGCGTCTGCGCCTTGCGCCCTGGAGTCAAAGGTCTTTCTGAGAATATTAAAGTGCGCTCCATTGTGGGTCGCTTTTTAGAGCACCATCGTATTTATTATTTCTATGCCGGTGGCGACGAGGTCTTATACCTCTCCAGCGCCGATTGGATGGAGCGCAATCTATTGCGCCGAGTTGAAGTTGCCTTTCCGGTAAAAGATATCAAACTCAAACAACGGGTTATCCAAGAAGGTTTAATGATTTTGCTCAAAGACAATGCCTCTGCTTGGCTGATGAAAGCCGATGGCAGTTATGTCATGAGCAAAACCCGACTCAATCAAGAACCGCTTATCGGACAGATTGAATTACTTAAGAAGTTCTCGCGGGTGGAAAGCGCAAGGTAAAAGTGCTACCCCGACCGGGGGTACTCTCAATCACCAAATTGGCTTGATGGCGATTGGCGACATGCTTCACAATGGCCAGTCCCAAACCAGTGCCGCCAGTTTCTCGCGACCGACTGCGATCGATTCGATAAAAGCGCTCAGTTAAGCGCGGAATATGCTCAGGTGATATGCCAGGGCCAGTATCCGTGACAGAAAATTCACCTTCGCCAGCAGCATTGACCGACCACGTCGCACTCACAGAACCAACATTCGGTGTGTAACGAATGGCATTGGAGACCAAATTACTAAAAGCCGACAAGACCTCGCGTTCCTCTCCTAATAAATTACAGGGAGTCTTAAGATCAAAGTTAAGGGAGTGCTTTCCTTGAGATAGCGCATAGGCATCGTTTTTGATCAACGACATCAAGTAACTCATTGAAATGCTATTTATGGGCGCAGGTTGTGTATTGGCCTCTAAATTAGCTAGGGTCAATAAATCCTCCACTAAGTTTTTCATCCTTTTACCCTGATCCATCATCATCTCAAGGTATTGAGCTTTCTGCTCAGGAGGTAACTCTAGGGTTTGAACTGTTTCTAGAAAACCCATCATGACTGTTAATGGCGTGCGCATCTCATGCGACACATTCGCTACGAAATCACGGCGCATGGCTTCTGCCTTACTGAGATCGGTAATATCCTGAATAAGAATTAGGCGTCGATTTTCAGAGAATGGGAACACTTGCAGTCGCAAAATGAGGCTTGAGGCACTGCCCATTTTTTCAAGAACAACGGGTTCCTCGTACTGACGGCTCATCATATACTGGACAAATTCGGGCTTACGCACGATGTAATGAATTCGTTGGAGAGCATCGCGCTTGAACTGAAGCCCCAAAAACTGTTCAGCAATCGCATTACACCACTCGATTTGATCTTGATCATCCAGCATCACAATGCCATTGGGGGATGCCTGAAATGCCTCAATAAATCGTTTATGTTGGCGCTCTATCTGTTCAATATCCTTGCGCAGACCTGTAATGATGCGTTGTAAACGAAAGAAAATTTCTGACCAGGCAGGTCCAAAGCCAGACAAGCTTGAAACCCCCGCCCCTTTGGCAAACACATCAAGACGCTCTTGGTTGATGTATGCCGATAAAAGGCTATAAGCCAAGATGGAAAAGGCAATCAACCACCCTGCTATCTCACCCAGCAAAGATCGCCCAATAACACCAGCAATGCCGGCAACCAAAAACATGGTGATGAGACGAAAAATAGCATAGAACATGGCGACATCTTAGAGCATCGGAGAACGATGCTCAAAATTTAGGCAGCTTACTTAACTAGGAGTCTTAGTAATCCGATACCCACTGCCACGAACAGTCTCAATATAGGGATCGCATTCCGCTTCAGCCAATGCCGCTCTTAAGCGCTTGATGTGCACATCCACCGTACGCTCTTCGATATACACTTGATCGCCCCACACTCGATCTAAGAGATGAGAGCGCGAATGGACACGCTCAGGATTACTCATGAAGAATTGCAATAAGCGAAATTCGGTTGGCCCCAAATTAACAAACTGATCGCTTTGATTTTGGCGAGATACGGTAACTCGATGGGTGATTGGATCCAATTGCATAGGGCCAATTCTTAGAACCTCATCCCCCAAGCCCAATGAAGAGTTACGTCTTAATAATGCTTTAACCCTTGAAATAAGCTCCTTTGGCGAGAATGGCTTGGTGACATAGTCATCCGCTCCAGAATCTAGCCCCTGAATTTTATCTGCTTCAGCGCCCTTGGCGGTAAGCATCAAAATAGGTAAATGCTGTAACTCTGCGCTAGCTCTTAACTCTTTGGTGAACTGCACACCCGACTTTCCAGGCATCATCCAATCCAAAATCAAGAGATCGGGTTTATTTACCCGAATCATCCGCATTGCCTCATCCGCCTGCAGAGCGCGTTCCACAGTGAACCCAGAATGGGTCAAGTTAACAGCAATTAGTTCTGCAATCGATGGTTCATCTTCAACAACCAGAATGCGCGGCATATTCTTATTTTGTAGCTTCTCGTACTAAATCATCGTGGGATATATGACGAACATCCGCGCCCTTAACAATATAAATAACGAACTCAGCAATATTCTTAGCATGATCTCCAACGCGCTCGATCGCTTTAGCGATAAATAGTAGATCAAGACCCGTTGAAATCATCTTAGGATCTTCGGCCATATAGGTAATTAACTTACGTACAAAACCTCTAAACTCTTCATCAATTTGCTTATCATCCTCCACAACCTTGGCAGCTGCTACTGCATCAAGGCGGGCGAAGCAATCCAAGGACTGGCGTAGTAGATCGATTGCCATTTGTCCAGATAACTTGATTTCTGCTGCGTTAATTTTGTAATTTGGGGCTTGCTCGATGATTCGCTTAGAACGCTTAGCGACCCGCTCAGCCTCGTCACCCGCGCGCTCTAAATTAGTAATCGCTTTTGAAATCGCCATCACTAAGCGCAAATCGCGCGCAGTCGGTTGGCGACGAGCGATGATTTCGGCACAAGCGGAGTCAATTTCTACCTCTAATGAGTTCACTGACTTTTCTCGCTCAATGACTTGCTCGCACAGATCAATGTTGGCCTCTGAGAATCCACGCATGGCAATTTCAATTTGCGACTCCACCATTCCACCCATTTGTAGCAATTTGCTACAGAGAGAATTCAGGTCTTCATCAAATTGTGACGATAAGTGGCGATCGTTCATGCTGTCTCCTGTTAACCAAAGCGACCGGTAATATAGTCTTCGGTCTCTTTCTTGGCTGGCTTAATAAATATTTGATCGGTTTTGCCGTATTCGACTAACTCACCGAGGTACATGTAGGCGGTAAAGTCAGAAACACGGGCAGCTTGTTGCATATTATGGGTCACAATTGCAATGGTGTAATCTTTCTTGAGCTCGTTGATCAACTCTTCGATCTTGGCGGTTGAAATAGGATCTAACGCAGAAGTAGGCTCATCAAGAAGAAGAACCGATGGTTTAACAGCAACCCCACGGGCGATACACAAACGCTGTTGCTGACCTCCGGAGAGCGAAAGACCACTCTGATTTAGCTTATCTTTTGATTCGTTCCACAATGCAGCCTTATTTAAGGCCCACTCGACCCTTTCGTCCATTTCGGCTTTAGAGAGGCGCTCATAGAGTCTGACACCAAAGGCAATGTTCTCATAAATCGACATTGGGAATGGGGTTGGTTTCTGGAACACCATACCAATACGCGAGCGGAGCAAATTCACATCATTGCCAGGCTCCAAAATGTTCTCATTGTAGAAGTTAATCTCACCCTCAGCACGTTGACCTGGGTAGAGGTCATACATGCGATTGAGGGTACGCAATAAGGTGGATTTACCGCAACCCGAGGGTCCAATAAACGCAGTGACCTTACGCTCAAGAATGTTTAGATTGATATTCTTTAAACCCTGAAAGCTACCATAGAAGAAATTAAGATTTTTAATTTCAATCGCATTTATAGCCTGGGCGTTTGAACTAACATTGGCACCCTGCTCTGACTCGGCATTGCCTTGATTAATATCAGAATGAAACATCGGTTTCATGGTGGTTGTCATACGCTTACCTTTTCACGAAGTACTACGCGGGCCAAAATATTGAGACCCAATACTGCAAATGTAATGATTAGAGCGCCGCCCCATGCAAGGTTAACCCAATTGTCATAGGGGCTCATCGCAAACTGGAAAATAACTACTGGCAAATTAGCCATAGGCGCGTTCATATTAGTGGAGAAGAACTGGTTATTAAGTGCGGTAAACAATAATGGCGCTGTCTCTCCGCTCACGCGCGCAAGGGCTAATAAAACCCCAGTGATAACTCCACTCTTTGCCGCGCGCAAGACAACCGTTAACGAGACCTTCCACTTAGGCGCACCGAGTGCAAACGCAGCTTCGCGTAAGGTGGTCGGTACGAGCTTTAACATATTCTCGGTTGTTCTAACAACCACTGGGATCGCAATCAAGGAAAGCGCTACGGTACCAGCCCACCCGGAGAAGTGCTTTACCTGATAAACAATAATGGCATAGACAAAAAGGCCGATCACAATCGATGGGGCTGACAACATGATATCGGTCACAAAACGAGTTACCTCGGCAATCTTGCTGTTTTGACCATACTCGGAGAGATAAATACCAGCCAAGATTCCAATCGGGGTGCTAATCAGCGTACAAAAAGATACGATCATTAAGCTACCAACGATCGGGTTGGCTAATCCACCACCCTCTGTTCCCGGAGCGGGCGTGTTTGCCAAAAATAAGGCTGGGCTAATCGCTGAAAATCCTTTGTACAACAGGATTGATAAGATCCAGAATAAAAACAACATACCAATAGCCATTGCAAGCATTGAAAAGGTGAGGCCGATCGCGTTAGACCTTTTGCGCTTACTAAATAAAGATGCGTCGCGTGACATTATGTTTTTACTCCCTGATTTTTCTCCATACGCATCAACATGATCTTAGCAATGGCAAGCACTATAAATGTGATTGCAAAAAGAGCAAGTCCCAGCGCAAATAATGAGGAGTAATGTGCGCCTACTTCAGCTTCGCCAAACTCATTCGCTAAGGTAGATGCTATCGAATTGCCTGGTGCAAATAAAGAGGCAGTTAATTTGTGTGCATTACCAATCACAAAGGTCACGGCCATGGTCTCACCCAAAGCGCGGCCTAGTCCCAACATGATTCCGCCAATCACGCCAGTCTTGGTATAGGGTAAAACAACATTTCTGACTACTTCCCAAGTGGTGCAACCAATGCCATAGGCAGATTCTTTTAAAACAGGCGGGACAATTTCAAACACATCGCGCATAACCGATGCAATAAATGGCAGAATCATCATGGCCAAAATTAGTCCGGCGCACAAGATACCAATACCATTAAAGGCGCCTGAGAACAGAATGCCAAGACCAGGGATTTGACCCAATGTCCCTGCAAGCGCTGGTTGTATGTACTGCGCAAATAGCGGGGCAAAAATAAATAAGCCAAACATTCCATAAATGATGGAAGGTACTGCAGCTAAGATCTCAATTGCAGTTCCCAAGGGTCTTCTTAAGCTTGCCGGACAAATCTCAGTGAGAAAAACTGCAATACCAAAGCTAAGTGGTACAGCAATTAAAAGAGCAATGACCGAAGTAATCACCGTGCCGTAGATCGCAATTAAGCCGCCAAACTCGCCATTAATGATGTCCCACTCTACGGTAGTGAAGAAACCAAAACCAAATTTACTAAGGGCAGGTGCTGCATTAAAGATAAGGGAAGCAATAATTCCCAAGAGAGCAAAGAGAACGCTTAAGGCAAAGAATTGGGTAAGGAATTTAAAGCCAACATCCATTAAGCGCTGACGTTTAGCAATACCAACTGCTTGAGAACTAAGGGCGCCACCTTGAAATACAGCATCCATTCGAATACCTACCTTTGTAGACAAAATCAGCCCTAGTAACCTAGAGCTGATTTGATACTAAATTAAGCTAAAAGATTACTTAGTATTAATTTGATTCCAAACATTTTTACGAATAAAGTCCGTGGTGACATCTGGCATTGGCACATAATCAAGGTCAGAAGCCATTTTCTTACCCTCTTTGAAGGCGAAGTCAAGAAACTTCAATACTTCAGCAGAATTTGCTTTATTAACTGGGGTCTTGTACATCAAGATAAAGGATGCACCAGTAATTGGCCAAGATTTAGCACCTGCAGCATTGGTAATAAATGTTCCCATTCCTGGAACCTTTGCCCAATCAGTACCTGCCGCTGCGGCCGCAAAGGTCTCGTCATCAGGTTGGACGAATTGACCGGCTGGGTTTCTTAATTGCACATGGGTCATGTTGTTTTTCTTGGCGTATGCATACTCAACATAGCCAATCGAATTCTTAACACGACCTACGTTTGCTGCAACACCCTCGTTACCCTTACCGCCTACTGAGGAAGCAGCTGGCCATTTAACAGCGGCACCAGCACCAACTACGGACTTCCAATCGGCGCTAACTTTAGCTAAATAGTCGGTGAAAATCGCGGTCGTTCCCGAGCCATCCGCGCGGTGAACGATCGTGATATCACCAGAAGGGATCTTCACGCCTGGATTGAGATCAGTAATACGCTTGTCATTCCAGTTAGAAATCTTACCTTGAAAAATATCTGCCAGAGTTTGACCATCCAAACGGATTTGACCAGGCTTGATACCATCAACGTTAATAATAGGTACTACACCGCCAATAATGGCAGGAAACTGAACCAAGCCGTCAGCTTGTAAATCATCAAATTTCACAGGGTTATCGGTTGCACCAAAGTCAACAGTCTTGGCTTTGATTTGCTTAATACCACCGGATGAGCCAATGGATTGATAGTTCAAACCATTACCTGTTTTGGCTTTATAGGCTTCAGCCCACTTAGCGTAGATTGGGTATGGGAATGTAGCGCCAGCGCCGGTTATGTCTGCAGCAAGGGCGGCAGGAGCAAAACTTGCAGTAGCAATGGAAAGAGCCGCAACAGTTAGGGCTTTTTTCAAAGTAATCGTCATTTTTAATCCTCAATAAGGTCTCGCACAACGCGATAGAAGAACAATACGGGGGGAATATGACGCTTTAGTGACAGCTGAAATGACGTAGGAGTTGATCTAAATAAATTATATAAATCAATAGGTTAATTAATTAGTGCCGCTGCTCTGTAGCCAAAATTTATGATTCACCCTAAATATTTAGGGTGAATTCCCTAATTTAGCAACTCAGTTAGGTACTGCGGCGCTGCCATTTCCTAAAACAGAGCTTTGTGAAGCCTGGCTTGGGGCTGTTGTGGGCTTTTTCCTGGGGGCGGTCTTCTTCTTCACAGCCGTCGATTTGCGGGGTACCAGTTTCTTTTGAGCGGGCTTCCTGGCCTTTTTGCTAGCCGTGGCTTTGCTCACCTTTTTAGCAACCGTCTGAATATTCTTCTCGGCTAACTCAATGGCATCATTAACTGCCTTGCGGCCTTCTTTAAATACTTTGGCACCAGCATCGGAAACCTCACGCACGACTTTTGCGAGTTTTTCTCCGCCCATGGGGATTTTCTTATCAGCCTCTTTAATCCAATCACTAATGGCGTCTCGAGCCCGATCAAAGTGCTTCTCGGCACCATCTGCAGCCTCACTACCAATATCTTTCAAGATCACTTTGACCTTCTTCTGATAAACACTCATGCGCTTAGCAGCCTCATCGGCTGCCTTCTTTTGCATTGCATTGAGTTGCTTCATATCTTTTTGAGCCGCTGTTTTAGCGGCATCCAGCGCCTGCTGCATGTTGTAGCGAAGTTCTGCTGCATGGTGCTCGCTTAGCTGCTTCGCTGCATCAAGCAATTTATGAGACAGAGTAAAGAGCTCTTTTGCCTTCGCTTTCTTTGCTGCTTCTGACGGCTTTTTCATTACACACACCTCATGTCAATTAATGAAAAATCAGTCTAGCAAAGGAATATGACAAAGAATTGTTGCATTGCATCAATTAGATGCTGACACAAAACTGCCATCAAGCTGTCACGTTAGGATTGTATAAAATTAAAGAAACTCCCTTCGTGTTGAATTTTCCGCCCTGCTAGGGCGGTTTTTTTATAGAGCTAAGTTTCGATCGATTTGATTGCATGGCGTATCTCCGTAACTACAGAAAATACAACAATCGTTTTTATTGGCTTGATAGGGTCGAAGGCACGATGGGCATTGATGAAATTGGTTTGGATACGCCGAATGAATTTCAACACATTCACGAACAAAACAATGAGGGCAGGTTAAGGTTGATTGTTGAATAAACATATTCCCATTCTGAATGGATAATATTTCACTGTGATGAATCCCATTAAGACTCTCCTCCAGCAGATAGTAGTCGCTTCTCTGTGCTGCATGATTCCACTCTGGGCGCAGGCATTTCGGTTTATCGCTCTGGGTGATATGCCCTATCGCGATGGGGACGAGATCCGGTTTGAGCAATTAATCCAATCAATTAATCGGTCACAGCCGACATTGAGCATTTTTGTGGGTGACACCAAAAACGGTAGTTCGCCCTGCTCCAATGAATATTTACAGAAAATTCATCGGCTATTTAATACTTTTAATCAGCCGCTGGTTTATACACCCGGTGATAATGAATGGACTGATTGTCATCGCCCAAGCGCCGGAGCATTTGAACCAAGCGAGCGACTGCAATTTATTCGTCAACTCTATTTTTCCGATACCAAGAGTCTTGGCAAAAACCCGATTCGCTTAAATCGTCAGGCGGACATTCATCCAAGGTTTAAAGAGTTTGTCGAGAATGCCTACTGGCTCCACGAGTCCACGCTATTTGTTACGGTCCACGTTGTTGGTTCAAACAATAACTTTAGTCAGTTCACAGAATATACCCGACGTAATCAAGCCAATTTAGCCTGGCTTGAACATGTATTTACAATTACTAAATCCCAAGGCATCGATCACCTCGTCATTGCTCTTCAAGCAGATCTTTTTTATTCCCCTGAGCAAGCGACATCCCTCACAAGTGGCTTACGCGATACGATTGCTCTACTGAATCAAAAACTGGCGGACTTTGCCAAACCTGCTCTTATTATTCATGGCGATAGTCATCGCTTAATCATTGATCAACCCTTTAGTGATCCAATTAGTAAGCGTACTCTTGATCGAGCTTACCGTTTGCAAGTCATGGGGGATCAACAAATTGAAGCGGTCGAAATTACTGTAGATAAAACAAAACAAAGCCCCTTTTCATTTCGACCCTTCCTCATTCAACCCTAATTAGCTACCAACCGGTTTGCCATCCTCCCGCCAAATCGCAATGGTTGCAGATCGGGGTCTGGAAAACAGTTTGCGATCAGGCCAATCACTGAAGGCTTTTGGCTTGTCCGGATTACTACGCTCGCTCGGACTCTCACCAGGATGCTGAATGTTGACAAACATGGTTTTGTAATCAGGTGTTAAGTCAACACCGGTCACTTCGCAACCATTAGGTCCAATTAAAAAGCGTCTAAATTCTCTACTAACTGGATCTGCAGCAAACATCATATTGTTCGTAATGCGTGAATACGCGCCTTTGCCCAAAGCTCCTGAAGAAATATCAGTTTGAGTCCATAAAATTCCGCGCTGGTCAAACCACAACCCGTCAGGTGATCCATAGACATCCCCCTGAATATTCCCTTTCTGATTTGGATCGGTATTGTCTGGGTCTCCCGCCAAGACAAAAATCTCCCAATCAAAGCGATCGCTTGCGGCATCTTGGCCTCGCGGTTTCCAGCGAACAATATGCCCCATCAAATTATTGATACGCGGGTTGGCAGCATTTACGGGGAACTCTTTACCGCGTTGATTATTGTTGGTCAGCGCCAGATAGACGTCATTGGTTTTAGGGTGAACAGCTACCCATTCAGGGCGATCGAGAGGAGTTGCCTTCAGGTAATCAGCCGCTAAGCGCGCTTCGATGAGCACATACGCTTGATCTGGAAAGCCATTTTCTTTACTCAAGCCATTTTGACCATGGACCAAGGGGATCCACCGACCTTCGCCACTATCCGAAAATTGAGCAACGAAAAGTGTGCCCTCATCTAAGAGCGTCCTATTGTGTTCTGGCTGATTTGGTTTGTAAGGAAATTTACTCACATATCGATAAACATATTCACCGCGTTGATCATCGCCCATGTAGACCACTACACGTCCATCTTTTGCCAAGGTGACTTGAGCACCCTCATGCTTAAACCGTCCTAATGCGGTTCGTTTAATGGGGGCCTGATCAGGATCGCGTGGATCGATTTCAACGACCCAACCAAAGCGATTCGGCTCATTGGGTGTAAGGTCAGCATTAAAGCGCTCATCAAACTCCTCCCAGCGATAACCAAACCCCTTTGCATTAATACCAATCCGCTGCTCTTCCTTGCTCGCTTTACCCTTCTTTACAAAATAACCATTTATATTTTCTTCACAGGTCAAGTAAGTGCCCCATGGGGTAACTCCATTAGCACAATTATTAAGAGTGCCAAGCGCTAGCTTTCCTTTGGGGTCTGCGACTGTTTGCATATAAATACTTCCGGCCGCTGGTCCTGAAATAGCGCAGGGAGTATAGGCTGTAATGCGTCTTGTATTTGGGCCAGATACTACTTGCCAAGCACCACTACTCTCGCGCTGAATATGGGCAACTGTGACTCCGTGTGCTGCCTGACTCTTGCGGACCTTATCAGCGTTCCAGGTTTTCATACCATCAGGATGAAGAAGACCGTCATCGGTGTATTCGTGATTAACAACCCAAAGACCCTTTGTGGATGAACCCTGCTCTGGGAAAAATGCACAGCCATCATGGTGCATGCCAAACTGCTTGGCTTGTTGCTCAGGCGTATTAATCACATCATAGGAAATAACTGGAAACTTACCATTAATGGGATCGCCCCATGCAGCAACTATTGCCCATCGATAACCTTTTGGAATCGCAATGCCATCGCTTGCCTGCGCCAGTGAGACGGACTCAAAATTAAATGGCTTCGCTCCACCCCAAATCGATTTAGTACTTTGAGCCATGCCAAGACCAGGGCTCATTACAGCCAAGAGTGCTGCGCTCGACTTTAGAAAAAAGCGTCGGTCAGTTTTGGTTTCGAGGGTATTTTGGGGATCAAAAAGAGTATTAACGATGGGATTATCAAATTCGTTCATGGTGTACCAATTGGTTAGTGATTAATAAATTTCAGGAACATACATTTCGCGGGGGACAGGACCGCGAATATAGTCTGGGTTATGAACCCGTTCAGGTAGCGTAATGTGGGGATGCTCAATCTCCCCATACGGAATCTGAGCAAGTAAATGATGAATACAGTTTAAGCGAGCACGCTTTTTATCATTGGCTGCAACCACCCACCAAGGAGCTCCAGAAATATGTGTTTTTTCAAGCATCATTTCTTTTGCTTTGGTGTACTGCTCCCAACGTCGGCGAGACTCTAAATCCATCGGACTTAATTTCCATTGCTTAAGAGGATCATTGATGCGTTGTGTAAAGCGGTTGTACTGCTCCTCATCCGAAATCGAGAACCAATACTTAATTAGAATCACCCCTGAGCGAATAATCATTTTTTCAAACTCTGGGACAGTTTGTAAGAATTCCTGATACTCATCATCGGTACAAAAGCCCATCACTCGCTCCACACCTGCTCGGTTATACCAACTGCGATCGAATAATACGATTTCGCCAGCAGCGGGTAAATGCGCAATATAGCGTTGAAAATACCACTGGGTCTTCTCTCGCTCTGATGGAGCTGATAGGGCAACTACTCGGCATACGCGGGGGTTTAATCGTTGTGTAATGCGTTTAATAGCGCCGCCCTTTCCAGCAGAGTCGCGACCCTCAAATAAAACAACAACTTTTAACTTATGATGAACTACCCAATCTTGTAACTTAATCAACTCTTTTTGAAGACGAAAAAGTTCTTTGAAATAAAACCGACGATTAATTGCCGTTAAAGAACTTGAGTCATCTCCCAAGCGCTGATCATCAAGCTCAAGCTCTAATTCCTCATCGAGGTCATCCAAAATCTCATCTTGGGCTCTTTTGTACCATTGTGATAAATCATCTTGATTCTGATTCATTGATAACTCCTTTGAACTTGTTAAGTTACAAGAAGCCCATGACTTAAATGTGACACTTTAATTACCTGACATAAAACTGACATAGTGATGTCATGACCGTTGGCCACAATACATGCTGTACAAACTTTGTATTAACTATCGAAGGTCCTGCAAAGAGCCGCTACCCATTGGTCAAGTAATTTTTGGAGATATTGATATGGCAATCAACCCCAATGATCAAATAAAGGAATTAGAGGAGCGGTTCCAACACTATGATATTGATAATCATGAGAAAGACCGACTAATCTGGCAATACTTAGTTAATCGTAAAAATAGGCGCGATAATGACCCAAAGCAAAATGAGATAGATACGGACTGGGGCAATTAATGTGTATTGACTTGCTCTGCAATCGCCTCAGCAGTTTGCTGCGCTAGGTTTGCCTCGTTGGCCTCTACCATCACACGTAGCACAGGCTCCGTCCCCGATGCCCTTATTAATACCCTACCCTTACCAACCAGGCTTTGTTCTGCCTTAGTGATTGCAGTGTTGAGATTAAGGTCATTCTGCCAGTTGTAATCAGGCTTGGTTTTGACGTTGATCAGCACTTGCGGAAAGATCTGAACACCGTTCAATAAATCATTTAAGGACTTCTGTTTTTCTTGCATCGCTGCGAGCACTTGTAAAGCAGCGATGGTGCCATCTCCCGTACTGTGCTGATCTAAGCACAACAGATGACCAGATCCCTCTCCACCAATGATCCATTGCTTGTTCTGTAATAACTCTCGAACATAGCGATCGCCTACCTTAGCCCGTTCAAAGCCCAGACCGAGGCTCTTAATGGCGTTCTCGATTGCTAAATTGGTCATGAGTGTGCCAACTACCCCACCAATCTTCTGCCCCCGATCAATACGATCTTTAGCTAAGACATACAGCAACTCATCCCCGTTAAAGAGTCGGCCGCTACTATCCACCATCTGCAATCGATCGGCATCACCATCAAGGGCAATGCCAATATCAGCACTGACTTCTTGTACCTTTGCGATCAGTGCTTGGGGTGCAGTTGCACCACAGTGATCATTAATGTTGCGACCATTTGGCGATACGCCGATGGTAATCACCTCCGCTCCTAGTTCATGAAAAACCGGAGGGGCCGTGTGATAAGCAGCACCATTGGCACAGTCAAGCACAATCTTTAGGCCTTTGAGATTGAGATCGGCTGGGAATGTGGATTTACAAAACTCAATGTAACGTCCTGCTGCATCATCAAGACGAAAGGCTTTGCCCAGTTTATCGGAGCTGACACAGCCCATCGCGTTCTCAAGCTCTTGCTCAATCTCGAGCTCAAAGGCGTCTGAGAACTTATCGCCCTTGGCAGTGAAAAACTTAATACCATTGTCTTGATAGAGATTATGGGACGCGGAGATCACTACTCCAGCTGATAGGCGTAATGCTTTGGTGAGGTGGGCAACCCCCGGTGTTGGCATAGGGCCGCATAAGGTGACATCCACACCCGCTGCTGAGAATCCAGACTCCAATGCAGCCTCTAATAAATATCCAGAGACGCGCGTGTCTTTACCAATCAATACCCGTTGACGCTCATTTGATTTGGCGTGGCGGATTAATACCTTGCCAGCGGCATAACCCAAGCGCAACATGAAGTCTGGAACAATGGGTGGAACACCAACCTCTCCACGAATGCCATCGGTACCGAAGTATTTTTTAGTCATTCTTCATTATAAAACTTGTAAGCTCTTGCTCTCGCATGGCTTGCCAAATCTTTATGGCATCCATGGTCTCACTCACATCGTGCGTTCGCACAATTTTGGCACCACGCTCAACCGCCATGATTGCAGCAGCGATGCTCGGAATCAGGCGGTCTCCAACTTCTTTATGGGTTACTTTACCCAGCATGGATTTGCGTGAGATACCTGCTAAGACCGGATAGCCATGCTCTGTAAACAATGCAAATTGGGCTAAGAGTTGATAGTTATGCTCAAGGCTCTTACCAAAACCAAATCCCGGGTCAATGGTGATGCGGTTCGATGCAATGCCAGCCTCTTCAAGCAATGCACAGCGCTCCAATAAAAAGGTTTGTACATCTTGCAAGACATTATCGTAATGAGGATCAAATTGCATGGTTTGTGGATCGCGTTGCATATGCATGAGAACCACGCCACAGTTTGATTGCTTGACAACATCCACTGCTCCCTCTTGACGAAGCGCCCAGATATCGTTGACACAGTCGACACCTAAATCAAGGGCTGCTCGCATGGTCTCTGGTTTATAGGTATCAATCGAGAGGGCTGCACCGCACTCTTTAAGAGCCTCAATCACAGGCAAAACGCGATCGAGTTCTTCTTGTAAGGCGACCGGTTCTGCCCCAGGTCGTGTGGACTCGCCACCAATATCAATAATGTCTACGCCTGCAGCAATCATTTTCTCGGCTTGCTTAAGCCCTGCATCGCGTTGATAAAACTGCCCACCATCGGAGAATGAATCTGGGGTGGCATTCAAAATACCCATCACCAAAGGACGAGTGGTCTTGGAGAGCTCAAAAAGAAAATGCCCGCAGCGCCATGCCGCGGGCGATGGATTAACCTGCATCCTTAGGCTGTTGCGGGAGCCCCGCCTGCAGCCGGTCCAGGTGTGCCGCCACCAGCGGAGTTACCAAAGGCAGTTGCAGTCACTGGCTTGGGTTCCTTAGGAGGACGGCCGGCCATGATGTCATTGATTTGCTCGGCATCAATGGTCTCCCACTCTAAGAGAGCAGCTACCATAGCTTCCACCTTATCGCGGTTCTCTTCGAGGATCTTCTTTGCTAAAGCATACTGACTATCAATTAAGGTACGGATCTCATAATCCACCTTTTGTTGAGTCAACTCAGAAACCGTTTTGTTGTTCATCTTGCCAAACATACTATCTTGTTCGGTATCGACATACACCATAGTGCCTAAGCTATCGCTCATACCATAACGGGTCACCATGTCACGAGCCATTTTGGTAGCGCGCTCAAAGTCATTAGAAGCGCCCGTACTCATCGAGCTCAAGAACACCTCTTCGGCAGCGCGGCCACCAAACAAAATAGCCAACTCCTCCAACATGCGATCTTTGTACAAATTAACACGATCAAACTCGGGTAACTGCCAGGTGACGCCCAAGGCCATACCACGGGGCATGATCGTAACTTTGTGAACCGGATCTGCCTTCGGCAATATCTTAGCTACCACCGCATGACCTGACTCGTGATATGCCGTATTGCGTCGCTCCTCTTCGCGCATCACTGCTGACTTGCGTTCTGGGCCCATGTAGATCTTATCTTTAGCATCCTCAAAGTCTTGCATATCGACCGCACGCTTACTACGGCGCGCAGCAAATAAGGCAGACTCGTTTACGAGGTTCGCAAGGTCAGCACCCGAGAACCCTGGGGTACCCCTGGCCAATACCGCAGGATCAACGTCCGTGCTAATCGGCACCTTACGCATATGCACACGCAGGATTTGTTCGCGACCCCGAATATCTGGCAAGCCAACATGAACCTGACGATCAAAACGACCGGGGCGCAATAAGGCGCGATCCAAGACATCAGAACGGTTCGTTGCAGCGATAACGATGACACCGCTGTTGGTCTCAAAACCATCCATCTCGACTAGCATTTGATTGAGGGTTTGCTCACGCTCATCATTACCGCCGCCCATGCCAGCACCGCGGTGACGACCAACCGCATCAATCTCATCAATGAAGATGATGCATGGTGCATGCTTCTTGGCGTTATCAAACATATCACGCACACGTGCTGCACCTACACCCACAAACATCTCTACGAAGTCTGAACCAGAGATTGAGAAGAACGGCACCTTGGCCTCACCGGCAATCGCCCGAGCTAATAAAGTCTTACCAGTTCCTGGGGGGCCCACTAAGAGAACACCGTGAGGGATACGACCACCGAGTTTCTGAAACTTCTGCGGATCTTTTAAGAAATCCACAATCTCGAAGACCTCCTCTTTCGCTTCATCGCATCCTGCGACATCAGCAAAGGTCACCGAGTTACTGTTCTCATCAATTAAGCGAGCTTTGGATTTACCAAAGGAGAATGCCCCGCCCTTACCGCCACCTTGCATCTGGCGCATCATGAAGAACCAAAAACCAATGATGAGCAATGTGGGTCCGAGGTAATAAAGAGCTGAGACCAAAAGATTTGGTTCGTCTTCGGTCTTACCAGTAACCTGCACACCGTATTTCATGAGATCACCGACCATCCAGATATCGCCTGGAGAGATGAGAGAATATTTATTACCGTCTGCTGGGGTAATTTGCAAAGTACGGCCTTGCACATCTACGCGCTTGATCTTGCCACTTTTGGCGTCATCCATAAATTGGGAATACGTGACCTGATCTTGTGTGCGTGGTTTATCAAACTGCTTAAAGACAGTAAACAAAACCAAGCCAACGATGAGCCAAACACCCACTTTTTGGAACAAATTGTTATTCAAATTACACCTTTGCCGGATTGATCCGGGAGTTATCAGGGCCAAGTCTTAAATGCCTACCCTATGTATTTGATTCTACTACCTACAAAAATCAAGGGTTGAAGGACAAATTTATCCTAAAAAGGCTGGGTTTACTATGCAAAAAGACTTATTTTGGGGTCTTCTGTCTGTTTTACCCTACTTCAGGTAACGCCCTAGCAGAAAGGTTTCAGAGGACTTGTCGCGGGAGGCCTTGGGTTTTCTGGGGGCTACCACCCTAAATACCCCTTTAAAAGTCTCAACTATTTGGCTGTAACCGCTTCCATGAAAGCACTTAATTAAAAGGGCCCCATCGGGCTTTAAATGGCTTTTGGCGAACTCCAAGGCAAGTTCTGCCAAGAGTGCCATTCGAGCAGAATCAGCAACCCCAACCCCAGATAGATTGGGTGCCATATCTGAGAGCACGAGATCAACTTTGCCATGAGCTTCTGGGGGCAAGGCTGCTTCAAGCGCTCTAAGTCCCTCGTCCTCTCTAAAGTCGCCTTCAATAAAGTGTACGTCTGCAATCGGGTCCATTGGCAAAAGATCGATTGCAATGATGCAACCATCTGGCTTGCCAGCGTTCTCAGGGCTTGGATTACGGCGCAGTTCCACGAGACGATTACGCGCATACTGGCTCCAACTCCCTGGCGTACTGCCTAGATCAATAATGGTCATTCCTGCTTTGATGAGGTGATCTTGTGCATCAATCTCGCTTAGTTTGTAAGCGGCACGAGCTCGATAGCCCTCCTTCTGTGCCAACTTCACATAAGGGTCATTTAGATGGTCGTGTAACCAATTTTTATTGAACTTGTTCTTTGCCACGATCATTATTGTCGCTGTTTTCTAAGCAGGCTTCGATAATCCTCTATGATCTCAAGATGACTGCACTGACCTTAAGCCCCGCCCAACGCAAAGCACACCGTGCGAAAGCACATCCTCTTAAACCCGTGATCATGATCGGCAATGATGGGTTCACACCCGCCGTTGCCAAAGAAACAGAGCTTGCTCTGAAGAGCCATGGGCTGATTAAGATCCGAGTTCTCGGTGATGATCGCGATGCCCGAGAGCAAATGCTCCTCGAGATCTGTGACCAGCTCAATGCGGCACCGATTCAGCATATTGGCAAACTGCTCGTAGTGTGGCGTCCCCAAAAATCCAAAGAGGAGAAATTAGCTCCCAGCAAGAAGGTGGCGCGTGCTTATAAAGTAGCTCGAGTTGCCAAGAAGGCTGCCGGCTCACGCATTGGGATGAAGGGAACGAAACACGCGCCTGCAGACAAACCAAAACGTCGCAAGGTACGTCAAGCCAGTCCCAAGAAAGCCGCTCTCAGCTAGCTTGATTTGCACTGCCAAGTGAACGACTTAGGTACCAAACTAAGTAGACCCCCAAGAGGCTTTGTGCCAAAAATATTGCGCTCGATACTCCATGCAAGGTAGAGAACAAACCGGCTAACGGTGAATACCGCACGGGCATTCCTTGCAATAAGGCTTCCTCGCGCAAACTCTCCATCCACGGCATGAGTACAAAGCTACCGACTGCCGCACAAATCAACATGACTAGCAAGATCCACCGAATTGCTCGATAGCATTGCAGCCCGCGACTCACGAGTAAGTTTGCGAGGACCAGTAGACCAACACACACGACTAAGCTGATATAGGCCTCGACCTTAAAGATCGCACCGGCAACCATACCGGCCACCTGTCGATCACTTAAGGTAGCAAATAAGGTGGGAGCTACGAGATAACCAACAGTAATTAAGCTACCAACCCAAAGACTGCAAATGAATAGAAATAATCGTTGGGCAATTTGATGTTGGCTGGAACTGCTATGTATCATATATAGTTACTATGAAATTAATGTGGCCAATTTAGCCAACACCTCATCCATAGTTTGATTTGAAACACTTTCTAATTTTTTTGCTTTTCGTGCCGCCAAGTCCAACACCCTTGGCTGATCACAACGAGCCACACCAGCTGTTTTTGTACCCACCAGGTCAACAGTAAAACCAGCCACTCTTGCAAAATTTCCACCTGTTGTAATAGGTACTACTATTGGGGTCTTAGTTAACTTGTTAAATGGTCCTGGAGAAACAACCAGCACGGGACGAAACCCTTTTTGCTCATGGCCAGAACTTGGATCTAAGGAGACTAAATAAATATCACCCCGATTCATTACAAAATCTCATTACCAATCGGGGTTAGCTCAAGCCACTGCTTATCCTCTTTCGGCATTTTTGCATTAGGGTCGCACTTTGCCAATAAATCAGCTAACTGATAGCTGGGCTTTGAGATTGGCTTCACCACCAATCGACCATTTAATAAGGCAACGTCAACGATAGATCCAGAGGAGATCTTAAGTTCCTCCAAAAATCCCGGTGATACAGCCATCATCACAGAACCGCCTACTTTTCTTAAATGTGTTTGCATGACTAGCTCCTAATAGGTTATATAAAAATATAACATACTTTGCACTACAGTGCAATTATATAAAAATATAACTTATAAGGATTAGGTTCTTAGATATAACGAACGCTTAGGATCTCAACCTCGCGCGCACCCGCTGGGGCTTGCACGCTGACCACGTCGCCCTCTTCCTTACCGATCAATGCCCGTGCAATGGGAGAGCTAATCGAGATCTTATTGGCAGCAATATCGGCTTCATCGTCGCCCACAATCTGGTAGCTCATTTTTTTACCATCATCAAGATCTTCTAAATCAACGGTGGCACCAAAGACCACGCGACCCTCTGCCTCAAGGAGTGAGGGATCTATGATCTGCGCACCCGATAGTTTGGTCTCCAGCTCTTTGATGCGGCCTTCGATAAACCCTTGCTTTTCCTTGGCGGCATCGTACTCAGCATTCTCAGAAAGATCCCCTTGCGCACGTGCTTCGGAGATTGCATTAATCACTGCTGGGCGATCAATGTGCTTGAGACGGTGGAGCTCCTCTTTCAGGAGCTCAGCACCACGCTTTGTAATCGGAATTGTGTTTGCACTCATGCCGCTCAACCCTTAAATCGTTAATTCTGGATTTTAAGCTAGCTAAGCGCAATATGTAAATTTTGTAAGGAATAAACCTCTAAAGAGTCCTTGGCGCGCATTCCCTCCATCACCGCACGGGCTGCACTAATGGTGGTGTAGTAGGTCACGCCATTGGCTTGAGCGGTGGTCCGAATAGAACGGGAGTCTGCAATCGCATTACGAGTCTCATCAACCGTTGTAAAGACCAAGGTGATCTCGCCATTTTTGATCATATCGACAATGTGCGGACGACCTTCCTTAACTTTATTGACAACCGCTACCGGAATATTAGCTGCCGCAATGGCTGCAGCCGTTCCCTTGGTTGCAACCATCGGAAATCCCATCTCATGCAAGAGCTTTGCCACCTCAACCGCTAGGGGCTTATCGCTATCCTTAACGGTAAGAACGACATTACCGCTCTTCGGTAATTTAATACCTGCAGCTAACTGAGATTTAAACAAAGCCTCTCCAAAGGTCTTGCCGACTCCCATTACCTCACCAGTTGAGCGCATCTCTGGCCCTAAGATGGGATCAATGCCAGGGAACTTATTGAATGGGAATACCGCTTCCTTCACTGAGTAATACGGCGGTATTACTTCTTTCGTAATACCCTGTTGCTCAAGGGATTGTCCAACCATGCAGCGCGCTGCAATTTTGGCCAATTGCAAGCCAGTAGCTTTTGAGACATACGGCACAGTTCGTGAGGCGCGAGGATTAACCTCGAGAACATAAATAACATCCTTACCGTCGACATTTTGAATCGCAAATTGCACGTTCATTAAGCCAACCACATTAAGACCCTTGGCCATTGCTGCTGTTTGACGCTTGATCTCAGCCACGGTCTCGGCCGATAAAGAGTAAGGGGGTAATGAGCAGGCTGAGTCGCCCGAGTGCACACCGGCTTGCTCAATGTGTTCCATCACGCCACCGATAAAGACATCCTTACCATCCGAGATGCAATCTACGTCACACTCAATAGCATCGTTTAAGAATCGATCCAGTAGCACTGGTGAGTCATTGGATACCTTGACTGCCTCACGCATATAGCGCTCGAGATCACGGCCATCGTGCACGATCTCCATCGCCCGACCACCTAATACATAGGAGGGACGCACAACTAAAGGATAACCAATCTCTTCTGCTAATTTGAGAGCCTCATCTTCTGCTCTGGCGGTTCGATTGGGCGGCTGACGTAATTTAAGCTCATGCAATAATTTTTGGAAGCGTTCGCGATCTTCTGCCGCATCGATCATGTCTGGGGATGTGCCAATAATCGGCACTCCATTGGCCTCGAGATCCAGAGCTAATTTAAGTGGAGTTTGGCCACCATACTGAACGATCACACCTTTGGGCTTTTCCTTAGCCACAATCTCCAAGACATCTTCTAGGGTGAGCGGTTCAAAGTAAAGACGATCCGAGGTGTCGTAATCGGTAGAAACAGTTTCTGGGTTGCAGTTAACCATGATGGTCTCATAGCCATCGTCGCGCATTGCTAAGGCAGCATGAACGCAGCAGTAATCAAACTCAATGCCTTGTCCGATACGATTAGGGCCACCACCCAAGACCATGATCTTCTCGCGTTGAGTAGGCTGTGACTCGCACTCACCATGCTCTGCCTCATAGGTGGAGTACATATACGCGGTATTGGTTGCAAATTCGGCGGCACAAGTATCAACCCGTTTATAGACTGGAAATACTTGATGGTGATGGCGCGCCTCTCGCACCGCTTTAGCATCGGTCTTCAGTAATTTAGCCAAACGACGATCTGAGAATCCTTTTTGTTTTAAGAAGCGCAACTCGGAAGCATTGATGCTCTTTAGAGTCCGTTCCTTGACTGCATTCTCTAACTCAATTAACTCTTTAATCTGCTCTAAGAACCATGGATCGATCTTACTTTCTGCAAAGACCTCATCAATGCTCATGCCCATGCGGAAGGCATCGCCGACATACCAGATCCGGTCCGGGCCTGGATCACCAATCTCCTGAATGATGTCTTCCAGATCGGTGGATTTCTCATCAAGGCCGTCTACACCAACCTCTAAACCACGCAGTGCTTTTTGGAAAGATTCTTGGAAGGTACGACCGATTGCCATGACCTCACCGACAGACTTCATTTGGGTTGTTAAGCGCGGATCAGCTTCACGGAACTTCTCAAATGCAAAGCGTGGAATCTTCGTGACCACATAATCAATGCTGGGCTCAAACGATGCTGGTGTGGCACCACCCGTAATATCATTTTGCAATTCATCTAAGGTGTAACCCACTGCCAGCTTCGCAGCCACCTTCGCAATTGGGAAGCCTGTTGCCTTGGATGCCAATGCTGATGAACGCGAGACCCGTGGGTTCATCTCAATCACGATCATGCGACCATCCACTGGATTAATCGAGAACTGCACGTTTGAACCACCCGTGTCCACCCCAATCTCGCGCAATACTGCAATCGATGCGTTCCGCATGATTTGATACTCTTTATCGGTGAGTGTTTGTGCAGGCGCAACCGTAATCGAGTCGCCCGTATGCACGCCCATGGGATCTAAGTTCTCAATCGAGCAAACGATGATGCAGTTATCAGCACGATCACGCACCACTTCCATCTCAAACTCTTTCCAACCCAGGAGTGACTCTTCAATCAATAGCTCATGGGTGGGGGAAAGATCAAGACCGCGTTTGCAGATCTCTTCAAACTCTTCGCGGTTATAGGCAATACCACCGCCCGACCCGCCCATCGTGAACGACGGTCGAATTACAACCGGAAAGCCTGAGCTACCGGTCTCTATTTGAATGCGTTGTTGAACGGTCAGCGCCTCTTCCATCGAATGCGCAATACCAGACTTTGCAGAGCCCAAACCAATCTTGGTCATGGCATCTTTAAACTTCTGGCGATCTTCTGCTTTATCAATTGCCTCAGGCGATGCACCGATTAACTCGCAACCGTATTTTTTGAGTACACCATGGCGATGCAAATCAAGGGCGCAGTTAAGTGCCGTCTGACCGCCCATGGTCGGCAATATGGCATCGGGTTTCTCGGTCGCAATGATGCGTTCGACCACTTCCCAAGTAATTGGCTCGATATAAGTGACATCTGCCATCTCTGGGTCGGTCATGATGGTGGCAGGATTACTATTCACCAAGATGACGCGATAGCCCTCTTCACGTAATGCTTTACATGCTTGAGCGCCTGAGTAATCAAACTCACAGGCTTGGCCAATCACAATCGGCCCTGCTCCAATAATTAAGATGCTATGAATATCAGTCCGCTTTGGCATTATTGAGCCCCTTTGCCGGCGGTGTTCATAAGATAGATAAAACGATCAAATAAGTAAGCGATGTCATGGGGGCCAGGCGATGCCTCCGGATGCCCCTGAAAACAAAACGCTGGTTTATCTTTCCAAGCCAATCCTTGTAATGAGCCATCAAATAAAGAAACATGGGTCACTCGCAGATCATTCGGCAAGGTCTTTGCATCCACTGCAAATCCATGGTTTTGCGATGTGATGGCAACGCGACCAGTATCCAAGTCTTTCACCGGATGGTTTGCACCATGATGCCCAAACTTCATCTTCAAGGTCTTCGCACCGGCCGCTAGGCCCATGATCTGATGACCTAAGCAGATACCAAAGGTGGGAATGTTCTTGGCGATGATGCTCTGTGCAGCACTAATGGCATAGTCGCAAGGCTCTGGATCCCCAGGGCCGTTCGATAAAAATACACCATCGGGTTTTAAGGCAAGCACTTCTGATATTGGGGTCTTGGCAGGCACCACGGTTAGAGCACAACCACGCTGTGCGAGCATACATAAGATATTGCGCTTCACACCGAAGTCGTATGCCACGACTCGCTTGCTAGGGTTCTTCATCATTTGATAGGCGGGCTTGCCATGCTCACCGAATAATTGCCACTCACCTTCTTGCCACTCATACGATTTTTGGGTTGTAACCACTTGTGCCAAATCAAGACCCGCCATTCCAGCAAATGATTTAGCAAGCGCTAAGGCGCGTTTTGTGAGTTGTTCTAAATTATCACCCACCTGTCCAGCTACGATCGCACCCGATTGCGCGCCCCGATCACGCAAAATCCGAGTGAGTTTACGGGTATCGATACCAGCAATACCAGGCACCTTCGCTTCGCGCAAATAATGATCCAAGCGATCTTGCGAGCGGAAATTAGAAACACGTGCAGAGAGATCTTTGATGATCAAGCCGGCGGCATACACCTGACTTGACTCCGCATCTTGCGCATTCACACCAACGTTACCGATGTGCGGATAGGTCAATGTGACCAACTGTCTGGCATAACTGGGGTCGGTGATGATCTCTTGATAACCGGTCAGTGCGGTATTGAAGACTACCTCGCCACTGGTTTCACCAGGGGCACCAATACTTTGACCAGAAAAGATGAAACCATCTGCGAGTGCTAATACAGCGGGGGGAAAAGAAGGAAGCAAGGGCGACAAACAATCTCCAATACCCTGTTGCCGTCCAACACTTTTTGCCCCAAAAGACATACCCGAGGCTAAATTGCGGGGAGGTAAGTGTCTTTAAGCGCTAGGGCAAATGTAATAGTTACTAATAGGCGTAATGATACCAGTTCCTTGCCGCTCACTCGGCAAAGTGACTAATGCTTACTCACAAAAAGCTCTGAGAGCCTGTAACTAACTACTTCCCAATCACTTGCTTAATTTGAGCCAAGACCGATTGATCTTCCATAGTGCTGATGTCTCCAGGATCACGCCCTTCCGCAACTGCTTGTAATGCACGGCGAACGATCTTGCCAGAGCGAGTTTTTGGTAAGGCGCTCACCAAATAAACGCGGGCAGGTCTTGCGACTGCCCCGAGTTGTGAGTCAACGGTCTTCATCACTTCAGCTTCCATATTGGCTAGTTTTGTAGGATCTTTGGCGATTACAAATGCAATCGCTACCTGTCCCTTCAATTGATCTTCGACGCCAACCACTGCAACCTCTGCCACATTGGCGTGACTTGAGATGCTTTCCTCGATCTCACGCGTTCCAAGACGATGACCCGCGACATTGATCACATCATCGGTGCGTCCCAAGATAAAGAAATATCCATCTTTGTCTTTAATCGCCCAGTCGAATGTGGAATACACCTGCTTGCCTGGAACTGTTTCCCAATAGGTTTTTGTAAAACGCTGATCATCCCCCCAGACCGTTTGCATACATCCCGGTGGTAATGGTCCTTCAATCGCAACTACACCCTTCTTATCGGGACCAAGCTCTGCCCCGGTCGCCTCATCCAATAACTTCATGTTGTAGCCGTATACCGGGACACCTGGGGAACCAAACTTGTGTGGCATCACCTCAACGCCGCGCTGAATTGCCAAAATCGGCCAGCCGGTTTCTGTTTGCCAATAGTTATCCACAACAGGTTTCTTGAGTGCATCATGAATCCATGATGCCGTGGGCTCATCTAAGGGCTCGCCTGCTAAGAACAAAGTACGCAAGGTAGATAAGTTGTGCTTACTCAAGAATGCTGGATCCTGTTTCTTGAGCACTCGGACTGCCGTCGGTGCAGAGAACATTACCGAGACCTTATACTTTTCTACCAAACTCCACCAAATGCCCGCATCGGGTCGCAGTGGGGTGCCCTCATACATGATCGTGGCCATACCATTAATTAATGGACCATAAATAATGTAGCTGTGACCTACCACCCAACCAATATCGGAGGTGGTGAACATGGTCTCGCCGGGATTACCACCAAAAATTAAGCGCATCGAGCTTGCCAATGCTACGGCGTAACCGCCAGTATCGCGTTGCACGCCCTTCGGTTTACCTGTTGTACCTGAGGTATACAAAATATAAGAAGGATGCGTGGCGTCGACCCACTCCACTGGCACCTTGCTATTTAAATGTTTCTCACGCTCGCTCGCATAATCAATATCACGATTGGCTACGGTACTGTAATCACTTAGGCCGCGGTTCACAATCAAGACCTTTTCAGGCTTATAGCTCGCTAGCGTGATGGCTTCATCTAACAATGGCTTATAGGGAACCGCCTTGCCGCCGCGCATGCCCGCCTCGGCCGTAATAATCATCTTGGGCTTGGCATCATCAATGCGCGAAGCCAAGCTGTGTGATGCAAAGCCACCGAATACCACCGAATGAATTGCACCAATGCGCGCGCAAGCCAACATAGCAAAGCAAGCCTGTGCAATCATTGGCATATAAATCAGTACACGATCACCTTTCACGACCCCATGCGCTTGCAAGATCGCAGCCATGCGATTGACTTCAGCGTGTAACTCCTCAAAAGTATAGGTGCGCTCTTGTTCGGTCTCCGTGGATACTGCAACCAATGCGATCTGCTGCGCACGATCTTTTAAATGACGGTCAACTGCGTTATGGCAGAGATTGGTTTGTCCACCAATGAACCATTTTGCAAACGGTGGATTCGAATAATCAAAGACCTGATCAAAGGGCTTATGCCAATCGACCAATTTGGCTTGCTCTGCCCAAAATCCTTTAGGGTCCTTTATCGAACTCTCGTGAAATGATTTGTAACCGGTGCTCATACCGCATTCCTCTCAAAAAAAGTGGTGGTCATGGGCTTTGGTCTAAGGAGAGGTCTTAACGCCAGCACTCATCCCAGAGCCTGTATTGCTTCCTGTTTTCGCTGATTTTGAAGAACTTGTCGATGGGGATTTCTGCTGAGTACTCGCTATTTTTGGTTTAGCAGTACTTGCCTTTGCATTATTTCCCTGACTGGTCTTGGGTTTAGAGGATGCACCCTTATCCAACTTTAATTGGCCATGCTCGGCCAAATGCACAGGAATATCCGAGTCTTTTCCGGGGGGCTTAGGTATCAAAACCGTGGAACCGGCCCGAATCCGTATCCCCCGTGGAATGTCATTTACATCCCGAATCAACTGCGGGTTCAGGTTTAGACGGGTAGACAATTGCTCGGCGGTCTCACTCTTGGTGATGGTTAAAGCAGTCCAGGAGGACAGTGGCTTGGTATAACTAGCCAAATTCATCTGAAACAGTTCAGCCTGCGCAAACGGTAGAAGCATTTGTTGATCTGCAGCCCCCAAGATAACCGGCTTATTAAACGCAGGATTGAGATTTCTGAAATCTGCCAAGGACATCTCTGCTAGTTGTGCAGCCACTTCCACATCAATATCGCGGGTAACATCAATCGCAACAAAATAGGGGTGGTTCTCTACCTCTGGCAACACAATGCCGTATGCAGCAGGATCGTTCACAATATTTTTGTACGCCATTAATTTAGGCACATACTCACGCGTCTCTCGTGGCATCGTTAAGCTGAGATAGTCTGTTGGCTTACGTTGCGCCTGATTGCGCTTGATGGCTTTAGCAACATTGCCCTCACCCCAGTTATAGGCTGCCAAGGCTAACTGCCAATCACCAAATTGATTGTAAAGTCGTTGCAAATAATCAAGCGCTGCATTGGTCGATTGCAAAACATCGCGGCGCTCATCACGAAAGACGTTTTGAGTTAGCTTGAAATCCTTCCCCGTTCTAGGCATAAACTGCCAAATACCCATTGCCTTAGCGGTTGACTTTGCCTCGGGATTAAAGGCGCTCTCGACAAAGGGTAATAACGCTAACTCGCTTGGCATGTTGCGACGATTTACTTCTTCCACAATATAGAAGAGGTAACGCGAGGAACGCGCCATTGAGCGATCGAGGTAATCAGGGCGCGCTGTAAGCCAGCGGGTTTGCTGAAGGACAAGAGGACTATCTAACTCGGGTAACTGAAATCCCTGACGAATATGGATCCATAAATTATTAGAGGGAGCCATTACATTGCTAACCGACTGTTTACTCAAATCAACGCGGGGCGCCTTAGCAGCTCGGGGGTCGCGCTTGGTATCGGCAGTGGGAGACCATTCATTCCCAGTGCTAGCACAAGCACTGAGCAATAAAACCAGTGCACTACTCACAATAGTTAGGTAGCGACTCAAGTTCATCTTAGAAGCGATCCTTCCAGGCGCGCACCACCGCTAAAACCTCTGCTGGAGTATTCAGCTTCTTGCCAATCACATTTTCTGCAGCAGCGAGGACAGGCTCTTGGTCACAGCGCATGAATGGATTAACGCGTTTTTCGTGAGCAATGTTTGTTGGTACCGTGGGCTGATTACGGTCTCGCAACTGCTGCGCCTCCTTAGCCCACGCTTGTAAGTTGACATTCTGGGGCTCTACTGCGAGCGCAAAACGGATATTCGATAAGGTGTACTCGTGGGTGCAATACACCAAACTATCCTCTGGCAAGGATAAGAACTTTGCCAAGGAGGATGACATTTGGGTGGGAGTGCCCTCAAACAAACGGCCACAGCCTGAGGCAAATAAGGTGTCCCCACAAAAGAGCTTAGGGGTCTCGCCGGGGTTATGGGCAGTATCAGCCACATAGGCAATGTGACCTAAGGTATGCCCTGGAACCTCAAGTACCCCAAGAGAGATTGCGGGCTTAGCAAACTCGACCCGATCCCCCTCGAATAAGGCATGGGTCCGCTCTGGGATGTCCTCTGCAGCAGGGCCATAGATCGGAAACGAGACTCCCCGAGAATGCCCCCACGTCAGTAAATCCTTTAAGCCGCCGATGTGGTCAGCGTGGTAATGAGTGATTAGAATGCCACTAAGGTGAAGGCCTTCTTGCTGAAGGTAGTCAATCGCTGGTTTAGCATCTCCTGGGTCTACCAGGATGGCAGATTGGCTGTCCCGAATGCACCAGATGTAATTATCAGTAAAGGCAGGAATGGGCCAAACGTGTAAGGTCGAATTTGAAGCCATTAGCAAACCCTTGGGACACAAGTCAATCCTTCTATGATAACAAGCACTCCCCCCGATCTGCTGACTGACCACCCCCCCGAGAACTCTTGGGAAACCTGGCTGCAATCTCCGCCTGGGCAATACATCTTGCAATCAGAACAGTTGCTCTTTAATCAAGCGGTCAGCGATGTATTTGGTTATCACGCTCTGCAAATCGGCCTGCCTCAAATGAACACGCTTTCAGAAAGTCGTATTTCACTGAAATTGATGCTATTGCCCCATGGGGTTTCTAAATCAGGAGGTGAATTACCTTACCAACAAATCGAGGGAATACCAGAAGAGTTGCCTTTTGCAAATCAATCGATTGATTTGGTGATCCTGCCCCATGTGTTGGAGTTTGCGAACGATCCGCATCAAATCTTACGAGAGGTGGATCGCGTTTTAATCCCCGAGGGTCGAGTAGTAATCTCTGGATTTAATCCAGCAAGCCTGTGGGGTCTGCGGCAATATACCGGGCGCCTGATTGGTCAAGCCTACCTCCCTAAAGAAGGGCAGTTTATGAGTTTGCTGCGGGTAAAAGACTGGCTCAAGTTATTAGACTACTCGGTCGATCGGGGTCACTTTGCCTGCTACCGTCTTCCGGTTCGCAAAGAAAAGGGGTTGGCCCGCATGGCCTTTCTGGAGAGCATGGGTAATCGTTGGTGGCCCATCTTTGGCTCGGTCTTTTTAATCTCCGCCATTAAACGCCATGCAGGCACCCGACTAGTAGGTCGCGTTCCTAAGTCTGCGCTACAAGCCCTACCGCAATTTAATCCTGCTGCCCAAAATGCCAGTCAACAAAGCTCAGAACAGGTATAAAGACGTCATGAGCAAACCTCACATCACAATCTATACCGATGGCGCATGCAAAGGTAATCCAGGCCCTGGAGGCTGGGGTGCTGTATTGCGTGCCGGCCATCATGAGAAGCATCTGCATGGCGGTGCGCACTCCACCACCAATAATCGGATGGAAATTAGTGCAGTAATCCATGCACTCAAAGCCTTAAAGCAAGCCAGCGTGGTCGAACTCTATACGGACTCACAGTATGTACAAAAAGGCGTAACCGAGTGGCTTACTGGCTGGAAGGCGCGGGGTTGGAAAACAGCAGATAAATCTCCAGTCAAAAATGTCGATCTCTGGCAAGAGCTTGACGCCCTCCTACCTGATCATGAGATCGCATGGCATTGGGTACGGGGCCATAACGGACACCCTGGCAATGAATTAGCCGATCAACTTGCCAATCGCGGGGTCGAGGAGTTCTTAAGCGCCAAATAAACCCATGGCGGGCTAAACCGACACAGACATATCGCTTGTGAGAGAATGGTTTAACTCTATAAATATAAAAGCTATTTAGACCAACGCTGTGACTGAAAAACTATCCAAAATCGAGCAGCTCAAAAAGAAATTGATGTCTTGGGGCTCCGCTCTACTCGCTCGTATTCAGAGTATTGATCTAAAAAATGTCGCAGCCTTTGTGATCAAACACAAGTGGCGCATCCTAATCGTTCTCATTTTGATCTATGCAGGCAATAAAGCCTACGATCATTTTTTTCCGACTGAGGTTAAACGTGGTGGGGTGCAAACAGTCACCACAATGGTTCTGGAGAAAAAAGATGTCCCTCTCGTCATTGAGTCCACTGGTACCGTAGCCGCAGCTAATATCGTCGACATTCGACCGATGATTACAAACACGGTCAAAGAGATCCATATCAAAGAAGGTCAAGATGTTAAGAAAGGACAACTTCTCTTCACCTTGGATGATCGCAATGATCGCGCCAACTATGACAAGGCAAAAGCACTAGCCGATGATGCACAGCGTCAATTACAACGCGCCAAAGAGTTGGTGGCTAAAAACTTTATCTCGAAAGCGGGTCTAGACACTGCAGAGGCTAATGCTAAATCAGCAATGGCCACCGCGCGCGCAGCGGAGGCTCAGCTCTCCTTTGATAGCATTCGCTCTCCAATCGATGGGCGTTCCGGCATTATCAATGTGTTCCCAGGCTCACTCGTGCAGGCGAGTAATGTGGTGGTCTCCAGCACCACCTCAACCGCTACCTCAACGACAGGTGCAATGGTGACGATTACGCAAATCGACCCGATTAATGTGCAATTTATCGTTTCAGAAAACAACATACCCTTACTGATGCAAAACGATATTGCGAACCTGAAGGTCTCGGTGACTGTTGGCAACAATCTCACACAGATCTATGAAGGTAAGGTAATTGTGGTCGACAACCAAGTTGATCCAGCTATTGGTGCTGTCCGTGTCAAGGCGCAGATTCCTAATCAGAAACGCACTCTTCTACCAGGCCAATTTGCACGGATTAAGCTAGAAGCAAATACCCTAAAAGACGCCATTGTGATTCCGTCGCAAGCAGTGGTACTCAATGCCAGGGGTCGTTTTGTATACCTTGTTGGTCAAGACGATAAAGTCAGTCTAAAGCCCATTAAGGTCACTTATGACTACCAAGGCAATGCAGCGATTACTGGGGTCGAGGTTGGTGAGCGTATCGTCATCGAAGGCAAACAGAACTTAAGGCCCGGAGTCAAAATTAGGGAGGCCAAAGTAACTCCACCTAACAAACCTGCCGCAACCGAATCAAAGCCTACTGATGTAAAGCCCTCTGAAGCAAAACCCTCAGAGTCAAAACCCGCTGAGAAAAAATGACGCTCTCTGAGCTATGTATCCGCCGGCCGGTCATGACCGTACTGCTATCGGTGGTCACGGTGGTTGCTGGAGCAATCGCCTACACACGAATTCCAGTAGCAGCGCTCCCTAGCTTTAATACACCGGTCATCTCGGTATCTGCGTCCCTGCCTGGAGCATCGCCTGAGAATATGGCCTCCTCGGTAGCGCTCCCTCTAGAAAAAGAGTTTTCTACCATTGACGGCATTTCGGTGATTAGCTCAGTGAACTCTTTAGGTTCAACCAATATCACCCTTGAGTTTAATAACGATCGCGATATTGATAAAGCAGCGGTTGATGTGCAAGCAGCACTCTTACGCGCTCAGCGACGTCTTCCGATCGAGATGACCGTACCGCCATCCTATCGCAAGGTTAACCCAGCCGATGCTCCGGTCTTAATTGTGGCGATGACCTCACCCTCCATGGATCTATCGGAGCTTAATGACTATGCTGAGAACTTGATCTCGCCGACGCTATCCACCATTGATGGCGTTGCGCAGGTTAATGTCTTTGGTATTAAACGCTATGCAATTCGTGTTCAAGCTCGCCCCGATGCTCTGGCAGTCAATAACCTCACGATGGAAGATTTATCCATAGCGATCAACAAAGCAAACTCCAATACACCTTTGGGTGTTCTTGAGGGACCCCGTCAGCTCTTAACAATTTATGCCAATAAGCAATTAGTGACTGCGCAAGACTTTGCTAATGTCATCGTTGCTCAAAAAAATGGCTTGCCCATTTATCTCCGAGATGTTGCGGAGGTCATTGAAAGCTACGAGAACGTTCGTACCTTAGCCACCACCAATGGTGAACGCTCGATTGCTATTGCCATTCAACGGCAGCCGAACGCCAACACGGTCAAGGTAGTCGATGCTGTAAAAGCAATGATCCCGCAGTTTGAGAAACAACTACCGGGATCCATCAAGTTAACCTTGATTAACGATCGCTCCAACTCAATTCGTGAGGCGATCCATGATGTTAATTTCACCTTGGGCTTAACCGTAGCGCTGGTAGTGCTGGTGATCTTTTTATTCCTCAAGCATATTTCTGCGACAGTTATTCCCTCTCTGAGTCTCCCAATCTCCTTAATTGGGGCCTTCTTCTTGCTCTACTTTATGGGCTATAGCCTCGATAACATCTCATTGCTCGGCATTACCCTTGCAGTTGGTTTGGTTGTCGATGACTCGATCGTAGTGCTGGAGAACATCGTGCGTTACGTCGATGAGGGTATGGATCCACTCAAGGCAGCACTCAAAGGTAGTCGGGAGGTTGGCTTTACGATCATTTCGATTTCTTTATCTTTGGTGGCGGTCTTTATTCCACTCTTCTTTATGGAGGGACCGATTGGTCTGCTATTTAGAGAATTCGCCGTCGTGGTTACTCTAGCTATTCTAGTTTCAGCAGTGGTATCACTCACATTGGTGCCGATGCTTTGCAGTCGCTTTCTACCAAAACCAGGCCAACACCCACCAGAGTTTGCAATTACCACACAGTTTGACCGCTGGTTTAATTGGACTCAGAAAACCTACGTCCACTATTTAGACCTAGCCTTAGAAAAGCGTCAACGCGTTCTCTGGATCGCGATTGCTACTTTTGTGATCACGATCGCTATGTTTATTTTCACCCCTAAAGGCTTTTTTCCGGAGGAGGATATTGGTCAAATTACAGTGACCACCGAAGCCGATCAAGACATCTCGTTTAAAGCCATGTTGGACTTACAAGACAAAGCAGCAGAGATAGTAGCCAACGACCCCAATGTGGCGAACTTTGTCTCGATTCTGGGTGGCAATCTCAGCTCTGGAAGTAATACAGGCCGGTTCTTCATTGTGCTCAAGCCCCGCGGTGATCGCGAATCCATGAAGAAGGTCCTAGAGGGGTTGCGGATAAAGTTTAGAGATCTTCCTGGCCTGCAAGTTTTTATGCGTCCTGTGCAGAATTTACAGCTTGGCGGTCGTGCAAGCAAAAGCCGTTATCAATTTACCTTGCAAAGCGTGGGTTTTGAGGGGGTCAATGAATGGTCCGAGAAGTTGCTCGAGAAAATACGCAGCGACTCCATCTTCCGCGATGTCACCAGCGACTCCCAATTAAAGGGTCTAAATGTTCAAATTGATATTAATCGTGAGAAAGCTGCTCAATCAGGCATAACCATAGCCGATATAAGACAGGCTTTATACAATGCATTTGGGCAACGCCAGGTCTCGACCATCTACACCAGCGTCAATACGTATTACGTGATCTTAGAGACCGCCGAGGATCAGCGCCAGTTTGAAACGGATCTTGCAAAAGTATTTGTGCGAGGACGCTCCACCAATCAACTCATACCGCTATCCAGTCTTGCTTCATTCAAGCGCACTATTGGTCCTACTGCGGTCAACCATCAGGGCCAGATTCCAGCGGTGACTCTCTCCTTTAACTTGGCTCCAGATGTTCCCCTTGGTGATGCAACCGACAAGATTGAGAAATACGTTAAAGACATTCAATTACCGCCCTCCATCATTACAAGCTATGGCGGTGATGCTAAGGTATTTAAAGGTAATCAGGGTGGTCAATTTATCTTGATCATTGCCTCCCTGCTGGTTATTTATATTCTGTTGGGCGTTCTCTATGAGAGCTATATCCATCCCATTACGATTTTGGCTGGTTTACCGTCTGCTGCAATTGGTGCGCTACTTTCACTTTGGATGTTTGGAATGGAGCTCACGATCATCGCCACGATTGGTATTTTGATGCTGATCGGGATTGTGAAAAAGAATGCCATTCTAATGATTGACTTTGCCTTGGATGCACAACGCAATCAAAACATGAGTCCTACCGAGGCAATTCGTTCGGCATGTATTCTGCGTTTCAGACCGATCATGATGACTACCTTGACAGCTATCGTAGGCGCCCTACCCATCGCCCTTGGCTTAGGTGCTGGCGCTGAGTTACGGCAACCTCTCGGGGTGAGCGTCGTTGGTGGATTAATCCTCTCTCAATTCGTTACTTTGTTTATTACACCGGTCATCTATCTCTATCTGGATCGTTGGTCTGGTAACGGTCCCCTTGAAATACCACCCGAGATGCTGAAAGACACCTAAAGACCTTACAATAAGGCATGCGTCAAATTATTCTAGATACAGAGACAACCGGACTTAATCCCGCCACGGGTGATCGGATTATCGAGATTGGTTGTATTGAACTTATTAACCGTCGCCAAACCGGTAAAACACTTCATCACTACATTAATCCAGAGCGTGATATCGCCGAGGGTGCGTTTGCGGTTCATGGACTCTCCAGAGAGTTCTTATCCGACAAACCCTTGTTTGCACATATTGTGGAAGAGCTGACAGAGTTCGTAAAAGATGCCGAGGTTATTATCCATAATGCGCCATTTGACCTGTCATTCCTCAATACTGAATATGCCTTGTTAAAGCGACCGATCTTTACAGAGCATGTTGAGAAGGTAGTGGATACCTTAATCGATGCAAGACGTATGTTCCCAGGAAAGCGTAACTCCTTAGATGCTTTGTGTGAACGCTTTGCGATTAGCAATGAACATCGCACCTTACACGGCGCCTTACTGGATGCTCAGTTATTGGCCGAGGTATATCTCGCCATGACCCGGGGTCAGGAGGATCTCACCATTGATTTAATTGATTACAGTACTAACGGCTTAAATGGTTTAGAACGAGCTCCTCTACCAAGCAATCTAGTTTATTTCAAGGCTAGCGATCTCGACTGTGAGGCACATAGCAAAGCCCTTGAGGATATCGGCAAGGCTAGCAAAAAGACCCCGGTCTGGGGTCTTTAGAACGTCCAACTACTCGTGTGTTAAATCGCTGCAGCGATTGCCTTACCTAAATCCTCAGTACTCGCTTTGCCACCAATATCAGGAGTTAATGGTGCATGCCCCGGTCCTGCCGATAAGACTTTCTCGATTGCATTAAATACCGCTTGACCAGCCTCTGGATAGCCGAGATGGTCTAGCATTAATGCAGCGCTCCATATTTGTCCAATTGGATTTGCAATCTTCTTGCCATAAATGTCTGGGGCAGAGCCATGTACTGGCTCAAACAGGGATGGAAACTTACCCTCTGGATTAATACTGGCCGATGGCGCTACTGCAATCGTTCCGGTACATGCGGGTCCCAAGTCCGAGAGAATGTCGCCAAACAAATTGGAGGCAACCACCACATCAAAACGATCTGGGTTCATCACAAACTGTGCGGTCAAGATATCAATGTGATACTTATCAGTCCGCACATCAGCATAATTTTTTGCCATGACCTCAACCCGCTCATCCCAGTATGGCATGGTAATCGCAATGCCATTCGACTTAGTGGCTGATGTCAGGTGCTTTTTGGGTCGGCTCTGAGCTAACTCATAAGCAAACTTGAGAATACGATCGACACCGTGCCGAGAGAAGACAGATTCTTGCACCACAATCTCACGCTCTGTATCAGCAAACATCTTTCCACCAACTGCTGAGTACTCTCCCTCAGTGTTCTCGCGCACTACAAAGAAATCAATATCGCCCGGTTTGCGATTAGCGAGTGGGCATGGTACTCCTGGTAGTAAACGGACTGGCCGCAAATTAACGTATTGATCAAAGCGACGGCGGAACTGAATCAAGCTGCCCCAGAGTGATAAATGGTCTGGCAAGATATTGGGCATACCAACAGCGCCAAAGAAGATAGCGTCATACTTCATCAGAGTATCAAACCAATTGTCTGGCATCATCTTGCCGTGCTTTTGATAGTAATCGCAACTTGCAAAATCAAAGTGATCAAACTGAAATTGAATCCCGAACTTTCGTGCGGCTGACTCTAGGGCACGAACGCCCTCTGGCATCACCTCTTTACCGATTCCATCTCCCGGAATAACGGCAATTTTTGGATTTACTATTTTTTTCTGGATGTTCATTGCGTACGGTCTCGATTAATGGCTAAAGGATCTGATTTTACTAGCTGATTGCTCGCCGGATCTCACGATCGGCCTTGCGTTCTTTCTCTCTTGCCTCTTCATCGGTTTCTGCGGCTGGAATTGAAAGAGCCGCCTCTACCATTCGTAGATTATCTTTTGGGCAAATAGGAGCTCCGTAACTAGACCAACGCTTTAAGAGGGTTACCTCAAAACCGCACTGCGGGCAGGTCGCTTTATTACGACTTAGATTACTTGATCTTGGGGGTGGAAAAACAATAGCTTGATGGGGATAAGGTCCTAATTTTTGGCTAATGGTCATTAGACGCACTTGCAACTCTTCAGAGGCATGCGCCATGCGAGCTGGCCCCTCTAAACCAACCGATTGGCAAATCCCTTTAAAGTCCTCACCATGACCGCTGTGACAGTCATCCACTGCATGACATAACTCGTGCACCAAGGTATCTAACAATGCAACTGGGTCATCTAATTTCGGTGAAATAAAGATCTCATTAACGCCACCACCCGATCGCTCACGAGGCCAACACTGACCTAGGGTGGTCCGTGGGCTACTGGAGGCTGGAAAACCGCAAGATACTCGAACTGGTGGAATGGCATAGCCTGCCTTTGAGAAAATGGGCTCTAAATGACGAACACCGTCTTGAAGCCAAGCTTCGCGGGTTGTGTGTGGAACGGCTAACTGACTCATGATCTGATTCTGGAAGGGGTATATGAATTGGGGTATTCTAAAAGGGAACAATTTGTAGATCTGTGAGCATAAACGTATTTCTTAAAGAGGGATCCATTCCTTGAAGAATCTAGCTAATCTCAGTGCCAGCCAAGCAGCCAGAGCGCTTGCCCAACGAGAAATCAAAGCCGAAGATTTATTACTCGATTGTCTAAATCAAATTGGTTTACGTGAGAACCAGGTGCATGCCTGGGTCAGTTTGGGTAAGGAACATGCCATCCGCACTGCCCAAGAACTAGACCGAGGTGCTGTACAAGGAATACTGCATGGCTTACCGATTGGAGTTAAAGACCTCTTTGATACGCATGATCTTCCCACTAACTATGGCTCACCGATTTATGGCAATAATCATCCGGTATGTGATGCGGTATCTGTCTCCTTGATGCGAGAAGCAGGAGCAATTGTTTTAGGCAAAACCGTGACTACGGAGTTTGCTAGCTTTAAGCCTGGTCCTACCTGCAATCCACGCAACTTAGATCACACACCAGGGGGCTCTTCCAGCGGATCGGCCGCCGCTGTAGCCGACTGCATGGTACCGCTCGCCACGGGTAGTCAAACTGCAGCATCCATCATTCGACCTGCTAGTTATTGTGGAGTTGTAGGATACAAACCAAGCTATGGAAAAATCAGTATCGGGGGTGTAAAAAGTTTATCGGTATCACTGGACACGCTTGGTGTTTTTGGAAGAACTGTATCCGATGTGGCTCTTGGCATTGCTGCCATGTCAGCCGATCATGATCTTGCTAAGATCGATCCGCTCGAGCATAAGGTTCGCATTGGTATTTGTAGAACATCTGATTTCGCAATGGCTCAAGCAGAAACTGCAGCCGCTCTCTCCTTAGCAGGCTTTGCAGCGAAGTCCTTTGCAAAAGAGGGCGTTTCTGAGATTACCCTTCCGCCCTCTTGCGCAACGCTAACTGAGATCCAGACAACGATTATGTTGTTTGAAATGGCTAAAAGCTTTACCTTCGAGAAACTTAATCATCTGGATCAAATTAGCACAACCCTTCAAACCATTATTCAACGCGGTGATGCGATTAAATACTCTCAATACAGTGAGGCCTTGACCCAGGCGTGGCGAGCTGGCGCAGAGCTCTGCCAAGCATTTGAAGATCAATTCGATATTCTGATTGCACCAAGCGCTACAGGCGAAGCTCCGCACACCATAGAACAAACTGGCGATCCTGTATTTAGTCGTGGCTGGACCTTAATGGGTTTACCCTGCATCAACTTGACAGTCACCAGCGGCCCTAAGGGTTTGCCGGTTGGCGTAACCTTAGTTGCAGGCCCAAGACGCGATCGCCTACTACTCAGTGTGGCACACGCCTTAGCGCAAAACCTATCAGACCCGCTAGCACTCAATCAAGCTTGATGTTGGCTGATTTAATCGCCTTTTGCATCAATGCAATTTCTTTCTTGAGTAAGGCATCGGTTCCCTGCGGATTAAGATAGCGTACCTCAATCCCTGCTGCATCCCCTCGTTGCTTGGCTTCAGGAAGCTCTAAAGCCTTTTTAACATCCTGCGTTAATTTATTCACAATCGCTGCAGGTGTTCCAGCGGGGGCATACAAAGCAACCCAAGACTCGAGTTCAAAACCAGGTAAGCCTGCCTCAGCAACTGTTGGCACATTGGGCATCATCGGATGACGCGCCTTACCTGTAACAGCTAAAGCCCTTAATTTGCCAGTTTGGACATGTCCCATGACAGAAGGTGGCGTTGTAATAAAAACCTGAACCTGCCCTGCCAGTACGTCCTGGATGGCTTGGCCTGATCCCTTGTATGGAACATGGGTCAACTTAATGCCAGTGGCTTGCTCAAAGATCTCTGTACCAATATGCGATACCGAGCCGTTACCTTGTGAGGCATAGTTCAACTTACCTGGATTAGCTTTTGCATAAGCAATAAACTCTTTAAGATTATTCGCTGGAACTGATGGATGAACCGCAATGACATTCATAGCAACTGTCAGCAATGCAATGGGTGTGAAGTCCTTAAACGGATCCCAACTTAATTTATCCATAAGCAATGGATTGGCGGCATGGTAACCCGAGTAAGAAGCCAATAAGGTATAGCCATCTGGCTTACTCTTAGCCACATATTGGTAGGCGATATTACCGCTTGCACCTTGGCGGTTATCAATGATGATCGATTGCCCAGTCACTCGGTTAAGAGGCTCCGTTAGTAAACGAGCCGATGCGTCGACCAATCCTCCTGGAGGCACGGGTACGACGATCGTGATGGGGCGATCTGGAAATGTTTGTGCATGGGTTATGCCAGCCAGCATGAATACAGTAGCTAAAAATCCCATGATTTGTTTAAGTTGCAAGAGTCTTACTGTGCGCATGTGTCGTCTCCAAAAATTATGTTCATCATTATCGTAATATCTTAACGCTGTCCCATTTTGACATCGGCAAATACTGCCTGAGCCTCACGCGGTAGGCAACGCCAGTATTGTGGGCTAGCTGATACATGCCCCTGTAATGCAGCGGCTGCCTCCCATCCCCACCGGGGTTTATACAAGAAGGCTCGGGCTAAGGCAATTAAATCCGCTTCGTGATTTTGCAAGATCTCTTCTGCTTGAATTGGCTCAGTGATTAAGCCAACCGCCATGGTTGCCATACCGGTTTTTTGCTTAATCTCTTTTGCAAAGGGCACTTGATAATTAGGCCCCAACTGAATTTTCTGTTTAGGGGAGATACCGCCAGAAGAAACATGGATGTAATCACACCCCAAAGACTTTAGCCGTTGTGTGAGCTCAACCGACTCTTCAAGACTCCAACCATTCTCAATCCAATCAGATGCCGAGAGCCTAACTCCTAAGACCCCGCCCCACTCTTTGCGTACCGCAGAAAATAGCTCCAGCACAAAGCGCATCCGATTCTCAAGGGAGCCGCCGTATTGATCCTGACGTTGATTGGCAATCGGCGATAAGAACTGATGCAATAAATAGCCGTGAGCAGCATGTAATTCAATTCCATCGATCCCAATTGTTTTCGCTCGTCTGGCTGACTCGACAAAGTTCTTAATAATGACTTGCATCTCTGCCGTGCTTAACTCATGGGGATTACGCTCACCATCTAGCTGAGGAATTGCGGAGGGCGCCTGGGTCTCCCAGCCACCACTCTCTGATGGAAGGATCTGACCGCCTTGCCATGGTGCTGCACTTGAGGCTTTGCGACCAGCGTGAGCCAGCTGAATAAACACCCGTGTCTTCGGGGCAAGTTTGCGTGCCCGCAATAATTTATCTTCTAATGCAGTCTGAGTTTTTTGATCCCAGAGACCTAAACAATAGGGAGTGATGCGGCCTTCGGGACTTACTGCTGTGGCTTCAATAATAAAGAGCCCCGCCCCGCTGTTCAACAAATTACCCCAGTGCATTAAATGCCAATCACTTGCCTCACCCTCTACTGCCGAGTATTGACACATAGGCGCCACCACGACTCGATTCGGTAATTGCATAGAGCCCTCTGGGGCAGGTAGTGAATAGTCTGAAAATAAGAGGCTCATGGGATAAATGACCAAAAGTGATTGAAAGGATTAAAATGATACCAAGTGATTTTTAAGACCCTTTCTGGTTGCCAAGACAATCTAGGCCCAATCATCAATACGAGACATAATTACCATGAACGCTCCTCAAGCCTTTGAAATTAAAGAAGATATTGCTCACTATATCGGTGGTCAAGTTGTTATGCCACAGGGCACACGTTTTGCCGATGTACACAACCCTGCCAAGGGCTCGGTAGCCCGTCGCGTTGCTCTCGCTAGCAAAGCCGATGTGGGCAAGGCTGTTGCTGCAGCACAAGCAGCCTTTCCTGCTTGGGGCAACACCTCGCCGCTTCGTCGCGCCCGTATTCTTTTTAAATACCTTGACCTTCTGAACCGTCATCGCGATGAACTCGCCGCCATCATCACCGCTGAGCATGGCAAAGTCTTTACTGATGCTCAAGGTGAAGTCACCCGGGGTATTGAGATCTTAGAATTTGCGACCGCTATCCCAGAACTCTTAAAGGGAGATTACACCGAGCAGGTCTCAACCGATATCGATAACTGGGTTATGCGTCAACCTTTGGGTGTTGCAGCAGGCATTACCCCCTTCAATTTTCCAGTCATGGTGCCGATGTGGATGTTCCCCGTTGCGATTGCATGCGGCAATACCTTCATCCTCAAACCGAGCCCGACCGATCCCTCTGCCTCCTTATTGCTTGCGCGCCTTTTGAAAGAGGCTGGATTGCCAGATGGCGTCTTTAATGTTGTGCAGGGTGATAAAGAGGCTGTAGATGCATTGATTGAGCATCCAGATGTCAGAGCAATTAGCTTTGTGGGTTCGACCCCAATCGCTAATTACATTTATGAGCGCGGCGCTCATTTTGGTAAGCGCGTTCAGGCTTTAGGTGGCGCCAAGAATCATATGGTGGTCATGCCCGATGCCGATATTGATAAAGCGGTGGATGCCTTAGTTGGCGCAGCCTACGGATCTGCTGGTGAGCGCTGCATGGCAATCTCAGTTGCCGTATTAGTGGGCGAAGCAGCTGACAAAGTAATGCCTAAATTAATTGAGCGTACCAAAACCTTGAAAGTAAAGAATGGTCTTGAGCTTGATGCTGAGATGGGTCCCATCGTAACGCGTGCGGCTCTCGATCGCATTACAGGCTATATCGAAAAAGGTGTTGCGGGTGGGGCTAAGCTTTTAGTAGATGGTCGTGGACTTAAAGTGCCTGGCTTTGATCAGGGGTTCTGGTTAGGCGGCACCCTCTTTGATGCAGTTACACCTGATATGACCATTTATAAAGAAGAGATTTTCGGTCCTGTGCTCTCGTGTGTACGGGTTGCTAATTTTAGTGAAGCACTCGATCTAGTGAATGCTCATGAGTTTGGCAATGGCGTAGCTTGCTTCACCAGCGATGGCAATATTGCTCGTGAGTTTGCCCGTCGCGTTCAAGTTGGTATGGTTGGTATTAATGTACCGATTCCGGTACCGATGGCTTGGCACGGATTTGGTGGTTGGAAGCGCTCCTTATTTGGTGATACCCATGCCTATGGCAAAGAAGGGGTGCGTTTTTATACCAAGCAAAAAAGTGTCATGCAGCGTTGGCCTGAGAGCATCTCAAAAGGTGCTGAGTTTGTCATGCCAACCTCGAAGTAACAACTACTTTTTTCTTGAGATGAACATCGCTGGAACCGTCAGGTTCCAGTAGATGGCTGCGGATCGAAAGCAAAAGATTAGTAAGATACAAGCAATCGATCCTGGCATTGCATACTCTGGGAAATAATTTAGGAGTAAGACATAAAGCATGCAACCGAGTGATACGGGAATTGCATATAGCTCATAGGACATTAATAAGGTTTTGCGACCTGCCAATACATCCCGAATCAATCCCCCACCAATTGCTGTTACAACCCCCAAGATAATGGCTGCTTCGGAACCACCGAAATCTTCATGCCAAGCCTTATCCGCCCCCTGTATCCCAAACAAAGCGGCCCCCAGACCATCGATATAAAGAATGGCTTTATACAACTGAGGCTGAGAAAGTATTGACTCGGAATAAAAGGTAATGATGCTGGCAATTGCAGCAACCAAGATATAAATAGGTGCATCGGCCCAAAAGACCGGCACCCCCATAATCACATCCCGAATGGTTCCGCCACCAATGGCTGTGATGATTCCTAAGACCAGAACCCCAAAGAGATCAACACCCCGCTCCGAAATAGCAAGAACACCTGTAATTGCAAAGGCTGCAGAGGCAACGATACCAACCCAAAAACTAAGCTCTTCCATCGAGCCTTCCTAGTCAATAAATAGAGAGGAAGTAATTATTGCAAAGTATTTTTGAGGAGCGGCATTTCTGGGAGGGCTAGTACATCAATCCCCTCCTCACGTAAGGCACTTACCTCATCCGCACAGGTCTGCCCCCGAATACTCCGCTCAGGAGTTTCCTTGTAATGTATCTTTCTGGCTTCTTCTGCGAATGATGAACCCACATCCTCTGATTTATTGACTAGATCACGCATGGCCTTCATAAAGGTTGCTTGGATCTGCTTCTCCAATTGGCCATGATCAGCATTGGATAAAGCAATCGTTTGCGCAGGCTCTGTTGTCACCGAGGCGGGCTGCAATTGCTCCTGACTGGCTCTGCCACCAATATGCGGTGCCGATGGTAAGCGTCGCACCTCAGCGTTATCGCAAATGGGGCAGCCTAAGCCTCCACCCGACTGCTGGCTCAGGAAATCGTCTTCAGACACAAACCAGCCCTCAAAGTGATGCTCATGAGCGCAAGCTAAGTTATAAACTTTCATGGGTAATAGATGGGGGCCTCTGGCCTAAATTCAAGAGAGAAAGAGTATTTTTGTAGATATTGCCAGTTTAATGCTTTATGGCTTAGGAGTTTGATGAGGCGCATCGGCGACGCTCTAACCAGTAAGTCGAGATGATAGTTTTTACATCCGTAATCTTGCCAGATTCTACCCACTCCAAGAGCTCTTCTAAGGGCGCTGCAAAGACGTCCAAAAACTCTTCCTCATCAAGTCGTGCCGGACCTGGGATTAAGCCCTCAGCCAAATAAATATCAATGAACTCAGTTGAATACGAAATCACTGGATGAATACGCCTAATCTTGCTCCAGCGCTTGGCGGTATAGCCGGTCTCCTCTTGAAGCTCCCGCTGAGCACACAAGAGCGGATCTTCGCCGACATTTAACTTACCGGCAGGGATCTCGATCACAGCCTGAGAGATTGGATAGCGGTATTGGCGCTCCAATAAAATACGGCCATCATCTAATACAGCCAGAATAGCAACCGCTCCAGGGTGCTCTAGGTACTCGCGTAGGGCATGCTGCCCATCTGGTAAAGAGACGGTATCGCGCTTCATTTTGAGGAAGATGCCATCGTAGACTCCCTCCCCGGATATCCTTTTTTCGACGAGACGATCGTCGTCGTGGGCGAGGTCTTGGAAGGATTTCTCGCTCACGCTCTACTCTCTATTTAAGAACCAATGAGAGTGCTGCGCATCGCATTCAAGCACAAGCTCATGAGTCCAGCAGGGAATATTCCGAGAACAAGGATCATTAAACCGTTAATGCCAAGAATACCCTTAGCAAAACTGGTGCCATTCACAGACTGCTCATGCACCGGCTCATCAAAATACATGACCTTAACCACGCGCAAATAGTAGAAGGCGCCGATTAAGGAAGCAATCACTGCGATCACAGCCAACACGATGAAATCTGCATCCACCAAAGCTTCCAATACAGAGAGTTTGGCTGCAAATCCAACTGTCGGCGGAATCCCGGCTAATGAGAACATCATGACGAGCCCAATAAATGCATACCAAGGATGCTTACGGTTGAGACCCTTCAACCCCTCCAAGGTCTCACAGTCATAGCCCTTGCGCGAGAGAACCATTAGGAAGCCGAAGGTACCCAAGGTAGTAATCACATAGGTAATGGCATAGAACATCGAGGCACTGTATGCATGATCATCAAAGACTGACAACATACCCAGTAATACAAAACCCATTTGGGCAATTGCTGAGTATGCCAACATCCGTTTAAGGTTGGTTTGCGCAATGGCTGTGACATTGCCGAGTACTAGAGATAGTACTGCCAAAATCATTAGCATCGGCTGCCAATCTGAAATCAAGGGCAATAAGGTATTAATGAGCAAGCGGAATAGTAAGGCAAACGCGGCCAGCTTTGGGGCTCCGGCAATCAGTAAGGTCACTGCTGTAGGCGCTCCCTGGTAAACATCAGGCACCCACATATGGAATGGCACTACCCCAAACTTAAAGGCTAAGCCAGCCACAATGAAGACCAGGCCAAATGCCATCACTAAGTGGTTAATTCTGGGGTCGAGCAGAAGTCGTAGGATCTCTAGTAAATCCAGTGACCCGGTTACACCATAGATCATTGACATACCGTAGAGCAAGAATCCAGATGCTAACGCTCCCAAGACAAAATACTTAATAGCAGCTTCAGAAGAGAGGCCGCTGGAGTGACGCATCGCCACTAATCCATAGGTGGACAGCGCCATTAACTCTAAGCCAAGGTATAAGGTAAGAAGATTTGCTGCAGAGATTAAGACCAGCTGTCCTAACAAAGCAAATAGGGTTAGCACAATGAAGTCCGGTCTAAACAGGCCCCGATCAATCAAATATTGCTTGGAGTAAATAAGGCTGAGGAGTAAGGCAAAGCAAGATCCAGCCTTTAACAAATTAGCAATCGCATCGGACTGGAACAATCCAGCCATTGCAAGGTAAGGAAGATCAGCGATCCGTGTAATGAATGCGGCACCCAAGCCAATTAAGAGAAGGCAAGCCACCGAGTACACATAGGATGCGGCTCTAGGAGCATGGAATACATCCTGCTCAGGATCGCCCTTCGCTTCTTTAACAAACGCACTACTGACCAACAATAAGCAGCTAATCGTAATTAAGACGAGCTCTGGAGCAATCGCGATAAGGTCAAAGGAGTCCATAAATGTACTTTACTCAGAGTTTGCTAATAGCGACATGCTCAAGCAGTTGCATCACTGCTGGATGAATAATGTCGGTGAATGGTTTTGGATAGACGCCCATACCGATCACGCAGATCGACAAAACAATGAACATCATAAACTCACGATTATTTAGGTCCACCAAGCCATCAACCTGAGGATTGGTAATGGCGCCAAAGATAACGCGCTTAACCATCCATAGGGAATATGCCGCACCCAGGATCAAGGCAGTGGCCGATAAGAGTCCAATCATGAAGTCATAATCGACAGCGGCCAGGATCACCATAAACTCCCCCACAAATCCAGAGGTTGCTGGTAAGCCACAGTTGGCCATCGCCATCAATACCATGAAAGCGGAGAACTTAGGCATCCGGTGAACCACGCCACCATAATCCGCAATCTGGCGTGTATGCATACGATCGTAGAGAACGCCAATAGCCAAGAACATCGCACCCGACACAAAACCGTGAGAGATCATCTGAATAATGCCGCCCTCGATACCCAAAGGACTAAAGATGAAAAAGCCCAAGGTCACAAAACCCATATGTGCGATCGATGAATAGGCCACGAGTTTTTTCATGTCCTGCTGGACTAAGGCAACTAAGCCAACATAAATGACCGCCACCAAGGATAAGAAAATTATGAAAGGGGCAAGATACTGACTTGCATCTGGCGCTATCGGCAAGGAGAAACGCAAAAATCCATAAGCACCTAGCTTCAACATAATAGCTGCCAAGACCACGGAGCCACCAGTAGGCGCCTCCACGTGCACATCAGGCAACCAAGTATGTAGCGGCCACATGGGAACCTTAACCGCGAAGGCCATGAAGAAGGCAATGAAGAGCAAGACCTGCTCAACAATATCGAGTTTCGTGTGATGCCAAGCTAATATGTCAAAGGTATTGCTAAGGTTGTACAAATAAAGCAATGCTATTAAGGCGAGTAATGATCCCAGCAAGGTATACAAGAAAAACTTGAATGCCGCATAGATACGATTTTTACCACCCCACACACCGATGATGATGTACATCGGGATTAGAGTAGCCTCGAAGAATATGTAGAAGAGTAAACCATCAAGCGCAGAGAACACACCGATCATCAAACCCGAAAGGATCATGAAGGCGGCGTAATACTGCGATACCTTCTCAGTAATCACCTCCCAAGCCGCAATCACCACAAAAATATTAATGAAGGCGGTCAGAACTACAAACCAAACCGAGATACCGTCAACTCCCAAAGAGTAATTAATGTCATAGCGGGGAATCCAACTGAACTTCTCCACAAATTGCATGCCTGGATTTGCTAGATCAAAATTAGTAATCAGTGGCAATGTAGCGATGAATCCAAGAATAGCGCCAAACAAAGCAAGATAACGGACGCCAGCCGATGGACGCTCTGAGCCATAGATCAAGATGATCAGACCAAAAACAATCGGGATCCAAATGGCGTAAGAAAGAATCATGGTGAAGGCTTTACTTAATAAGCGATATAAATGTGGGTATACAAAATCCAGGCTAACAAGCTAACTAAACCCAATATCATGGCAAAGGCGTAGTGATACAAATAACCCGATTGCAATTGCCGAATCACGCCCGAGAACTTACCAACTAAATGTGCACTACCGTTAACCACCCAACCATCAATGACCCGTTGATCACCCTGCTTCCATAAACCACCACCGATCAAGAGTGCGCCCTTGGCAAATATCCATTGATTAAGATCATCTAAGTAGTACTTGTTATCCAAAATTTTCTTAAGAGGAGCAAAGACTTTGGCAATCTTCTCGGGGAGTGAAGGAACCCATAAATAACAGATAGCAGCCACAAGCACTCCGAGCGCCAAGAGTAAAAATACGGGGGTCGTAAATCCATGCAAGGCCATCGCCACTGGTCCATGAAAATGGGATGCCAGGGTCGCCATCGCCGGATGCTTTACCGCATCCACAAAAATTGCATCCCCAAAGAACTTGCCAAAGAGCATAGGATCAATAGTGTAGTAACCAATAATGACCGATGGGATCGCTAATGCGATGAGAGGTAGAGTAACTACCCAAGGAGACTCATGAGGTTTCTGTCCCGGTGCAAGCCCATGGTGTTCATCATGGCCATGGTTATGGTCATCGTGACCAAATCGCTCTTTGCCATGAAACACATAGAAGTACAAGCGGAAGGAGTACAAAGCGGTCACAAAGACACTCAGCATGACCGCAAAGTAAGCAAAGCCTGAGCCAGGAATAGTACTAGCGGCTACCGCTTCAATAATCGAGTCTTTAGAGTAAAAACCGGAGAAGAATGGTGTACCAATCAGTGCTAACGATCCTAATAGCATCATCAAGCAGCTAATCGGCATGTGCTTCCATAAACCGCCCATCTTACGCATATCTTGCTCATGATGCATGCCAATAATGACGCTACCCGCACCTAAGAACAATAAGGCTTTAAAGAATGCATGGGTCATTAAATGGAATATGGCGATTGGATAAGCAGATACTCCGAGAGCAACGGTCATATAACCTAATTGTGAGAGTGTGGAATATGCCACCACCCTCTTAATATCGGTCTGCACGATTCCTAAAAAGCCCATAAAGAGTGCAGTAATCGAGCCGATGACCAAAATGAAACTCAAGGCAACATCCGATAGCTCAAAGAGAGGTGACATTCTGCTAACCATAAAAATGCCAGCGGTCACCATGGTCGCAGCGTGAATCAATGCAGAGATCGGGGTTGGGCCTTCCATGGAATCTGGGAGCCATACATGGAGCGGGAACTGGGCTGACTTGCCCATTGCACCAATAAATAAACAGATACAGGCAACTGTTATCAAGTTCCAGCTCGTACCTGGCACTGTTTGAGCAGCCATCACAGTATTTTGGGCAAAGATATCGGCATAGTTCATAGAGCCAGTAGCGGCCAATAACAAACCAATCCCTAATATGAAGCCAAAGTCACCAACCCGGTTCACCAAGAAAGCTTTCATATTGGCAAAGATCGCAGTGGGTCGGTCGTAATAAAAACCAATCAAGAGGTAAGAGACTACGCCTACCGCTTCCCAGCCGAAGAACAGCTGCAACATATTGTTACTCATCACCAGCATCAGCATGGCAAAGGTGAACAGGGAAATATAAGCAAAGAAGCGGTTATAGCCCTCCTCGCCTTTCATATAGCCGATGGTGTAGATATGCACCATAAGAGATACAAAGGTCACGACAACCATCATCACAGCCGTTAGAGGATCGATTAAGAACCCAATATCAAAACTGAGCTCGTCTAATTTCATCCAGGTGTAAACGCTGCCATCAAAATAGTAGCCATTATTTACTTCAACCAAGACCCAGCACGAAAGGATTAAGGAAATTGCAACGCCTAATATGGTTAAGGACTGGGTTGCAATCTGTCCAATTCGATTACCTAAGAATCGAGTTCCTAATAAACCAGCCATGGCAGAACCGACCAGTGGGGCTAGCGGTATTGCGCAGAGATGGGCTGTAGTTAAGGAGGATGCCATACGGATTAGCCTTTGAGATGATCCAAGTCTTCGGCATTAATGGTGTCCACTTTACGAAACAGAACCACCAGGATTGCTAAACCAATAGCGGCTTCTGCAGCAGCGACGGTCAAAATGAAGAATACAAATACTTGTCCTGCCATATCGCCCAAATAATGGGAGAAAGCTACAAAGTTCATATTGACGGCCAATAGCATTAGCTCAATAGCCATCAACAAAATAATCACATTACGACGATTTAAAAAGATACCAACTACGCTAATTGCAAAGAGAATGGCACCAAGGACAAGATAGTGGGCAAGCGTGATGGTCATGATTTACTCTCAGTCTCAGACGATTTAGACTTTCGATCCTGCTTAGCCTCATTACTCGAATCCATGGATACAATCCGCATCCGATCTTTTGCCTTAACGGCCACCTGCTCCGCAATGTTTTGTCCCTTAACGTCCTTGCGCTTACGCAAGGTCAATGCCACCGCAGCAATAATCGCCACCAAGAGAATGATTCCGGCGATTTCAAAGGCGTACAGATAGTCTGTAAACATTAGATATCCCAAGGCCTGGGTATTGTTAGCAGAGACCACTTCTGGCAGGATATTGACTGGCGAACTGGTACCAATAAATCCGCGGATTAGAACAATCGATAACTCCAAGATGATGACCACCCCAATGAGCATTGCTAAGGGGAGGTATTTCTTGAAATCACGGCGTAGATGGGCTAAATCAAGATCGAGCATCATCACCACAAACAAAAATAGCACCATCACGGCACCCACATAAACCAAGATCAGAATTAAGCTAAGAAACTCAGCCTTAAGAAGCATCCAAATACCTGATGCACTAAAGAAGGCCAAGACCAGGAATAAGGCAGCATGTACTGGGTTTGAGACGGTCACTACGCGCAATGCAGAAATAACTAACAGGCCAGCAAAGGCGTAGAAGAACACTGCGAAGAGAGTCGATGGATCAAAGTTCATAAATCAATTATCGATATGGTGCGTCGGCCTCACGGTTTGCTGCAATTTGCTTTTCATACTCGTCGCCAACCGCCAGCAACATCTCTTTCGTGAAATACAAATCGCCCCGCTTATCACCAAAGTATTCAAAGATATTCGTTTCGACAATCGCATCAACTGGGCAAGCCTCTTCGCAAAATCCACAGAAGATGCACTTGGTTAAATCGATGTCATAGCGCGTGGTTCTACGAGTACCATCCTCTCGTTGATCCGACTCGATTGAAATAGCTAAAGCAGGACACACCGCTTCGCATAGTTTGCAAGCAATGCAACGCTCTTCCCCATTTGGATAGCGACGTAAGGCATGTAAACCCCTAAAACGTGGCGACAAGGGTGTCTTCTCTTCAGGGTACTGAACAGTAATCTTTGGCTTAAACAAATAACGGCCTGTGATAGACATACCAGTGAGCACGTCTTTTAGCATCAAGCTATCTAAGAACTGGGAGATTCGTTTAAACATAATCGCTTAGCTCCAGATATTCCATGGGGACAAAATCCAAGCTCCAACCACAAGGACCCAAAATACCGTTAAGGGGATAAAGACCTTCCAACCCAGACGCATAATTTGGTCATAGCGGTAACGTGGCAAAGTCGCCCGTAACCAAATAAAGCAAGAAAGCAAGAAGAAGGTCTTGGCAAATAACCAGAAGAAGCCTGGGATATCGCGTAAGACCGGTATATCAAGAATCGGTAACCAACCGCCTAAGAACATGGTTGATGCTAAAGCCGCAATCAAGATCATATTGGCGTATTCAGCGAGGAAGAACAATGCAAATGCCATACCCGAGTACTCGACCATATGGCCCGCAACAATCTCCGACTCCCCTTCCACAACATCAAATGGATGTCGATTGGTTTCAGCAACGCCTGATATGAAGTAAATCACGAACATTGGCAAAAGCGGTAACCAGTTCCAAGAAAGGAAATTGAGTCCTATGCTGGCGAAGTAACCGACCTCTTGCGAATGAACGATATTGCTCAAATTAAGAGAGCCTGCAACCATTAATACAGATACCAGTGCAAAGCCCATAGCAATCTCATACGAGATCATTTGTGCCGATGCGCGCATTGCACCCAAGAAAGGATACTTTGAGTTTGATGCCCAGCCCGCTAAGATCACGCCATAAACACCCACCGAGGTAATTGCCATGATGTAGAGCAAACCAGCATTCACATCTGCTAGAACAAGTTCTGCCTGAAATGGCATTACTGCCCAAGCAGCAAAAGCAGGGGTGAGCACCATCAAGGGTGCAATGATGTATAAAGCATGACTTGCACGGGCCGGAGAAATAATCTCCTTCATCAATAGCTTTAGGGCATCTGCAATTGGTTGTAATAAACCCAAGGGGCCAACGCGATTAGGGCCTAAACGAATATGCATCCAGCCAATTAGCTTGCGCTCCCACAAGGTGAGGTATGCAACTGCAGCAAACATCGGCAGAACAATCACCACGATCTTAACCAAGGTCCACACCAATGGCCATGTGGGACCAAAGAGCTCTGCGCCTTGGGTCGTGATGGTATTTAAAAGATCTGTCATGATTATCTTTAAGCAGTAACCGCCACTTTGGTAACGGATACCTCCCCAAACATGGGACCTAATTGACAGCTGAGCTCCGTTGCAACGGAGATACGCACCGCGCCATTTGCCAAACCAGGCATTAAGGCCACAGAAGCCTCGATCGTTTGACCTGCTTGGCTTACAGTAACTAAATCTCCCTCTTTTAAGCCCAATTGACTCAACAAAGCCTCACCCAGGCCAACTTGTCTGGCTGACTTAGCATCACGTGTGAGCTGTAAAGATGGTGCACGACGCACGATGGCATCAGAGGCATAAATTGCTTGATCCGCAATCCTCTGGATCGATCCTGATAGAGGGGTCTTGTTAATAACCTGCGCGTTTGCTGTAAAGCCATTATCAAGGACCTCTGCAAGCGGTTTTGTAAGAGCATCCGCATAAACCTCTTCGGGTAGGTAATACAAGAAGCCTTCTAGTTTAAGAAGACTACCAATTGCTCGCAATACTTTCCAAGCAGGTCTAGCATCGGCTAGAGGGCGAACTGCAGGCTGAATGGTTTGTGCCTGCCCTGCAAGATTTACAAAACTGCCCACGGTCTCGGTATAGGGCGTAATCGGTAAAATGACATCAGCTAACTCAAGCAGATCAGGGCTTGTATACGCACTCATCGCAATCACTGTATCGGCCTTAGAGAGTGCCGCACGGGTTTGCTGAGGATTAGGTAAATCCATCAAGGGTTCAATATTCATCAAAACGTAGGCACGCGCATTGCTGTGCAAGATACTTTCTACGCTACCGTGACTGCCTTGAGTGGCGCCGACTACCTGAGCACCAACAGCATTACCACCCTCGCTTAAGAATCCTAATCGGGCACCTGTATGCGTGGCAATAAACTCTGCCAAGACATGTAGATCAGAGGCATTAGGATGAGCGATTGCCATAGACCCCAAGAAAATGGCTTGTGCTTCAGGGCTCTCCCCTTTAGAACCAGCAAGCAGCTGATCGGCAATCACTTGAGCCTCGGCTGATATTGCGCTAGTTGGTGCTCCAGTTGGCAATGCTAATGATTTAGCTTTAGCAACCGCACTCGCAATTTCGGTCAACTGATTGATCCACTGACTGGGAGTGCTATGAAGATGAGTGGTAATCGGTATTAACCAATCATTACCCCCTGCGTCTAATCGATACACCTGTAAACCGCGCTTGGTTGCGGTTCGTATGCGTGCAGCCAGCAATGGCTGATCTTTACGCAAATGACTACCAATCACCAAAACACGCTTAAGCTGATTAATCTCGGCAATTGGCAACCCCAGCCAAGCTCCGTGAGCGGCGCCGCGCGTATCAATCTGACGCAAGCGGGTCTCCACTTGATCAGCCCCAAGGCCGCGCATCACCTTTTGCAAGAGATATAGTTCTTCTACGCTTGAGATTGGATGGGCCAATGCTGCCAGGGCCTTAGCGCCATGCTGCTCCTGAATATCTCCCAAGGAATGCACTACATAATCCAGTGCAGATTGCCAATCGGTTTCTAGCCATTGACCATTCTGCTTGACCATCGGCGTGGTTAGGCGATCATTACTATTTAGACCTTCGTAGGCAAACCGATCACGATCGCTAATCCAGCATTCATTAATATCTTCGTTCTCGAGAGCGACTACGCGCATAACTCGATTAGCCTTGGTTTGCACGGTAGTGTTAGCGCCCAATGAATCGTGTGGACTCAGCGAGCGTTTACGCACCAACTCCCAGGTACGAGCGGCATAGCGGAATGGTTTGCTTGTTAATGCGCCTACTGGGCAAATGTCAATCATGTTGCCGGATAGCTCAGAGTCAACGGTCTGACCAACAAAGGTGGTGATCTCAGAATGCTCGCCACGATTAATCATGCCTAGTTCCATCACTCCAGCCACTTCCTGACCAAAGCGAACGCACCGCGTGCAATGAATACAGCGCGACATCTCTTCCATGGAAATCAATGGGCCCACGTTCTTGTGGAAAACGACCCGCTTCTCTTCTTTATAGCGAGAGCTTGACTTGCCATAACCCACTGCAAGATCTTGTAACTGACACTCACCACCCTGATCACAAATCGGGCAATCCAGAGGATGGTTAATGAGTAAGAACTCCATAACTGATTTTTGTGCTTCGACTGCTTTTGCGGAATGTGTGTAGACCTTCATACCAACCATCACAGGAGTGGCACAGGCTGGGAGTGCTTTAGGTGCTTTTTCTACTTCGACCAAGCACATCCTGCAATTGGCAGCGATCGATAATTTCTTGTGATAGCAAAAATGAGGGACATAGGTACCTAATTTATTGGTGGCATGCATCACCATCGAACCCTGAGGAACCTCAACGGGCTTTCCATCAACGTGGATCTCAATCATATTGATCGCACTCATTACTTAGGCTGCCTTTGCATAAGAAGAGACTAAGCAACGTTTATGCTCGACGTGATACGCAAACTCATCCATGTAATGCTTGAGCATTCCTTGCACTGGCATCGCAGCCGCATCACCCAAGGCACAAATGGTACGACCCTGAATATTTCCAGCAACGTCCCTAAGAAGATCTAAATCTTCCGGGCGTCCTTGGCCATGCTCAATACGGTTGACGATACGCCAGAGCCAGCCAGTACCCTCACGACAAGGTGTGCACTGACCGCACGACTCTTCGTGATAGAAGTAAGAAAGGCGCAGGAGTGAGCGCACCATACAGCGAGTCTCATCCATCACAATGACTGCGCCCGAACCCAACATCGATCCAGCCTTGGAGATTGCATCGTAGTCCATGGTGATATCCATCATGATGTTGCTGGGCAGGACCGGTGCGGATGAACCGCCTGGAATAACCGCCTTCAACTGCTTACCATTGCGAACGCCGCCTGCGAGCTTTAGTAACTCTGCAAATGGGGTGCCCAATGGAATCTCATAATTACCAGGGTAGGTAACATCCCCTGAAACCGAGAATATCTTGGTGCCGCCATTATTGGGTTTACCTAATTTGAGATAAGCCTCAGAACCTATTGCTAACAGAAAAGGTACTGCTGCAAAGGTTTCGGTGTTATTAATAGTGGTCGGTTTGCCATACAAACCAAAGTTGGCAGGGAATGGTGGCTTAAAGCGTGGCTGACCCTTTTTACCTTCTAGAGACTCTAGAAGAGCTGTTTCCTCACCGCAGATATAGGCACCAAATCCGGGTACGGCATGCAATTGAAAGTGAAGTTCGCTCCCCATAATTGACTGGCCAAGATAGCCAGCAGCGCGTGCTTCTTCTAGAGCTTCTTCAAACCGCTCATACACCTCCCAGATCTCACCATGAATATAGTTATATCCTGTAGAGATACCCATCGCATAGGCCCCAATGATCATGCCTTCGATCAGGGCATGCGGGTTATAACGCATGATGTCTCGGTCTTTAAATGTGCCGGGCTCACCTTCATCGCTATTGCAAACTAAGTATTTCACGCCTTGGTAGTTCTTAGGCATGAAGCTCCACTTTAAGCCGGTTGGAAATCCAGCGCCGCCACGGCCACGTAATGCTGAGGCTTTTACTTCAGCAATGACTGCTTCGGGGGTAATTTTCTCGCTCAAGATGCGCTTTAATTGCTGATAACCACCACGCGCCTCATAATCTTTGAGACGCCAGTTTTGACCGTCCAAACCAGCCAGAATTAAGGGCTTAATATGCCGACTGTGCAAACTACTCATGCCGAGACTCCCTTTTTAGCTTGAGACTTCAGCTCGTCTAGGAGAGCATCGATCTTGTCGTGACTCATAAAACTGCACATCCGATGATTATTAACGAGTAACACGGGGGAGTCCCCGCATACGCCCATGCACTCCCCCTCTTTGAGGGTAAAAGTACCGCAGGAAGTGGTCTCATTAAAGTTAATGCCTAATTTTTTCTTGAGGTAATCGGCTGCTTCTTCGCCATGCGAGAGTTGGCATGGCAAATTAGTACAAATTACTAACTTGAACTGACCGATGGGCTTGGTCTCATACATATTATAAAAAGTAGCGACCTCTTCTACCGCAATGGTCGGCATATCCAGAATGCCGGCAACTTCTGCGATGATGGCCGGGGATACCCAACCATGCTCTTCTTGAGCAGCAATCAGACATGCCATAACGGCTGATTGTTTTTGCTCAGGCGGATACTTAGCAATATTGCGATCCATCTCAGCGAGAGTTTTGGAGGAGAAGATAGAGTTCATGGCATTCATTTATCGATCAATCTCACCAAACACAATGTCTTGAGTACCAATAATGGTGACCGCATCAGCAATCATGTGACCGCGCGACATCTCATCCATGGCAGCTAAATGCGCAAAGCCGGGAGCCCTAATCTTCAAGCGATATGGCTTATTGGCACCATCCGACATGAGATAAATACCGAACTCACCCTTTGGATGCTCAACAGCAGCATACGCTTCACCTGCTGGCACATGAATACCTTCGGTGAATAGTTTGAAGTGATGAATCAGTTCTTCCATATTGGTCTTCATGTCCACTCGATTAGGAGGGGCTACTTTATGGTTATCGCTCATGACTGGCCCAGGATTAGCGCGTAACCATTTCACACACTGGGCAATAATGTGATTGGATTGACGCATCTCCTCCATGCGAACTAAATAGCGGTCATAACTATCGCCATTCACACCCACGGGGATATCAAAGTTCAACTTGTCATAGACCTCATAGGGTTGCTTCTTGCGCAAGTCCCATTCGATGCCAGAACCGCGCAGCATTGGGCCAGTAAAGCCCATTTGCAATGCTCGCTCTGGTGTCACAACGCCAATACCTACCAGGCGCTGCTTCCAAATTCGGTTATCAGTTAAGAGGTTGTTGTACTCATCGACATTGGCAGGAAAACGATTACTAAAATCTTCAATGAAATCTAACAAAGACCCACTACGGTTCTCATTTAAACGCTTAACAGCCCCCTCACTTCGGATGGCTGACTTCGTATACTGAGGCATCTGCTCAGGAAGATCGCGATATACACCCCCGGGGCGATAGTAAGCAGCGTGCATCCGTGCACCAGATACTGCTTCATACATATCAAAAATATCTTCACGGTCTCGGAAGGCATATAAGAATATTGCCATCGCACCAACGTCAAGACCGTGACATCCAACCCAGAGTAAATGGTTAAGTAGTCGGGTAAGCTCATCAAACATAACCCGAATGTATTGCGCCCGAATCGGCACTTCTACATCCAATAACTTCTCGATAGCCATTACATAGGCATGCTCATTCACCATCATTGAGACGTAATCCAAGCGATCCATATAGGGAACGTTTTGGATCCAGGTTCTAGTCTCGGCTAATTTCTCGGTAGCGCGATGCAATAAGCCAATATGCGGATCTGCTCTCTGAATCACTTCGCCATCAAGCTCTAGCACCAAGCGCAATACACCATGAGCAGCAGGATGCTGTGGTCCAAAATTAAGGGTGTAGTTCTTAATCTCAGCCATTAGTTTAATCCACCATATTGATCTTCACGAATCACTCGGGGTGTTACCTCGCGAGGCTCGATCGTAACTGGCTGATAGACTACGCGCTTTAACTCAGGGTCATAGCGCATCTCTACAGTGCCCGATACTGGGAAGTCTTTTCTGAAAGGGTGACCAATAAAGCCATAATCAGTAAGGATGCGACGCAAATCATCGTGTCCATCAAACAAGATGCCAAACAAATCAAATGCCTCACGCTCGAACCAATTAGCAGAGTTCCAGATCGGCACCATTGATGCAAGCAATGGATAGTCATCGTCGGGCGCAAATACTCTAACCCTTAAGCGTTGATTGTGTTTTACAGACAGTAAGTGACTCACGACCGCAAATCGTCGACCACTCCACGCTCCATCTGCATAATCTTTGTAGTCAACACCACATAGATCTATTAACTGCTCAAACGAGAGGCTGGGGTCATCACGTAACAACTTGGCTGCTTCGGCATAGTGTGCCGCATCAAGCACAATCGTTAGCTCATTGTGCGCGATCACAGAACTCTTCATACGATCACCAAGCGCACGGTCTAACTGTTGACGAAGTTGCTCTAAGCGCTCTGACATCTCAACCCTTACGCGCAATCGTGCTGGTGCGACCAATCTTGGCTTGTAACTGAATAATTCCGTAAATCAGTGCCTCTGCTGTGGGCGGGCAACCAGGGACATAAACATCGACAGGCACGATACGATCGCAACCGCGCACCACAGAATACGAATAGTGATAGTAACCACCGCCATTGGCACAAGAACCCATGGATAGAACCCAACGAGGCTCAGGCATTTGATCATAAACCTTACGCAAAGCGGGTGCCATCTTATTGCAGAGAGTGCCCGCCACAATCATTAAATCCGATTGGCGTGGAGAAGGACGAAACACAACACCAAAACGATCTAGGTCATAGCGTGATGCACCAGCGTGCATCATCTCAACAGCACAGCATGCCAAACCAAAGGTCATAGGCCATAAAGAGCCAGTCCTGGTCCAGTTGATTAACTGATCTGCCGAGGTAGTAACGAAACCTTGTTTTAGAACACCTTCAAGTGCCATCTACGCTTACTCCCAATCAAGGGCGCCCTTTTTCCAGATATAGACAAAACCAATAATGAATTCAAGCAAGAAAACAACCATCGCAAAGTAGCCTTCCCAGCCAATATCCCTCAAGGCAACACCCCAGGGAAATAAAAATGCAGTTTCGAGATCAAACAAAATGAAGAGGATGGCGATGAGGTAATAACGCACATCGAATTTCATACGAGCATCTTCGAAGGCCTCAAAGCCGCACTCGTATGGAGAAACTTTTTCTGAATCAGGTTTGGAGGGAGCTAAAACTTTACCGAGAATAATAGGAGCCAATCCCACACCGATACCGACAAGTATGAACAACAGCACTGGGAAGTAATTTGAAAGGTTCAACTTCTATCCTGCGTCAGTTTTATTCCAAAAACACAAAAAAATTATGTACGATTTCAATAAATGAACTCTTGATTTACGACAAAGACTCCAAGAATTCCCGAACAAAACTAATCCATATTGGTGCCGACGGCGAGACTCGAACTCGCACAGCCTAAGCCACTACCCCCTCAAGATAGCGTGTCTACCAATTTCACCACGTCGGCATCTTGGAAAAGCCCTACAACAACCCACGATTCTACTGCATTGCACCCTTTTTAATGGGTCACAATTACTTTGGTACGACCGGCTTTGCTGGCTCTGTACCCCCTGCCGCTGCAGGTGCTGGAACAGATTGACTACCCTGCTGAGCAGGCGCTACTGCTGGCAGGGTTGAGTTTGATAAAACCCCTGACTCAACAGGCTTTTTACTACCCAACCAGGTGATACCAAGCGTGCTCACAAAAAAGATAACAGCAAACACAGCGGTAGTGCGCGATAGAAAATTGGCAGAACCTGAAGCACCAAAAACACTTCCCGAGGACCCAGATCCAAAAGCAGCACCCATATCAGCGCCCTTACCCTGTTGGATTAGTACCAAACCAATAATGGCCAAGGCTGAGACCACCTGCAACACAACAAATAAAGTTTTAAGCCACTCCATATAATTTCTCCATAAATAAATCAGTTAGTTCGTCAAGCAAACTATGCTCGGCAAATTGCTAAAAATTCTTGGGCATCCAAGGATGATCCGCCTACTAAACCGCCATCTATATCGGGCATTGCAAATAACTCAGTTGCATTATCTGCGCGCACGCTACCCCCATAAATAATCCCAATATGCGCTGACACGTCATGATCAAACTCTGCTAACTGTAGACGAATAGCCCGATGCATATCTTGAGCCATTTGAGCGCTCGCAACTTTACCTGTGCCGATAGCCCAAATAGGTTCATAGGCAATTAAACAATCAACCAAGCGATCTTGTAAGGTACTGACTTGGCTAGCAACTTGACGCCTCACGGCCTCAATCGCACGCCCAGAATTTCGTTCATCAGCAGTCTCGCCTACACAAATAATAGGTGTAATCTCATGATCCAAAGCGGCTCCTGCCTTCAGTGCAATCGTTTCATTTGCTTCGCCGTACTGCATGCGCCGTTCGGAATGACCAACGATTGCAAAACGGACACCCATCTCTTGAAGCATTACCGCACTGACCTCACCCGTATATGCACCTGACTCATGCGCAGAAACATCCTGAGCCCCAAGCAGAAGCTGACTACTTGCTAATAATTGTGAGCACTGATGTAAATAAGGGAATGGAACACACACACCAAAACGACGACCCGCAGGCATACCGCATTGCATACCTTCGCCAACCGATTGCATCCATGCTTGATTGATAGAAAGACTGCCATTCATCTTCCAATTACCGATGACAGTGAGTGCGCGCATGGTTGATCCGAATTACGCAGTCAGAATAATTTTCCCGACATGCTCACTAGACTCCATCAAACGATGGGCATCAGCAGCCTGTTCCAGGGAAAATGTTTTATAAATTACTGGCTTTAATGCGCCCGAATTGAGCAAGGGCCATACATGCTCATAAAGCTCTTTGGCAATCTGACGCTTGAATGACACTGGGCGTGGCCTTAGTGTTGAACCTGTCACAGTCAAACGACGGCGCAATATCTGACCTGTATTGACCTCTGATTTGGAGCCACCCATAATCGCAATCACCACGATACGTCCATCATCTGCAAGACAGTCAATTTCTCGTTGCAAGTAGGTGCCTGTGACCATATCTAAAATCACATCAACACCTTTGCCATTGGTGACCTTCTTAACCTCTTCCACAAAGTCTTGAGTTTTATAGTTGATCGCCACATCTGCGCCGAGTTTGATACAAGCAGCACATTTTTCATCGTTACCAGCCGTTACAAAAACACGGTGACCCATGGCCTTAGCCAGCATGATGGCGGTCACACCAATCCCGCTTGAGCCACCCTGAACTAATAAAGTTTCTCCAGCGCTAAGCTGGCCACGCTGAAAGACATTGCTCCACACGGTAAAGAAAGTTTCTGGAAGTGATGCTGCCTCAACATCACTAAAGCCGTTTGGGTAAGGTAAGCATTGTGCGATTGGTGCAATGCAAAGATCGGCATAGCCACCACCCTGAACCAATGCACAAACCCGGTCGCCTATCTTTAAACCCAGACTGTTATCGCTGTGTGCCAAATCACCACCAATAACTTCTCCGGCAACTTCCAAGCCAGGAATATCGGATGCGCCAGCAGGAACGGGATAGTGCCCTTTTCGTTGCAAAACATCAGGACGATTAATGCCTGATGCCTTCACCCGAATTAATATCTCTCCCGAGCCTGAAGCAGGCACTACCGGATCCGGTCGTTCTGCTTTGACCAACATCTCCGGTGCACCAAATTCCCGAATCTCCATCACGCGCATTGCAAATCTCCTGCGTTTAGGTGGTCTCGTTGGAGCTTGCACTCATTTCTGAATTACTTGCACCACCATCTTGAGCTAAGAGCGCCTTCATGGAAAGTCGTAGACGGCCACGTTCATCAGCAGCCAATAACTTAACTCGCACAATTTGACCTTCTTGCAAATGGTCCTTGACGTCTTTGACACGCTCATCGGAGATCTCGGAGATATGCAGGAGACCGTCCTTACCAGGGAGGATATTGACTAATGCGCCAAACTCGAGAAGCTTAACAACTGGGCCTTCGTATATTTTGCCAACTTCTGCTTCAGCGGTAATGCCCTCAATGCGTGACTTTGCTTCCGCCATTCCTTCAGCGCTCGTAGAGGCAATTGTTACGGTGCCATCATCTTTAATGTCAATGCTGCAACCGGTCTCTTTAGTCAAAGCCTGAATCGTTGCACCACCTTTACCAATCACCTCACGGATCTTGTCTGGATGAATCTTAAAGCTCACCATACGGGGTGCGTGCTCTGATAGCTCAGTGCGCACAGAACCCATTGCCTCTTGCATCTTGCTAAGGATGTGTAAACGTCCTTCTTGAGCTTGCGCTAATGCAACTTGCATAATTTCTTTGGTAATACCCTGCACCTTAATATCCATCTGTAGGGCAGTAATACCATTTGCGGTACCAGCAACCTTAAAGTCCATATCGCCCAAGTGATCCTCATCACCCAAGATGTCGGTTAATACTGCAAAGCGATTGCCATCCAAAATCAGACCCATTGCGACACCAGCAACGTGTGCTTTAACAGGCACGCCTGCGTCCATCAATGCTAAGCAACCACCACATACCGATGCCATGGAAGACGAACCATTGGATTCAGTAATCTCTGAGACCAAACGAATACTGTAAGCAAAATCTTCTAAGCTCGGCAACACTGGAATCAAGGCACGTTTTGCTAAACGACCATGACCAATCTCACGACGCTTTGGCGTACCTACGCGACCAGTCTCGCCAGTTGCGAATGGAGGCATGTTGTAGTGGAACATAAAGCGATCACGATACTCACCCTCTAGTGCATCAATAATTTGCTCATCGCGTGCGGTACCCAAAGTAGCAACAACCAGCGCTTGAGTCTCACCACGAGTAAAGAGTGCAGAGCCATGTGTGCGGGGCAATACGCCATTCCGAATCTCAATGGGACGAACAGTGCGTGTATCGCGGCCATCAATCCGTGGCTCACCATTCAAAATCTGACTACGAACGATCTTCGCTTCGATCTCAAATAAAAGATTACCTACCTCGACTTCGTCGACCTCACCATCCGCAGACAATTGGGTCATCACATTAGCAACTACTTCTTTGATCTTAGTAGAGCGGGCTTGCTTCTGACGAATTTGATACGCCTCACGCAGTGGGCCTTCAGCCAAGCTTTGTAATTTAGCAATCAGTCCCTCATTTTTAGCAGCAGGCTTCCAATCCCACTCTGGCTTACCGGCCTCACGGACTAGTTCTTGAATAGCATTAATAGCAATTTGCGCTTGCTCATGGCCATACACGACGGCGCCCAACATCACAGACTCAGATAACTGCTGAGCCTCAGACTCAACCATCAATACGGCTGCTTGAGTGCCTGCTACTATTAAATCTAGCTCGCTAGTGGTTTGCTCTGAGCGATTTGGATTCAATAAGTATTGACCATCTCGGTAACCAACACGAGCAGCGCCCATTGGGCCATTAAATGGGATACCTGAGATAGCGAGTGCAGCAGAGGACGCGATCAAAGCAGGAATATCGGCGGGCACATCTGGATTGATCGACATTACATGAACAACCACTTGAACTTCATTGTAGAAGCCTTCTAGAAATAATGGACGAATGGGACGATCGATTAAGCGAGAGGTTAAGGTCTCGCCTTCAGATGGACGTCCTTCACGTCGAAAGAATCCACCTGGGATTTTTCCTGCGGAATAGGTCTTCTCAATGTAATCAACGGTCAAAGGGAAAAAGTCTTGACCAGCCTTAGCGGTCTTTGCACCCACTACGGTTGCTAAGACAACCGTGTCATCCATATTGAGCATGACAGCGCCGCTCGATTGGCGAGCAATTTCGCCAGTTTCCATGGTGACAGTATGCTGACCCCATTGGAAAGTTTTTACTACTTTATTAAATATTGACATCGTTTTCTCCAAATAAATACTTCGCGGATAAGCAGCGCCGCGATATCACTGGAGTGATTGATAGAAAAACCCAATTGGGATGCCATTCCAATGAACCTCTTCCTCAAGAAGTTCATTGGAATGACACGATCCCTAGAAGCCGGTCATCTAGAACCACTCAAAGTAAAGCCCCGCCCATTTGGCAAGAGCCCTACTTCATTGCAATGCTGACAAAAACAGTCGGAAGTTACTTACGTAAGCCGAGTTTGTCGATCAGCGCGCGATAACGGTCCAGATCTTTGCCCTTGAGGTAATCCAAGAGACGGCGGCGGCGCGAGACCATCTTCAACAAGCCACGACGGCTGTGATGATCTTTTGCGTTTGCCTTGAAATGGGGGGTAAGTTCGTTGATACGAGCGGTTAACAAAGCCACTTGAACTTCTGGGCTACCCGTATCGTTTGCGTCACGCGCGTTTTGCTGGACGATTTCCGCCTTATTAATGTCTGCAACTGCCATATTCATACTCCATACGTGCGAACACTCGAGCTTGCACCCGATATGCCGTGTTAATAAAAATGCTTTATAAATCAAAGCCTCAGCATTCTAACAGACCCAACCCTCTTTTTATGAGGGCATGGGCTAGGCATTGTATAAATCTATATAAATCAATAACTTATAAATTTATGGGGCCATTTGCGCGTTGAGCTTAATCGCGTTGGGATCATGCAATTTGTTCAAAGCCGCCAAATAGGCTTTGGCCGACGCTGCAATGATGTCTGGATCCATGCCGACGCCATTCACAATCCGCCCGCCCTTTGAGAGACGCACAGTGACCTCCCCTTGTGATTCCGTACCCGATGTAATCGCATTAACGGAATACAACAATAACTCGGCGCCACTCTTCGCCTCGGTCTCGATCGCATGCAAAGTAGCATCGACAGGACCATTGCCCTCAGACTCCGAATGCACATCCTTACCGCCCATCTTGAACACGACTTTCGCTGTTGGCTTCTCACCGGTCTCAGAATGTTGGTTTAAGGATACAAAACTAAAGTACTCACCCTGGTCGGTTATGGATGAATCTGACATCAAAGAGGTAATGTCCTCATCAAAGATCTCTGCTTTTTGATCAGCCAATGCCTTAAAACGTGCGAAGGCATCGTTAAGCTCACTCTCGGAGTCCAAGACAATGCCTAACTCCTGAATACGTTGCTTAAAGGCATTCCGCCCAGATAACTTACCAAGCACGATCCGATTGGTTGCCCAACCCACATCCTCGGCACGCATAATCTCGTAGGTATCCCGTGCTTTCAAAACACCATCTTGATGAATCCCAGAGGCATGAGCAAATGCGTTCGCACCGACAACTGCTTTATTAGGCTGCACTACAAAACCAGTAATTTGTGAAACCAATTTAGATGCCGGCACAATTTGTTTCGTATCAATGCCTAACTCTAATTTAAAGAAATCCTTACGGGTACGAACTGCCATCACAATTTCCTCTAAAGAGGTATTACCAGCACGCTCGCCAAGACCATTGATAGTGCACTCCACTTGACGGGCACCCCCAATATGAACTCCTGCCAAGGAATTCGCTACCCCCATACCTAAATCATTATGGCAATGCACAGACCAAATCGCCTTATCTGAGTTTGGTATCCGCGTACGCAAAGTTTTGATGAACTCGCCATACAACTCAGGAACTGCATAGCCCACGGTATCAGGAACATTGATGGTCGTTGCACCCTCAGCGATTACTGACTCCAAAACTCGGCATAAGAAATCCATATCTGAGCGATAGCCGTCTTCGGGAGAAAACTCGATATCGCCTGCCAAATTTCTAGCAAAACGAATTGATTTCTTCGCCTGCTCGAATACCTGATCAGGGGTCATTCGTAATTTCTTTTCCATATGTAAGGCACTGGTTGCCAGAAACACATGAATCCGTTTAGCTTGAGCAGGCTTTAGGGCATCGGCTGCGCGCGTGATATCAGCCTCATTAGCTCGAGCTAAGGAGCAAACAATAGAGTCTTTCACAGCGGCGGCAACTGCGCTAATAGCAGCAAAGTCGCCTTCGGAACTCGCTGCAAAACCAGCTTCAATCACATCCACGCGCAAGCGCTCAAGCTGACGTGCAATCCGCACTTTTTCGTCACGAGTCATGGATGCACCGGGTGATTGCTCACCATCTCGCAAGGTGGTATCAAAAATAATTAATTTGTCGCCCATAGTATTTCCTCTTTAACTGCACAGTTCCATAAACAAAAACCCCAGCTGTTTGGCTGGGGCTGGTTGGTTAGCTAGTAACTACGAATTCATTTTGCTAAGCGCGACCCGCCCCGAGCCTAAGGCCCAGTGCCAGTAGAAGTAGTAAAAGCGCGCTTGGTTTCAATAACATGACTTAACTATACCGCATTTAATCTGATTTGTGGATGGCTGTGGTTTCCCCACCAATTCGACGTCCTGTTGCCCTCTCCCAAAGCCACAGCACGTAACCCGATAAGGCGTACACCACGAATACACCAAATAAGGTGAGGGGTGGATTTGTAGATATCAGGACAAAGCCTAGAATCACTAACACCATAACCCAAAAAGGGACGCGGTAGCGAACATCCAAAGCCTTACCGCTATAGAAACGTGCATTCGATACCATCGTGAGTCCCGCATAGATGGTGATGAAAAAGGTCACGATCGGAATTGCTGAATCCTTAACCGGAATCTTATTGTCATCCGCTAGCCAAATAAAACCGGCAATTAAAGCAGCGGCAGCCGGGCTGGGAAGGCCCTGAAAAAATTTCTTATCGACCACACCAATGTTGGCATTAAAGCGGGCTAAGCGTAAAGCAGCTCCAGCACAATACGTAAAGGCAGCCAACCAGCCCCACTTACCAAGATCTTTTAAGACCCACTCATACGCCACCAAGGCGGGGGCTACTCCAAAAGAGACCATATCAGCTAATGAGTCGTATTGCTCACCAAAAGCACTTTGCGTATTGGTCATGCGGGCAATGCGTCCATCCATACCGTCTAAGACCAAGGAAGCAAAAATAGCAATGGCTGCGACCTCAAAACGATGGTTCATGGCGTTTACGATTGCAAAGAATCCACAGAATAACGCTGCCGTCGTAAATGCATTAGGCAATAAATAAATACTTTTACTGCGCGGTCTTGCGGGCAAGGAGATGGGATCCTCATCAAGCGACTCGTCATTGCCGTCCCAATCATCGCGTCGTACGTTTCTACTCCTTAAAAAACGGAGACGATCTTGACGAAATTTACGGCGTGGCAACATCGATTAATCCAAGCCTGGTAGGCGGGCTAAAGCAGTATTCGTTGCAAATATTTTTTCACCAACACTGACCAATGGCTCTGCCTCTAAGGGTAAATAAACATCTACCCGTGAACCAAACCGAATAAAGCCGTAACGCTCTCCCCGCTTAACTCGATCATTGACGTGGATGTAGCAAAGAATACGACGCGCTACTAAACCAGCAATTTGAACCAGGGTTACTATTTTGCCGTTCGCATCAATCACCACCGCATTGCGCTCGTTCTCAGTCGAAGCTTTATCAATACTGGCATTAAAGAACTTACCAGGAAAGTAAGTCACCTGTTTAATCAAGCCGCTCACAGCACAGCGATTGGAATGCACATTGAATACATTCATAAAAACACTAATCTTCAATGCCTCACGATTAGCATAAGGATCGTGTGCTTTCTCAACCACTACGATCCTTCCATCGGCTGGAGAGATAACCAGGTCTTTACCCAAGGGAACAATGCGTTGCGGATCACGAAAAAACTGGAGGGTGAAGACAAAAAATAGCCAGAGGGGCCAAGACCAAAAGAGTCCACCAATGCGATGCACGATAAATGCAAGCACCCCGATCACTACCAAATACAACCATCCCTCTTTAGCGATGATGGGGTGTGGATACATCATAAGTTGATCTACTTTCTCTAAATTAGTTCTTGGATTGATCTACTAATTTGTTCTTTGCAATCCAAGGCATCATGGCACGGAGTTTTGCACCTACCACCTCGATCTCATGGTCAGCCGTTAAGCGACGACGTGACATGAGAGTTGGAGCGCCAGCCCGATTTTCAAGGATAAAGCTCTTAGCATACTCACCCGTCTGAATATCATGTAATGCTTTACGCATCGCATTTTTTGTCTCTTCCGTTACTATCTTGGGACCCGTTACGTACTCACCGTACTCGGCATTATTCGAGATCGAGTAGTTCATATTAGCGATGCCGCCTTCGTAAATCAGGTCAACAATTAACTTGAGCTCATGCAAACACTCAAAGTACGCCATTTCTGGTGCGTAGCCTGCTTCTACTAAGGTCTCGTATCCTGCTTTGATTAACTCAACGGTACCGCCACAAAGCACTGCCTGCTCACCGAACAAATCCGTTTCGGTTTCTTCGCGGAAATTAGTTTCAATCACGCCAGCACGACCACCACCATTAGCAGTTGCATAGGAAAGTGCTAAATCACGTGCTGCACCCGATTTATCTTGATATACAGCGATGAGATGCGGAACACCGCCGCCTTGGGTGTAGGTGCTGCGTACAGTATGGCCTGGAGCCTTTGGAGCAATCATGATGACATCCAAATCAGCCCGTGGCACCACTTGTCCATAATGCACATTAAAGCCATGAGCAAATGCTAGGGCTGCACCCTGCTTCATATTGCCATGCACTTCACTCTTATAGACTTCACCGATTTGCTCATCTGGTAGAAGCATCATGACCACATCGGCATCCTTCACAGCCTCAGCAACCTCTTTCACCTGCAAGCCAGCATTAGCTGCTTTTTTCCATGAGGCGCCGTCTTTACGCAAACCAACCGTCACCTTCACGCCTGAGTCGTTCAAGTTCTGTGCATGCGCATGACCCTGTGAACCGTAACCAATGATCGTTACTTTTTTACCTTTGATCAGGGACAGATCGGCGTCCTTGTCATAAAAAACTTTCATACTTTTTCCTTAAATTAAACGAAGAATAATTGAAATTAAACCTTGAGAATCCGTTCACCGCGACCAATACCTGATCCACCTGAACGCACTGTCTCAAGAATGGATGCACGATCAATTGCGCTGATAAATGCATCGAGCTTACTACTCACACCAGTCAGCTCAATGGTGTAACTTTTATCGGTCACATCAATAATGCGTCCTCTAAAAATATCGGCGGTGCGCTTGAGCTCTTCTCGCTCTTTACCAACTGCACGGACTTTAATCATCATGAGCTCGCGCTCTAAATGCGCCCCCTCTGTCAAATCAAAAACCTTAACAACCTCAACCAAGCGATTTAGATGTTTTGTGATTTGTTCAATCACATCATCAGAGCCAATGGTCACAATCGTCATACGCGATAGTGATGGATCTTCAGTAGGTGCAACGCTTAAGGTCTCAATGTTGTAACCGCGCGCTGAGAAAAGACCAACCACCCGTGATAAAGCGCCAGGTTCATTCTCCAGCAATACAGAAATAATGTGGCGCATTACAAATCCTCACTTCCAAGCAACATCTCGCTAATGCCCTTGCCAGCTTGCACCATTGGCCAAACATTTTCCTCTGGATCGATCTGGAAATCCATAAATACAGTTCTATCCTTAAGTTTTAGGGCCTCTTTAAGTGCTGGCTCAACATCAGCCTTGGTCTCAATCCGCATACCGACATGCCCATAAGCCTCCGCAAGCTTCACAAAGTCCGGTAAAGAATCCATATATGAGCTGGAATAACGTTTGCTATAGGTAAGTTCCTGCCATTGACGAACCATACCTAAGTAACGATTATTCAAGGACACAATCTTAATTGGCGTGTTGTATTGCGTGAGCGTAGAGAGTTCTTGAATACACATTTGTATGGAACCCTCACCCGTGATGGTGACCACCTCTTTATCAGGGAAGGCTTTCTTAATCCCCATGGCATAGGGCAAGCCAACACCCATCGTGCCAAGACCACCTGAGTTAATCCAGCGACGAGGTTCATCAAACTTATAGAACTGGGCCGCCCACATTTGGTGTTGACCTACATCGGAGCAAACATACGCATCACCTTTTGTTAACTCCCAAAGTTTTTGAACCACATACTGCGGCTTCACAATTTGTGACTCACGATCGTACTTAAGACAATCTTTTGTTTGCCACTGTGCAATCTGATCCCACCAGGCTTTAACCTTCGCTTGATTCTTTCGGGCAGGCGCACTCCGAATCTGTGCTGACATATCTGCCAAGATCTCTTTGAGGTCGCCGACGATTGGCACATCGACCTTGACGCGCTTAGAGATCACAGACGGATCAATATCAATATGAATAATTTTGCGTGGATGGCTTGCAAAGTGCGCTGGGTTACCAATTACACGATCATCAAAACGCGCGCCAATTGCAATCAATACATCGCAGTGCTGCATAGCCATATTGGCCTCGTAGGTACCATGCATTCCGAGCATACCAACAAACTGCTGGTGAGTACCTGGAAATCCTCCCAAGCCCATCAATGTATTGGTGACTGGGTAACCTAACAGCTCAGCAAACTCTTTTAATTGGGGAGCAGCTTCTGCCATGATGATGCCGCCACCGGTATAAATGTACGGGCGTTCCGCCTCTTGCAGCAGAGAAACAGCTTTCCGAATTTGTCCGCTATGACCCTTAACCACTGGATTGTAGGAACGCATATTGAGAGTGTCTGGGTAAACAAACGCGCCCTTAGTTGCCGATACATCCTTTGGAATATCCACTAAGACCGGGCCAGGTCGGCCAGTGCGCGCAATATGAAATGCCTTCTTTAAGGTCAAAGCAAGATCTTTAACGTCTTTTACTAGAAAGTTATGTTTTACGATCGGACGCGTAATACCAACGGTATCCGCTTCTTGGAAAGCATCCTCACCAATAGCATAGGTTGGCACGTTGCCGGTAATGATCACCATGGGAATCGAATCGGTATATGCAGTAGCAATACCAGTAACCGCATTGGTCACTCCAGGACCTGAGGTTACAAGTGCAACACCAACCTTACCGGTTGCACGGGCATAACCATCAGCAGCATGCACAGCAGCTTGCTCATGGCGTACAAGTATATGTTCAAACTTATCTTGCTTGAATATCTCGTCATAAATAAAGAGAACTGCTCCGCCAGGATAGCCCCAGACGTATTCCACGCCTTCAGCATGGAGAGCATGAACCAGCATCTCTGCACCAATCATTTCTGGACCAGAGGGTGGCGTATTATTTTCTGAAATTACCCCACCTGGGGCTTGACTAGCTTTGCTAGCTAAAAATTCAGCGCTTGTTGTATTCATTTTTCCTTTTCCTTTGCAATTTTCGGCAAAAAATTGTTTAGGCTGTTCTGTCCCATACTTATGGTCCGGGTTCGAACGGCACCGCCGCGCAGAAAATTAAAGCCACTTCTTGGATGGTTTCTTTGCGGTAAGCCTTATATTGTAAAGCAATAGCCTAGAATGAGCGAGCTAAGCCCTTAATTCAGATCGATTTATAAGCTAAATTGTCCTCCTTTAACCTATCCCGCAAGCCCCAGATTTAGAATGGCATCCGCCCAAGAACTGAACCTTTTCCTAGCCAGTATTGAGAAAAAGGCCTTTAAACAGGCTGTTTATGCCGTTCGGGATGATGCCAGCGCCCTAGACATTGTTCAGGATGCCATGATTAGTCTGGCTGAAAAGTATGCCGATCGCCCTGCTAGCGAACTCCCTTTGATCTTCACCCGAATTCTCCAAAATCGGATTCATGACTGGTTTAGACGCCAAAAGGTCCGCAATACCTATGAAACCTCTTTCTCCTCCCTGGGCTCTGGTCAAGATGGCGAGGAAAGCTTTGACCCTCTAGAACTGCTTGAAATCAGGGATGATGCCCAAATATCCCAAGACGGGGAGGAAAAGCTCGCACAAAGTCAGTTATTGGCTATCCTAGAGGCTGAAATAACAAAATTGCCAATTCGTCAACGAGAGGCCTTCCTCATGCGTTATTGGGATGAGCTAAGTACGGCCGAAACAGCTCTCGCCATGGGGTGCAGCGAGGGAAGCGTTAAAACCCATTGTTCCCGGGCCACCAATACTTTGGCCGCTGCCTTAAAAGCCAAAGGAATTGTGCTGTGAAGATGGAAACAAACAACCAAATGCATAAATCAGACATTGAGGACCAATTTGGCAAACGCGTTGCCAAGCTCTTGGATTCACAAAGTCAACAGCTAGATAGCGCTGTTCAAGAACGGCTATTGCAATCACGAACTCTAGCAATAGGTCGTGCCAAACCAGAGTCCATTCTCGTCCTAGATCGACAAATGGCTACTGTAGGCCATCGCCTCAATGCGCCAAGGCCTAATTATCCTCTTTGGTCATTTGGCACATGGCTAATCCCCCTCGTAGTTGTTGTGTTGGGGCTCATTGCGATTACCGAATGGCAAGAAGATATGCGGATTAAAGATATCGCTACAGTAGATATCGCCCTTCTAACCGACGATGTTCCGCCAAACGCATTTGCAGATAACGGCTACATGGCCTATCTAAAAATGAAGACGGTTGCCAAGCCTGAGGTGGAAGAGAAAAAAGCGGAAGACGAGAAAATTTAGTCATGAAAAGAGCTGCGCTCTCGGCATATGTTCTGACCTTGTCTTGCCTGATTCTTCCCACGGCTACCGCAGCCCAAGAGCCAAGCGTCAATCAAAAAACTCAAGAGAGTAGCTCGCGAAAAAAGGGAACAAAGTTAGATTGGCCAAACCTAAGTCCGTTACAACAAACTGTTCTTGCCTCACTCGAATCTGATTGGAATACCTTCAACCAAAATAGTAAAGTGAAATGGTTAAAAGTGGCAGATCGCTACCCCTCGATGTCATCTGCAGATCAAGAGCGCCTTCAAGGGCGTATGTCGGAGTGGTCAAAGCTTCCCCAAAAAGATCGGCGGATGGCACGCGATAATTACTTATCCAGCTTGCAATTTCCGCCAGAGCAAAAAAAGGCTGCTTGGGAGGCCTATCAACAATTAAGCGAAGAAGAGAAACAAAAGTTAGCCCAACAAGAACGTGCTCAGAAAAAAACAGGGGCGGTTAGCTCACCAGCGATCCAACCTCGGCCGGTACTTAACAATACCAGTGCCCCCTCATCAAACCCCACAATCAAATAAACTGAGGGGATGAACCCCAGCGATCTCAAAGCACTGCCCTCACCTCGATTTTGGCGAAGGGTTTTTTGTAATCTCTACGAGCAATTAATCCTTTTGGGGGTTCTTGCCTTCACCTTCCTGGTCCCCAATCTAATCATTGGTATTGTCTTTGGAATAGCAATCCCAAGCTGGCTCACCTTCTTCTATCTGTATGGGGTCCTTGCCCTCTACTTCACCTGGTATTGGCGCCGTAATGGTCAAACTCTTGCGATGCAAACCTGGCGCATACAACTAATCACTGCAGATGGCTATCGCCCTGAAAAAAAACAAGCGTTCTGGCGTTATGTATACGGCTCACTCTGGTTATTGCCCTGCTTAGCAGTTCATGCCGCTTTTCCTTTGCGGGGCTGGCAAATCATCAGCCTACTCTTTGTAGTGGCTCTTTTCTTATGGCCACTCAGTATTTATATCGATCGCAAACATCGTCAAGGCCTACCCGATCGAATGGCAGGTACAAAATTGATTGAATTACCTAGATATCCGAAAAAAGAGCAAGTGCCAACAAAGGCTTAGTTATGCTGCGCGCAAGCAATCCATCGTGCTTGCGCTTTGTATTTTGCGTTGTAACTGAGCACCCGCAATCAAACTCATCAGCAAGCCAATCAACATACCTAGAGCAATTGCGCTCGCAAATGAGTAAAACTCAATTTCTAGGAGATAGCGACCCAAGGCCCATGTACTAGCACTAGCCGCAAGACCGCCGAGCAAGCCTGATATCAAACCAATCGCTGCGAGTTCCATAAAAACCAATTGACTTAATGTTTGCTTGGAAGTGCCCATTGCTTTTAACAAAGCAGCATCTCGAAAGCGATCATCCTGCGTTGAGCCCAAAACCGCAAATAACACCAGAATGGCAGCGCAAAGGGTAAATGCAAGCAATAGTCCAAGAGCGCTTGCCAAGCGATTTAAAACTTCCTGAATTTGCCTCAAAGAGTTATCAATATCCACAATCGTAAGATTTGGATATCGTTGGGCCAACTGAATATCCAAGGATTCTAAGTTCTTCGCTTGGTGATAAGACGTAATCCAAGATTGCGGGAAACTCTTTAAGGCCTCGGGCGGAAAGATCACGAAAAAATTAACCTGCATTGATCCCCAATCAAGTTTACGTAAAGAGGTGATGGGAGCAGTAATCGTTTGCCCAGCGATATCAAAACTCATTTGATCGCCCAAGCTTAGTCCTAAGGTTTTTGCAATGCCGGTTTCCAGAGAAATCTGTGGCCTACTATCTTCCCCAAACCAACGACCCGATACCAATTGATTATCCGTCGGAAAAATGGATGTATAGGAAAGATTGAACTCACGATCCACTAATCGCTTGGCATTATCGGATTGATACTGATCGGGCATGACCTCGCGCCCATTGATTTGTGTGAGTCTACCTCGTACCATGGGGTATAACTGCACCTGGCCTACCCCTCCGGTATCTAGCATTTGCCGAACAGTTTGCCGTTGATCGTTTTGAATATTGATCAAGAAACGATTGGGTGCATCGACCGGCACATTTGCTTGCCAACTCTGCAACAAATCTTGTCGCAGAAGAAAGATCAGTAGTAGAGCCATGATTGCCAAAGCAAGTGAGCTCACCTGAATCATGGCAAAGGCAGCACGGCGTGACTGCGCACTAATAGCAAAGCGAAGAGCAAAACCAATATTAGCCAAATGACTAGATTGGGCAAATCGACCTAGACTCCAAAGACCCAAGTAAGCTAAGGCTGCAAATGCTATTGCCCCTAACCCAAAACAAACTGTGACCCAAATTAATAATTTCCAATCACGAGTTGCCCAGAAAATTAATGCCAAGCAACTAAGCAGGCCAAATGCAGCCATCGACTGAGCGGCAAATGGCACCCTACCAAACTCTCGTCGCACTAAGCGGAGTGGCGATATCTGGCTTAAGGTGAGCATGGGCGGTCCGGCAAATCCTAATAAAAGTAATAAGGCAAAAATAATGCTCCAAACCATAGGCCAAATTGATGGGGCTGGTAAATTACCCCGGATTAACCCCCCCAGTAACTGCATCAAACTTTCTTGAGCAAACCAACCAATCGCTGCGCCAGAAAAGCTTGCTACTAAACCAATGGCTGCCAAGAGGTATAACTGCCTCCGCAAAATCATGCCTTGACTGGCACCAAAGCATTTCCAGACTGCGCTAATATCGGCTTGCTTTAGAACGTAACGTCTTGCAGCTAAAGCAATAGCAAGAGCACAGATTAATGCGGTCATCAAAGCAACAATCGATAAAAACCGCTCAGCGCGTTCTAGGGTCTTGCGCATCACTGGCTGTGCATTCTCTAAAGACTCAATCCGGATACCGCGAAGTTTTTGTTGCTCAATGAAGCCTGTTGCCCATGTTTGATAAGACTTTATTTGGGCATCGCTTCCAGAAAGTAATAGGCGATAGGTAACCCGACTTCCAAACCCGATTAGGCCGGTACTTGCTAAATCATCTAAAGCGATCATCACGCGAGGCGCAAAATTCATAAACGCGGCTCCACGATCGAGCTCCCGAATAATCACTGCATCAATCTGAAATTGACGATCACCGATTATTAGACGATCCCCAATCTTTGCTTTCAGGGAAATTAATACTGCCGGATCTACCCAAACAGTATTCTTGGGTGGCATGCCAGTGACCTCAATGACAGAGAGATCTTTATCTTTGCTTAATGTGTCCTGACGACTAATTTGCAACGTACCGCGCAATGGGTATGCATTACTAACCGCCTTGAGTGAGCTTAATTTACTTTCACCCCCATGGCTAACCATACTGGGAAATACAACCGTTTGCGCAATCCCTAATTTCTTTGCGTTTGCTTCCTCAATGAGTTGAGCGGAAATAGGCTGATCTGCAGCAATCAATAAATCAGATGCTAGTAAAGTACGCCCGTCTATCTCAAAACTACGTTGTAAACGATCGGCCAGAAAGCTGACGCTAGATAATGCGGCAACCGATAAAACGAGGGCTATAAAAAGCCAAAGGAGCTCTTTTGCTCGAAGCTCCTTTGCGAAAGTTAACATGGCAATTAAATACTCGGTACTTGTCCGCCATCGATGCGAATGACCGATCCAGTGATGTAAGAAGCATTGGTACTTGCCAAGAACGCAACGGTATCTCCGTATTCTTTAGGATCACCATAACGCCCCATCGGGATTGTTTTAAGGCTTGCACTCACTACTTGTTCATAGCTAATGTTCTCGCGCTTAGCACGCGCCTCATCCAATTGGCGTAAACGATCTGTTGCAACACGACCTGGCATGACAATATTGACAGTAACACCTTCTGCAGCAACCTCGGCTGCCAAGGTCTTTGACCATGCCAATAATGCAGCGCGCAGAGTGTTAGAGATTACTAAATTTTTGATTGGCACAATTGCACCCGAGGTCGTGCTGGTAATTACTCTACCCCACTTACGTTCACGCATACCTGGTAATACTCGGTCTGTAATGCCCATTAGGGATAAGACCATTTCATTAAAACTTTTTTGCCATAACTGTGGGTCTTGCCCAGTAGCGGTCGTGGGTGGCGGACCACCAGTATTGTTAATCAATATATCAATCGGACCTAGTGTTGACTCTACCTCTTTCACATGAGCATCAATCGAATCTAGGTTGGCCAGATCCCAATTCAGGGCTAAGGCTTTTCCACCCACAGCCTCAATCATCTGAACAGTCTGCTGCAAACTATCTGCATTGCGACCGGTTACAGCAACCTTCACTCCCTCGCGTGCCAAGGCAACAGCCATGGCTTGACCAAGACCTCGGCTTGAGGCGATAACCAGTGCTGTTTTTCCTTTAAGTCCTAAATCCATTTCATCTCCCTTAGTAATTTCAATTGTTTATTATGAAAATATCTTTTTATTTGAAAACAGCCTTAATAAAATGATTATTCTATTAAGGGTAAGCCTAATAGTTAGTATTAAAACAAACTATTTAGGCTTTGAGGAATTTGCCCGTGGAGGGCAAATAATAGGAATATGGCGCGGCTGGCAGGATTCGAACCCACGACCCCTTGGTTCGTAGCCAAGTACTCTATCCAACTGAGCTACAGCCGCATGAGGCAGAATTATGCCATGGATAGCAAGAACTACATTACCCCCATTGGTCATCAAGCCCTCAAAACGGAGTTATTGCACCTTTTGGATCAGGAGCGTCCAGAAATCGTTCAGGTGGTCCATTGGGCTGCATCCAACGGCGATCGCTCAGAAAATGGGGACTATACCTATGGCAAGAAGCGCTTACGAGAGATCGATCGGCGTATTCGCTTCTTAAACCAACGCCTAGAAAACGCCGTTGTGGTTAATAACTCTGACCGAATCGCCAACGGTGGTGATCCTGAACAGATATTTTTTGGCGCTACCGTTCAATACTGCGACTCTGAAGGGATTGAGACCACCATTCGGATCGTGGGGGTCGATGAGGTTGATCTTGAACGAGGCTATGTTAGTTGGGTCTCGCCGATTGCAAAGGCGCTCATCAAAGCAAAGGTGGGGGATACGGTCAAAATACAAACTCCTTCAGGGTTAAAAGAGATTGATATTGTTGGGGTGAACTACGATGAGTCGTAGTCACTTTGCTTAGGCACTGCGATTACGGATCACTCTAAATACGTCAGAGTTAGTGCGCAGCCCTCTTAATACTCGGGATAAGTGCAGGCGATTAG